>NZ_CP032229.1:301874-603748 GCF_004328625.1 Streptomyces seoulensis
AGGAAGTAGCGGTCGACGTTGGGCACCGACGCCCCCAGGCCGTATCCGGCCATTACCAGGCCGACAGTCGCCGTAGCGACGAGGACCCACCCGAGCGAAAGGCGTCCTGACGCGCCGGTCGAACCCGAGGCGCGCAGGAGCCCGGCGATGAAGAGCGGCGAATCGCCCGGCAGGAAGAACCCGATCAGCAGGCCGGCCTCGGCGAACATGGCGACAGCGATGCCGAGTGTGCCGAAGGCGGCGAGCAGCGACTGCGCGTCGACGAGGTTCACGGCTAGTTGAAGCGAGGGTACTGCCTGGTGCACGAGCGTCATCGGCGCTGGCCCCTTCGATAATGGCTGTCGGGTATACCGGATACGGACGAAACTGGAGCGCGGCGAGGACGCGGCAACGTTCCACGACTTGCGTCTACAAGGTAGTAGTCGGTCTACTTCACTGTAGACGATCAGTTGGAGGGGACGGTTCCATGACTGACGCAGCGAGCGAGCGCAGGCCCGCCGGCGAGCTCGAGGCAAGCGTGCTGACAGCACTATGCGCCGCGACCGAGCCGCGCACGGCGGCCGAAGTGAGAGCCGCCATACCCCAAGAGCTGGCCCGCACCACGGTGGCGACTCTCCTCGCGCGGCTGCACGACAAGGGAGCGGTGGGGCGCACCCCGGGCCGGCGCGGCTTCCTGTACTTCGCGGTCGAGGACTCTCATAGCCTGACCGCGCAGCGCATGCACCGCGAGTTGAACCAGGATGACGACCGCAGCACGGTGCTCGCGCGATTCGTCAAAGGCCTCAGCCCGAGCGACGAGGCGGAGCTCAAGCGCCTATTGGAGGGAGGCAGCCGGTGATCACGCTGCTGCTGGTTCCCCTTTTTCTCCCCTGGGCACTGCCGCCGCTGGCCCGGCGCACCGTGGAACGGGTCCGGCCGGAGATCGCCCTGTGGACGGTCACCTGCGCCACAGTCACCCTGGCCATCGGCGTGGTGGCGAGCCTCGGCCTCCTGCTGCTGCCACTGAGCCTCAAGCTTCCCCCCGCGGCCGCACTGGCGGAACTGGTCCGACCGCTCGCAGCGGGACCGCGACTACTGGTCCTCGGCGTCTCGGCGCTGGCAGGGGGGAGTCTCGCACTGGCCGGTTACCAGGCGCTGCGGCAAGCCGCACTGGAGATGGCGCATCTGCGTGCCGCACGGAGGCGCGTCGCCGGAGTCCCGGACGCCGGAGGACTGTGCGTCCTGAGTGACCCCCGTCCGGACGCGTTCGCGCTGCCGGGCGGTCTGCGCCGGGCGGACCGAATCGTGGTGACCACCGGCATGCTGCGGGCACTGGATCCGGTGCAGCGTGAGGCACTGCTCGCGCATGAGCGGGCCCACCTCGCCGCGAAGCACCACCTCTTCCTGTCCGCCGCTCAGATCGCCGGCTGGTGCCACCCTGCCCTGGCCGCTGTCACCGCTCACATCTCTTTCGCCGCCGAGCGGGCGGCAGACGAAGCCGCCGCCAGTCGCTGCGGCGATCGCAACGTCACGGCGCACGCCGTGGGGCGCGCCGCCCTGGCCGCGAGTCGTTCCCGCAGCGCCACGGGAGCGCCGGCACTGGCCCCAGGCGCCACCACCGGCCCTGTGCCGGCCCGCGTCAAGGCCCTCCTCGCTCCGGCACCCGTTCGACGCATGGTTCCGGCCCTGCTGGCGATGGCTCTCGTCTGCTCGGCAGCCGGAGCATCGTCGACGGCCGGAGCAGTCTGGCTGCACCACGGCGTCGAGATCGCCCAAGGCGAGCGATCCTCCGACTGACACGCCCTCAGCCCTCCCCTGCCCAAGTAAGGACAGCCTTTCCTCACCGTCTACATTTATGTAGACTCCGCTGCGGCCGGCAACCGTGCCCGTAACGTCGACTTTTGGCGAATTGAGGCACCCATGTCCGCCAGATCCCGTGCGCTTCTCCTCAGCGCCGGCACTGCGGCAACCGTCGTTGTCTCCCAGTCGGGCTGCACGCAGAAGGCAACGAGCGACGACGGCGCGGTCAAGGTGACCGCTTCGGACTCGAAGTGCGGGTCGGTGACGGCGCGTACGGAGGCATTCCGGAGGCGCCGCCCGACGACACCGGCTAGGCACTCGGCCTCCCGCCGTCCCGTCTCACGCTGACCATCGGCTTCGGCCCCTCCCTGTTCGACCACCGGTTGACCGGCCGGCGGCCGGACGCGCCGGCCGAGCTGCCGCGGTTCCCCGGGGACAACCTCGATCCGGCTCGCAGCGGCGGTGATCTGTGCGTACAGGCGTGCGCTGACGACCCGCAGGTGGCCGTGCACGCCATCCGCAACCTGGCCCGGATCGGGTTCGGCACCGTCGCCGTGCGCTGGTCCCAGCTCGGCTTCGGGAAGACCTCCTCCACCACCCCCGACGCGCAGACCCCGCGCAACCTGTTCGGTTTCAAGGACGGCACCCGCAATATCTCTGGCACCGACACCACCGCCCTCGACCAGCACGTCTGGGTCGCGGAGCGAGACGGCACCGCCTGGATGGCGGCAGACTCCTACCTGGTGGCTCGCCGGATCCGGATGAACATCGAGACCTGGGACCGCACTTCGCCCCAGGAGCAGGAGGACGTCTTCGGCCGCGACAAACGCGATGGTGCCCCGGTCGGCAAGGCCAAGGAACATGACGAGCCGTTCCTGAAGGCCATGAAGCCAGACTCACACGTCAAGCTCGCGCATCCCGATTCCAACCGCGGTGCGACCATCCTGCGGCGCGGCTACTCCTTCACCGACGGAACCGACGGCCTCGGCCGCCTGGAAGCCGGCCTCTTCTTCCTCGCCTACCAGCGTGATCCGCGCACCGGCTTCCTTCCCGTCCAGGCCAGCCTGGCTCGCTCCGACGCGCTCAACGAGTACATCCAACACGTGGGTTCGGCCCTGTTCGCCGTCCCGCCGGGCGTCCGGGACACGGACGACTGGTGGGGCCGGGGGCTGTTCACCTGACATTCCACGGCACCCACCGCTTCAACCGGAGAAAGGAACCGGCGTGTTCGGCAATTACCTGATCGGACTGCGCGAGGGCCTGTAGGCGAGCCTCGTCGTCTGCATCCTCATCGCCTACCTCGTCAAGACCGGCAACCGGAGCCGGCTCGCGCCGGTGTGGACCGGCGTGGCCATCGCGGTCACCTGGATGGTGTTCTGGATGCGCCGCACCGCACGCCACCTCAAGAGCGAACTGCAGGACAGGCTCGACGCCGCGCTCGCACTCGGCACCGGCGCCCTGGTCATCACCTCGTTCTTCGCCGTCGGCCGCGAGGGACTCGAAACGTCCCTGTTCATCTGGACCGCCGTGCAGGCCAGCGGCGACGGGGTCCGCCCGCTTGTCGGGGCCCTGCTCGGTCTGGCCACGTCGGTGGTGCTGGGCTGGCTGTTCTACAAGGGCACCCTGCGCATCAACCTGGCCAAGTTCTTCCGCTGGACCGGCGCCATGCTCGTCCTCGTCGCCGCGGGCGTTCTTGCCTACGGCATCCATGACCTGCAGGAAGGAGACCTGCTTCCCGGTCTCCGTAGCCTCGCCTTCGACATCAGCGGCACGATCCCGCCCGAATCCTGGTACGGCACCCTGCTGAAGGGCGTCTTCAACTTCCAGCCCGACCCGACCGTTCTCCAGGTCATCGTGTGGCTGCTGTACCTCGTCCCGGTGATGATCCTCTTCCTCGTCCCCGAGCGCACGCGCACCGCTACCCAACGCCGGCAACCGGTGGGCCGGCCGAGCACGGAGTAGATGGAGCGTCGGCCCGAGAGGGGCATCATGTCCGAGTGCCGAAGGGGTAACGCCGAGTCGGTACAGGGCCGCCGTGGCGGTCAGCCAGTCGGCGGCTTCGGCATCGGTCATCAGCGGCACCTGAGCCGGGTGGGCGGCGCCGTCCTGGACGACATGGACGCAGCCCGGGAGCGGGCTGCTCTTCGGGGCAGGGTCGACTATTGGGGCGAACCGCTGCCACATGCCGGCGCTGACCCGGGCGAGGATGACGGTGGAGAACTGCTCGCGGGCGCCGGAGAACCGCGCGGGCATGCCCGGTGAGCTGCGGGGCGATCTGCCCGTAGTCACGGGGGCGAGGTCCGGGTCCTTCCACGCGAGGACGGCGGTGACGAGTGCCTCGTACGAGGTGCGGTCCGGGAGGAGTTCGACCTCGGCCAGGCCGTCGGGGTCGTGGAGCACGACGTAGGTGTCGCTCATCGGGTGCCTGCCGCGTCGTGGTCCTGGCCGAGTTGAGCGCCCTGCGTGCCCCGGCGGCGAGCCGGGGCACGCAGGGCGCGTGGTGATACGGAGGGCGGCGAGGAACTACGTGTGAGGGTGTGCGGTGGGCACCGAGCTGGGGGAGGTGGTCGGGGCGTTGCGTAGCCGGGCGAGATCCTGGCCGACGTCCGGAGCGGAGGCGTCGCCCGTTCGGGCAGCCTTACGGAAGGCGTCGCTCGTGCCCGTGCCGGGGGCGCCGGTACTGCCGCCCCCGGTGCCCGGCGGCTCCGGCACGAAGACCGTGTCGGAGCGCGGCGATTCCATCTGCCCGTTGACCGCCGTCACCGCGAACTCAAAGTTCCAGTTGCCGGGGAAGAGGAAGGCTATGCCCCGCCCGGGGGTGTCCGAGATGGTCTCGTCGGACAGCCAGGGATTGCTCGTCGTGCGCTTGTGGTACCAGACGCGGTATCCGGCGGCCTGCGGGGAACCGCTCCAGTCGAGCTGGACCGTCGTGGCGTCCACGGACTTGATGCGCAGGTCCGTCGGAACCGGCGGTGTCCGGGCGCCGATGGTGACGGGCCGGGCGATGGCGGGCATGCCACCGCCCACCGTGTTCCAGGTGGCCACCGCGACCACATAGTGGTGCCCCGTGGTCAGCCCGCCGATGTGCGCCGAGGTGCCGCGTACCGCCGTGCTCTGCAGGACGGCGCCCGGCGTGTCCTTGTCCAGGGTGATGATCTCGTAGCGGTCCACGCTGTCGCTGTACGGCCCCGCCGCCGGTTCCCAGGTGACGTCCACACCGTCCATGGTGGGGTGGGTGAGGATCTCCGTGGGTGGCGCCGCGGTGTGCGGGTGGGCGGTGGCCCGGACGAGGGGGGACCACGCCGAGGTGCCGTCGCCCGCGTCGTCGACGCGGACGGAGTACTCCCATTCCCAGCCGTCCTGGGTCCAGGTCGTGTCGTAGCGGTTCGCCTGAACCGGTGTCTCGGTCCACGCGGTGGCGCCCACCAGCCGGGAGCGGACCGTGTAGCCGCGCGCGCCGTACACCCGGTCCCAGGTGACCGTGACACCCAGGTCACTGGAGACGGCCCGGACGTTCGCCGCGATGCCCGACGGGCGATCCGGTACCGAGGGGGGCACGTCGGGGACGATCTGGCCGATGCCGTACCGGTCGTGGAGGGTGGTCTCGAAGGCGTGCGCGATCTGGAACTCGCCGAGCGCGTTGGGGTGCAGCCCGTCGTAGCCGGCGGGGCAGGCGTCACGGGCGCAGGTGTAGTTCCCCGACCAGTCCACGAGCTGGACCGGGGAGACGGGGGTGCTCCACAACGGGATGGCGTCGCGCAGCATCAGGTCGTATTGGGTGGTGCTGAGCGGCAGGTCGTCCCGGCCGCCGATGTACGTGCGCTGGGGGACGTCCGCGACTGCGAACTTCACGTCGGGACGGGCGACCCGGGCCTCGTCCACGAACGTCTTCATGCTGTCGAGCGTGCCCTGCGCACCGCTCACGAACCAGCCCATGTCGTTGAAGCCGAGGCCGACGAGGATCATGTCGGGCTTGTACTGCGCCACGATGCCCCGGATCAGTTTCTTGTCCTGCATCGCCTGACGGCCCCAGACCCCGAAGTGGTCGCTGTCGAAGGCCGGGTCGACGCCCGCCGCGTAGCCGCCGGAGGTGTCCGGGTTGTCCAGGGAGGCGCCGGGGACCTCGTCCTGCAGAGCGGGCCGCGCCGGAGGCTGCGGCTGGGCCTGCGCCTTGGTCCCCTTGTACGGCCCGACGAAGTCGACGTCGATGCGCTGGTCGTGGAACCACTTCCACAGGCGGTAGCGCCAGGTCCAGTCACCCTCGTACCCCTGCGTCATCGAGTCGCCGACGACCATGACCCGCAAGGGCGCGTCGGTTCCTCCGACGCCCCGCTGGAGGTCGTTCAGGCGGCGTAGCAGGGCCGGCACCATGTCGTTCAGGCGGTCACTTATGTACGTCAAGGGGTTGCCGAGGTTGCCGATCTTGGCGGCGAAGCCGCGCAGGCTGAGCTGGAGCCCGGTGACGAAGGTGCCGGCGGCGTCGCTCGCCCACTTGACCAGGTAGCCCGAAGCGGCACCCGACACCGCGCCCCAGAAGGCGGCGCCGAGCAGGGCGCCCCAGGTGTCCGGGTCCCCGAAGGACGCGTGGTCGAAAGCCGCGTTCATCGCTTCGGTGACGAACGCGCCGGTCGCGCCTCCCACGCCCAGGCAGACGGGGGCGGCGAGCGGAGCCCCGGGAGCCGTCAGGGCGAGGCAGATGGCGCTCGCCCCGATACTCACGGCCCAGCCGACCCCGTTCGCGATGAACTTCTGCCACCACGTGGCGCTCGTGCCGACCTCTGCGGTCGGCAGGACGAGAACGATGCTGTCGCCCGTGGCCGTGATCCGGCCGTCGTAGTCACCGGCGTCGGTCGCCGGGTAGAGCCCTACCGCGTTGTCCCGCGCGTGGTCGTAGAGCGCTTGGGCGAGGGTGTGTCCGGAAGTCTGGTCGGTCTGGACGGCTGCGACCGCGTCCTGGGCCAGGGCGCGGGTCTCGTCGCGGCGCTCGGGCACGTTGTAGTCGAAGGCGACGACGAGGTCGCTGTCGCTGTGGGCGAGCGTGCGCAGTGAACCCGCGTCTCCGGCGCAGCCCATGCGGATACTCATGGCCGGGGCGCCGGCCGTGACCTCGAACGAGGTGGCGTGCGCCGCGCACGCCGCGCCAGAGTCCTGTTCCCGCGCGGTGGCCGCCGCCGCAGGACCCGCGCTGAGCGCGGAACCGGTCACCACCATGGCCAGAGTAAGCAGCAGTACCACCAGGCGATCGGCGAGAGCACGGCGCGGGCCGACCCCGCGCCGGGCTCTCGCCACCGATCTGTGTAACGCACGCATCGTGAACCGTGTTTCCTTCCGGATCGTCAAGAGCTGGCGCCGCCGGGGCAAACGCATGGCGGAGGCGCGCAACGGGACACACCTTGCGCGCACCACCGGCCCCTCAGGGGAGAGACTCCGGGCTCCTTCATGGCCACCGGTCTCCGCACGCACCCGCCCTGCGCCGCAGTACAGAGAACGCATCGCCCGGCGTCGTGATCATCATCGCTCCTCGGAGCGCACACCGGAACACTCACGTGAAGAAAACACGAACTCTGTCAGCGGAGCAGGCGCTTGCCGAACGCGTTCTTTCCTGCCGGGGTGACGGCGGTCACGTGGTGTTCGCCCTTGCCGGCGTCCAGGCCGAGGAAGACGTCGATGTCGCCGGTGTCGATCACGTGCAGGCCCCTCCATCACGCTTTCGTTCGGCCTTGCCTCAGCATCGAGCTGACACATCCACGTTACGGAGAGCTCCTTCGGCCTCGGGTGAACCCGGTGCTCAAGCCCTTCATCAGCGGTCCGTCGATGCCTCCGGGTCCGGTGACACCCCCCGGATCATGAATAACAGGAGACGGAAGCCATGCCGGCCCTGGAGGCCGGAGGCCCCATTGCGGAGCCACGAAAGATGTGGCGGGGGGCAGCAGGTGGCTGCCGTTCGGGAGCGGCGGGCGGCGGCCGGGATGCGGGGTCGGCCAGTGACCAGCGGGGGGGTAGAAGCGGTGGCAGGCATGAGGCCGCGCAGCGTGTTCGCTCGCTGATGTCCACCCAGTATGTGGCGAGCACGGTGTCCACGGTCTGCTGATCCAGGACCGGCTCGCGGTGGCGGCCACCTTGCGGTAGACCCACGCGAATCGGCGGCTACGTAAACGCCCCGCCGGCCTTGCTGTAGCAGCCGGTGTGCCGACCGGACACGCCCCGTCCGGCGCCGTGGTCGGGGGTCGCGACCGGCGTGGTCGGCCTCATGGTCGGCCCCGACCACGGTGGTCCGGCCCTGTCTGGAGCGGCACCCGGGCGGGTGATTTTCCTTCGCGTACGCGGGCGCAGTCCTAGCGGTGTGCGTCCAACTTGCCTAGTTCCAGGAAATATTGACAGCTTTTCATGTGTTCTGTCATGTTCTGTCCGCCGCTTCCGGCGAACGAGCGAGAGGTGATCTCATGCGACGAACCGAGTACGACGCGAGCCAGGCCGCCAAGCGCCTGAAGGTGCCCGCAGCGGCCTTACGGTGGGCCCGGCACACCGGCCTCATCCCCGACCCGGACGCGTCGTCCTACCAGTGGTCCCGGGCCGCTGGGGAGGCGCTGGACGCCGACGCCATCCGGGCCGCGATGCCGTCCGCGCCGATCGGCGGCGGCGCAGCGGCGGACCGGATTGCCGACGCGCTCGGCACCCCGAACGTGATCGGCGAGAAGGCGAACGTCACGGCCTTCGTGGTGCGGCGGTTCGTCGACCGCGGCCTGCTGGTCGACCTGAGCGCGAACCCGGACGGGACGCTGCACCACCCCAGCCAGGTCGCGGAGGTCTGCCGCCGCGAGGACCTGGCGGACCTGGTCGCCGCCGACACCCCGCTGGGGCCCGAGCAAGCCGCCGCCCGGCTCCAGGTGCGCCGTGCCGACTTCGACCACATGGTCCGGCTCGGCTGGCTCCAATCCCCGCAGTCGATCGAGGTCCGCTTCGGCACGAGCCGGGCGGGGGCCGTCGACGTCGCGCTCTACACCACGGCGTCCGTCGACGCAGTCATTCCCGCCCACCCCGAGGTCGACTGGGGGCAGCTGCGCGCGGTCGTGAAAGGCCGGCGCTCCCCACTCGCTGCGCTGGCGAAGTAGGCCGCCCCAGCCTGACCGGCGCGGCGTGGTCAACGAGGGCGCTCCCCCCACGGCTGTTGCGTGGGGGAACGTCGTTGTCTCCGGCAGGTCTGCCTCGGTTCGGGACACGCTGGCGGCCGGCCTGGGTCTGCAATCGCCCCGCCCATGGCGTCAGGCAGTGGTGCTCTCCGCTCGCGACACTGCGCCATCAAGGTGAAGGTGGCATCTCCTACGGCTAAGCCTGATGAGCTCCGCTGTCCGTCGGGATAGCGGTATGGGCATGGACCTCAACGACGTCATCGATCGCGCAGAGTTGCATCAGGAAGTGGCTCGCCGGTTCGGCAATCAGCCTGCCCCCAGCCTGCGCCCACAAGTGGATGCCTACCTGGCAGGCGCGTGGTCTCTATTCGAGACCGCGATGAAGACATATGACCCGGCCAACGCCCAAGGCCTGGTCCTGGCGGCGGCAGAAGCCCACCGGCGATACACCGCACCAGGCGCTCTGAGGACCGCCGGCTTCCTGGCGTTCACCTTCCGGGAGCTCGCCACGAACAAGCGGTGGGACGCTGACCTGGACCTCACCCCGCAGGCGGCATGGGCCGCTCGTGTCGTGGAATGCGTAAGGGCGGGACTGGGCGACGAGAGATTCTCCCATCTGATCGAAGGCATCGGCGACATCCTGGCGGAGCTGGCCACCGAGGCCGAACCGGTCAGCGTGAGGTGACTCCGGCGCTCTTCGCTCACGACCCTGCTCCCTGGCAGCCGACAGCAGCCTGATCTTGAGGGCGCGCGTTCGACCGGGCCCGCCCCACGACGACCGGCAACCGGATCCGGTCCCGCGTCATACCGAGCCCCTCGCCGCCCGATCAAAGTTATCCACAGGTGGGAACGTGATCGGCGGTTCCTTCGTACGCTGCTGCCCGAGTCGATCAGACGGGGGTGTGCGGAATGGGGTACGGCGTGGTGGTGGAGGAACTCGCGGTGGAGGTCATGGCACAACTCCCTGACGACCGGGCCCGGCGGGAGGTGATGGCACTCGTGGAGGTCGCACGGATGGATCCGCACGCGTGGCCCGATGTCCGTGACCCGGGCTCGGTGGAGGAGATCCGGGAGACGTTCGGCCGACGGTGCTGAATCCAGTACATGCCGCACGCCGGAGCGATCGAGGTCCGTGACATCGGATGGGCGAGCTGAGCTCAGGGCTGTCGGCGGCGGAGGTTCTCGGACCAGTCCCGGAGTCGGTCCTCGAGGACGAGGTTGTCGCTGCGGCTGACGGCTTGGAACATCTCGGCGCACACAGTTGCTTCAGCAGCGAAGCCGGCCGACCAGTCAGGATGTCTCCTTCGGACGTCCGGACATGAGGCTGATGCGCTTTCATGAACCGTCAGTCCATTGGAGACAGACGTACAGTGCACTCAGTTCCAGCGCGGGTCGACGTATTTCATGGCACCCCGGGCAGTAGTGCAGGGCCAGGTAGCACCCTCGCATCCGATGCACATTGGGTCAGCACGGTCGCTTGGAGCGTGTTCGGCGAGTTGCTTTCCGGCGACAGCTCGGACAGTGCGCTCGTCGGAGCTCATACCCCGGTAGGTCTCGTTGGCCAGCGCCACGGCTCGGTCGTACTCGGCGAATTGGGCTCGGAGATCACCTGTCATGAGACGGGAGCTCATCGCTGGTCATGAGATCTGCTCCCTTGGCCGACGACAACAACGCGGCGGTCATCACGTACCCGCAGGTGCCGAGCCGGGACTTCGTGGCGAGCAGTACGCACACGTCCTACGGGCCCTGAAACTGGGCTGGCGCCGCTACCAGGGCCCTGTTGTCAGTGGTGCCCGGGTCACTTCTTCGGGAAGGACCGCGCCGAAGCCACCGGAACGAATCCGCCCCACCCGTGTGAGAGCACGGGTGGGGCGGCTCAGGAGCGGGTCGTCAAAGGCGGTGAGGCCCGTGTCCTGTTACTGCTGGCCGAAGTTTTCACCAGGCTCGACGTTGCTGAGCAGGTGGGCGGTCGCGCTAGGCGACTGCCGCGGCGAATTTCACCGACGGGACGCCGGAGCCTTCGGGAAGCTCAGCGAGGGGCCGGCGGGGGAGGCCCGCCGTGCCGCAGGCCGAGCGAGTCTTGGCCTGGCTGGCGGCGAGTGAGGACGTCGAACGAACCCTCCGCATCCCAGTGGACGGGCTGCCCAGCGAACGGGACGAACGTGTCGTGCGCATGGCCGAGGTTCTCCAGGCGACCGCGCAAGGGGTGGGGCCGGCGGCAGCAGCCCTGTGGGCAGGTGTACCCGAGCACCTGTTGCGCAGGTGGCTGGAGAGCGACCAGGACTTCGCCAGTGCCGTCCGAGCGGCCTCATCTCTGGCTTTAGCACATGGACTTGGACCAGGAGCGAGAAGTCCCGCGTCGATTCGGGTCGTAGTACTCGCCTTGAAGAACGGCGTGCCCTGGGAACAGGCCGCCGCCATGGCAGGTCTCAGCGCTACAAGCTCCGTCGGATCTGGAGAGCATCTCCCATGCTGGTCGCTCTGGTGAATGTGGCGCGGAGTGCCAGGCCACCGAAGCCAAGATCCTACGTTCCCGTCAACCACCGCCCGCGTACACCGGGTCGGAAACCGTCAGGCAACGGGAACGGGTACCGCCTCGTGCGACGCGACGACGCATGAAAACCGGCCGCTCCTGAAAACTGTGCGATCAGGCCGACTACCTGAATGCAAACTGAATACGTCGATGAAACTCCGCTCACCTCGAGTCGATGCACCGATGAGTGGCGATTCTTGAGGCAACTCCATGCGGCGAGGGATGCGTCTCGCGCCACCAAAGGAAATGCCTCCATGACCGGCACCCTGCTCAAGGCCAGATCGGTGCATCCGGGACCGCACTGGCGCCGGCCGGCGCCGTGTACCGGCTGATGCGCAGTGACGCCTGACTTCCTCGGGATGAGTGGATGACCTTGGTTACGCGTACCGCCCATCCGGTCACCGTCGCCGGCGGAGAGAGCGGCGGTACAGGATCCCTGACTGCCCTGTCCTCCCGGCTGGGTGAACGTCTACGCCGGGCAGATCGGGCACATCCGTGGGTACTGAATGCCGCGGTGGTGGCGCTGGTCGTCTCGGTCTTCTGCGTGCCCGACCTACTGCACGGCATCGACGACGGCGACGAAGCCGGGCGGTTCCGGCTCACCCCCGCACGTCTGCCGGTAATCGAGATACTTGCGCTGCAGGCCGGGCTCGTTCTGCCGCTGCTGTGGCGAAGGCGCCGACCGGCACTCGCCTTCGGCGTGATCGCCGCCGTGTTCTTCCTCCAGTGGTTCCTGGGTACCGCGTTGCGTGCCGACATCGCCCTGTTCGTCGCCCTGTACGGCGTCGCCCTGAGAGCACGGACACCACAACTGCTCTGGAGCTGTGGCATCACGGCGAGTGCGCTGGTGCCGGCCGCAGTGCGGGTGTCGGGCGTCCTGTCGGTCTGGGTCTCGCTGTTCTTCCTGCTGAGCACGGCGACCGCCGCTGTCGCCCTAGGTCTGACGGTGCGTATCCGGCGGGCCCAGCTCGCCGGTCTGCGGGACCGGGCGACCCGTCTGGAGACCGAACGCGATCAGCGCAGCCGGCTCGCGGCCGCGGCGGAACGTGCGCGCGTCGCCCGCGGCATGCACGACGTCGTCGGCCACAACCTGGCTGTCGTCGTCACGCTGGCCGACGCCGGACTCCGGGTGAACGCGTCGGGGCAGCGGCCGGGCCCGGAGGTTCTCCGAAGCATTTCCGACGCCGGGCGCCAGGCTCTGGGTGAACTGAGGCGTGTTCTGGGCGTCCTGGGCGAACATGCCCAGGATGAGGGTCCGGGACTGATGCCCCAGCCACGCCTGGCGGACATCGGTGCGCTGTGTGAGGGGGTGCGCGCCGTCGGCCTGAATGTGGTGCACCGAACGGTGGGCAACGTCGACGACTTGGACGGGAAGGTGCAGCTCACTGCCTACCGGATCGCCCAGGAGGCCCTGATCAACTCCTTGAAGCACGCTGGACCCGGAGCCCGCGTGAAGCTGGTCGTCGTTGTCTCGGGGCCCCGTCTTGTCATCACGGTTCGGGACGGTGGACCGGCCGATGGCGACTCCGAATCACGTGGCCGCGCACGCCAGGAGGGATATGGCCTGGCGGGCATGCGAGAACACGCGGCCCGGTGCGGGGGAAGGTTGCATGCCGGTCCCGCCGGGAGAGGCTGGGCAGTCGAGGCCGTCCTTCAGACCCCGTGACGGGCTCCCTAATACAGAACTGAAGCCTCCTATATCAGCGCTGCCTCCGCGCCGACCAGTACTTCTTTCACATCTTTCAGGTTGTGATCAGGTTGGCGCGAGCGCATGGCAACTCCTGCACCTGAAGCTCCAAAACGATGGCAAAAGAGGCTGTATGAATAGCAGTTGATTATGCGAAAGTGCGGATCATGAGTACAGAGCAAGTTCTCGGTCAGCGGCCTCCTGCCACAGCCCGCGTCCGCATCGCTGAGGGCGCCAACAAGGTGCCCGAAGTGACCGTCTACTTCTGGATCATCAAGGTCCTCACCACCGGTATGGGCGAGACCGCTTCCGATTTCTTGGCCCGCCTCCTGGGCCCGATCCCGGCAGTGGCCCTCGGCGGCATCGCCTTCGTGGCGTCGCTCGTCCTGCAGTTCGCCGTGCGTCGTTACGTGGCCTGGGTCTACTGGACAGCGATCGTCATGGTCAGCGTGTTCGGCACGATGACCGCCGACGTCCTGCACGTCGCCCTCGGTGTCTCCTACACCCTGTCCACGCCTCTCTTCGTGATCGCCCTGGCGGCGGTGTTCGCCATCTGGTACGCCAGCGAGCGAACCCTGTCGATACACAGCATCCGCACCCGACGTCGCGAGGTCTTCTACTGGGCGGCCGTCCTCGCCACCTTCGCCCTCGGCACCGCGGCCGGTGACCTCACCGCATCAACTGGCCTGGCATATCTGGGTTCGATCGCGCTGTTCGCCGTAACCATTGGGATTCCCGCTCTGGCATTTCGAATGGGCGCGCTGGGAGCGGTCGCCGCGTTCTGGACCGCCTATGTGCTGACCCGTCCCCTCGGTGCCTCGCTCGCCGACTGGATGGCCTTGGCTCAGATTCGCGGCGGACTCGGGTGGGGTCTGGGTCCGGTCACGCTGTCCTGGACAGCCGCGATCCTCGGCTTTGTGGCCTTCCTGACCGTGACGCGCAAAGACGTCGCCGAAACGAACCGGCACGCCCGGCACGCGTCCTGAACCTCCGCCCGACGCACAACGACTCGGCCGCCCCCGCTGGGACTACCCGAGCAGCGATCCGGATGCTGGACCGCTGCCGGTGAGGTGCCCCTCGTCCAGGAGGTGGACGGTATCGGCGTAGCGCTCCACCACGTGGGGCTCGTGGGACACTAGAACAAGGGTCATTCCGTGTTCCGCGCGCAGGCGGGTCAGCAGGTCCATGATGCCGGTGGCGGTGTCCGCGTCGAGAGCGGACGTCACCTCGTCGCAGAGCAGGACGTCGGGCCCGGCGGCCAGCGCGCGAGCGATGGAAACGCGCTGGCGCTGTCCACCGGACAGTTCGCCCGGATACCGATCGACGTGGTCGCGGAGAGGTCGACCTGGGCGAGGAGTTCGGCGACACGCCCAGGGTGCGAGCTCCTCGGCAGGCTGGTGTGCAGACGCAGCGGCCGGGTCAGTTGCCGGCCCACGGTGCGTCGGGGGTTGAGCGCCGCGAGCGGGTTCTGCGGGACGAGCTGGATCCGACGCTGCTGCTGACGTGTACGCCGCTGCGTGCGTGCGGCCAACGGCAGCCCGTCCAGGGGGAGAGGAACGCTCACTCATCATGCCTCGGGCTGCCGGAGTAGAGGATGCCAGAGTCGGTTGCGTCACCGAGGGCCTGTTCGACGAACTCGGCGTGTTCGACGCAGCAGTAGCGCAGGGGGCGCCAGCGGGGAAGGTAGTCGGGGTGGCCGGCGTAGCGCTGGGCGGTCTGCACAAGCCGGTCCCAGCCGGTCGCAAGGTTCTGGCGTAGCCGCTGCACGTGACCCGGTCGGTTGATGTCGCCCTCGGTGAGCTCAATTTCCCAGGAGACCAGGGCATCAGCGAGGTCGCGGCAGGCCGCGTCGATGGTCCGGGCGAGGTGCTCGGCCGCCCATCGGGCGTCGGTGCCCTCTTCCTGGTCACGGGCGAGTTCGCTGAGGCGCGCGGCGAGAAAGTTGCGAAGCGGGCGGACATCGGCCACGCGGAGGTCGTCAGAGAACTCCAGGATGGCAGCCGGGGCCAGGAGGTGCTCGTGACTGGGAATGTCGCGGTGCATCATGCTGGCTGCCTCCTGCTCTGGCACCGGGACCAACGTCATGTCCCGTCGCTGGTGTCGGTGGGCCGGACGTGAGAAGGCTATCCGCGCGAGCAGCAGAACCACTTCCCTTCAGCAAGACGACCGGACGGCGGCCCCGCTTGTCCCTCTATGCAGGGCTCGTAGCGGGCTTGGTTGACTTGAATCGCACTTCGCTGCGGTGCTGGTCGCGTGGACGGGGAGCAGGTTCGGTGATGCTCCTTCAGTTTTGTCCCTGCCGGGGCCCCGTGCGCGGGGAGCAGTGGCGGGCCGAGCTCTGGGCGCGAGCCCCGTCGGGAAGAGCTCCCCGCGCGCGGGGAGCAGCGCGAGAGCCAGCACGCCGCGCCAGCTGGTCGGGCGTCCCTGCGTGCGCGGGGAGCAGTACACCCGGCTGCTGGAGGCGTACGGACGGCTGGGACCATCCCCGCGTGCGCGGGGAGCAGACTCCGTGAGCTGCACCTTTACTCGGGATACGGACCTGTTTTTAGGACTTTCACTGAACCCGGCATTTCATAGGAAGGTCGGCCTCACCGGCTATTCTTCGCATAGTGCTCACGCGCCCATTCCTCACCGTCAAGATCACCCCAATGGCCGATACCGAGTTTCCTGGAGCGCAGAGCGATTCTGTCGGATCGAAGCCCTCACGGCACGGCCCGCGCTTCTCGAATTCCCTGCAGGTCGAGCACAGCAGGAGACACCTCGCGACGCTTGAGCTGACCCTGCCCCACGCACGACGGAGACAAGCGGAGCGAGCACAAGCACCTGTCCCCCTCCACGTGACCTTCGCAGCCGCAAGGTCGATACTGCCGACAGTAGTACTGCGATCCCGACGACACAGACCACCCATCGACAGCTGGCGACCCATCACGAGAGTCAGCACGAAGTCAGCATCAGGCCGCCAAGGACCGCCAAGATCAAAAAGTGAGCTCACCCAATCTGACCAGCGAAGAAGCTGCTCAGAGGCCCGTCTGCTAGCCTCACCAGGAGACATCGATGAAGATGCTGATAAACGTCCCCGAGACCGTGGTGGCCGATGCGCTGCGGGGGATGGCGGCCGCGTATCCGGATCTGAACGTGGATGTGGAGAACCGCGTGATCGTCCGGCGGGACGCGCCCGTGGCCGGGCAGGTGGGGCTCGTGTCGGGCGGCGGGTCGGGGCACGAGCCGCTGCACGGGGGGTTCGTCGGGCCCGGGATGCTGGCGGCGGCCTGTCCCGGTGAGGTGTTCACCTCGCCGGTGCCGGACCAGATGGCGCGGGCCGCGGCAGCCGTGGACAGCGGGGCCGGGGTGCTGTTCATCGTGAAGAACTACACCGGCGACGTGCTCAACTTCGACATGGCCGCCGAGCTGGCCGAGGACGAGGGCATCCAGGTCGGCAAGGTCCTGGTCAACGACGACGTGGCCGTGACCGACAGCCTCTTCACGGCCGGCCGGCGCGGCACCGGGGCGACCCTGTTCGTGGAGAAGATCGCGGGCGCGGCGGCCGCCGAGGGGCAGCCGCTGGAGCGGGTGGAGGCCATCGGCCGCCAGGTCAACGACAGCTCGCGCAGCTTCGGTGTGGCCCTGAGCGCCGTCACCACCCCGGCCAAGGGCTCCCCCACCTTCGATCTGCCGCCCGGCGAGCTGGAGTTGGGCATCGGCATCCACGGTGAGCCGGGCCGCGAGCGGCGCCCGATGATGACCTCCGGGGAGATCGCCGACTTCGCGGTGAACGCCATCCTGGACGACATGACCCCGCGCGGCCCGGTGCTGGTCCTGGTCAACGGCATGGGCGCCACCCCGCTGCTGGAGCTGTTCGGCTTCAACGCCGAGGTGCAGCGGGTGCTGGCGGAGCGGGGCGTGGCCGTCGCCCGCACGCTCGTCGGCAACTACGTCACCTCGCTCGACATGGCGGGCGCCTCCGTCACCCTGTGCCAGGTCGACGAGGAACTGCTGCGGCTGTGGGACGCGCCGGTGCGGACCCCGGCACTGCGCTGGGGTATGTGATACGGCGGAGTCAGTGGCCAACATCCCTACCAGCCAAGGAGATCCAGTGCTCGACGCCGACTTCTTCCGCCGTTGGATAACGGCGACCGCCGCGTCCGTCGACCGGGAGGCGCAGCGCCTCACCGCGCTCGACTCGGCCATCGGCGACGCGGACCACGGCAGCAATCTCCAGCGTGGTTTCGCGGCCGTGCTGGCCACCCTGGAGAAGGAGGCGCCGCAGTCGCCGGGTGCCGTGCTCTCCCTCGCCGGGCGCCAGCTCATCTCCACGGTCGGCGGCGCCTCCGGCCCGCTGTACGGCACGCTGCTGCGCCGGGCCGGGAAGGTGCTCGGGGACGCGCCCGAGGTCAGCGAGGCTCAGCTGGCGGAGGCGCTGCGGGCCGGGGTGGACGGGGTCATGGCGCTCGGCGGGGCGGCGCCGGGTGACAAGACGATGCTGGACGCGCTGATCCCGGCCGTGGACGCGCTCGGCGAGGGGTTCGACGCGGCGCGCCGGGCCGCCGAGTCCGGTGCGGTGGAGACGACCCCGATGCAGGCCCGCAAGGGCCGGGCGAGCTATCTCGGGGAGCGCAGCATCGGCCATCAGGACCCCGGCGCCACCTCCTCGTCCCTGCTGATCGCCGCGCTCGTGACCGCGGCGGAAGGAGGCTCCGATGAGTGACGAGCGGTATGTCGGGATCGTGCTGGTGTCGCACAGCGCCGAGGTCGCCGAGTCGGTGGCCGGGCTGGCGAAGGCCCTCGCGGGCGGTGCCACGACAGTGCCGGTCGCGGCGGCGGGCGGTACGGAGGGCGGCGACTTCGGCACCAGCGCGGAGCTGATATCCGCGGCGGCCGCCGCCGTGGACCAGGGGGCGGGGGTCGCGGTCCTCACCGACCTGGGGAGCGCGGTGCTCACGGTGAAGGCGCTGCTCGCCGAGGGCGACGAACTCCCGGCGGACACCCGCCTGGTGGACGCCCCCTTCGTGGAGGGCGCGGTGGCCGCCGTGGTGACGGCCGCGACGGGCGCCGACCTCGACGCGGTGGTGGCCGCCGCGGGCGAGGCGTACGCCTACCGCAAGGCGTGAGCACCGGGCCGGTCCCCGCCGCCGGGGGCCGGCCCGCCCTCCGTCAGCCGGTGCGTCCGACGAACTGCCGTGCCAGTTGCTCCCCTTGGGCCACCGTCTCGTCGTGGTCCTCGATCGGCCGGGTCCGCGTGTCACGGAAGACGATGTACGTGACCCCGGACGGGACTCCCCCGGCGCGCGGGTCGGGGTCGATGCCCAGGGCGCGGGCGGTGGCGTAGGACGCCTCGCCGATGATGTCACGGGGGCCGGTGTCGCCGACGACGGCGTACCGTACCCGGTCGCGGTAGAGCACGGCGGCCACGGAGCCGCCCCGGACGCCGTGGGCGCGGTGGTCCCAGAGCGCGCTCGCGGGCGGGATCACGATGTACGGCAGCCGTTCGGCGTCGAGGGGGCGGCCGTCCGACTGGGGGAAGGCGGTGGCCGGGGAGAAGTACGGGTCGGTGCGGCGGTTGCAGCGGGTGCCGGGCCGGCCGTCGCAGTCGATGTCCAGGTCCGCCTTCCAGAACACCGCGTCCCGGGTGCCGCACACCCGGACCTTGGCCGGGCCGTTCGCGTCCTCGCGGTAGCGGCCGTGCGAGACCTGTGCGCAGTCCCGTGTCCTGGCCCGGAGTTCGGCGGCGGCCACCGGCGCCCCGGGTGGGACGCCGTGCGTCGTGGCAGCGGCGGGTGGCGACGTCGGGGCGAGCAGGGCGGCACCGGCCAGGACCGGCACCAACGACGGAAAACGCACGCTGAGGAACCTCCCGTAGGGGACATTCCGGACACCATCACGCATCCGGGCGCCGGGAGACGCGTACGGCTGGCATCGTGCGGCCGGATAGGGCCATTTCTGCGGCCGGATGGAGCAGCTCACGGGGGTCCGGAGGGCCGGACCGGTGAGGGTCCGGCCCTCCGGCCGCCCGCGTCGGCGCGGTTCCGGCGACGACAGCGTGTCCGCGCCGCGGGCATGAACTGCACATCACGTAGGGGCAGTTCACGCCTCGGAGAGACCACAGCATACGTAATGCCCGGACGCCCCCACCCGCGCGGCCCCCTTGCCGGGACGGCCCCGCAGGCGCCATATTGGTCCGGACCTTTGCCGTGACGCGGGTCCCCGGGAGGCAGCGCCGTGCGACGAGTTCCCCTCCGCCCCGGCCACTGGATGCCCCTCTGCGCGGCTCTCCTGCTGGCCTCCTGCGGTACGGCCGGCGGCGCGTCCGACGAGGGTCCGGCCCCCGGCGCCCCGGCCCGCGTCACCGCCGAGGCGGGGAGCGCAACCAGCGTCCATGTGATGTGGAACGCGGCCGGTTCCGGCGTCCATGCCTACGAGGTATATCGCGGCCCCACAAAAGTCACCGAAGTACCGGCCGCGCAGCACATGGTGGATGTCCCCAGGCTCAGGCCGTCCACCATGTACGCCTTCACCGTGCGGGCCCGGAGTGCGGGCGGCCGCCTCGGGCCGCCGAGCCGGGAGGTACGGGCCCGGACGCCCGCCTATGTGGCCGCGGACCATGTGGCGCCGAGCCGTCCCGGGCGCGTCACCGGCAAGGTGGTCGACGGGCGCGCGGTCCAGCTGTCCTGGGCGGCCGCGCACGACGACCGGGGCGTGCGGTCGTACGCGATCCAGCAGGGCGGGGTGGGAATCCACGTCGTGGGCGGGGCCCAGACCGCGACCGTGGTCACCGGACTGCGCCCCGGCACCCGCTACGCCTTCACCGTCCGGGCCCAGGACGCGGCGGGCAACCTCTCCCCCGCGAGCACCCCGGTCCGGCTGACCACACCGGGCGCCGGCGACCACCGGGGCACCATGCCGACCGGGTTCGATGTGGTCTCGCGCCGCACAGCGGGGTCGTACTACCTGGATCTGTCCTGGGACCCGCCGGACGTGGACGGGGTGATCACCGAGTACCAGATCCGGCTGGACGGGGACACGGACAGTTCCCTGGTGTGGGGCGGCACCCCGCCGACCGGACGGGCACGCCACAGCCTCTATGCCGGGCAGAAGGCCGGCGAGACGCACCGGGTGCGGCTGCGGGCCCGGCTGCCGGACGGCACCTGGGGCGGCTTCTCGGCGGAACGGACCGTCACCACGGGCCGCTGACCGCCCGGACGGCGGAGCGCGTCACCTGGGCGGCCGCCCTGCGCATGCGACCTCCCGCCGGGCCGCGTTGGCTGCTTCTGGGGTGGCACGGAAGTTCCCGACCCCGGCGGCGCACGGGACGTACCGCCACCGTGCCGCCGGAGGCACATCCATGCGCCGCATACGAATTCTCCCCCGTTACGCCGCTCCCCTGGCCGCCGTCCTGCTGCCGCCGGCGCTCGCCGGGCCGTCCGCCGCGGTGTCCGGGATCTCGGTCAGCACGTCGGGCACCGATGTGTCGGTGGTGACCAGTGCCTGCGCCCTGAACAGCGGCAGTTGGGGCACGGCCTCGCTGCTGGGCGCCCAGCAGACGAGTTTCGCCCAGGGGCGCCAGGTGGCGCTCTCCGGTACGACGGTCAGTCAGTCGGCCGCCTGGTCGGGGGTGACACCGGGGACGTACACGGTCACGGTCCGGTGCTCGAACGGCGTCTCGGCGGGCAGCCAGGTCGTCATCGTGCCGGCGGCCGCCACGCCGACACCGGCGCCGACCCGCGCGGCCACGGCCACGGCCGCCCCGACACGGGGTGTGGCCGGGGGCCTCGGCGGCGCCACCCGGGACTACGGCACGCTCACCCTCGGGGTGGGCGCGGCGCTGGTGGGGTCGGCGGTCATCGCGGGCGCCTGGTTCCTGCGCCGCCGGCCCAGGTCGTACCGCCGCTACTGACGCCTCACCCCTCGGGGCCGTCCGGCTCGAAGTCCGGGAGTTCCTTCAGCGCCTCGGCGAGCCACTGGGCCCAGAAGGTCTCCAGGTCGATCCCGGCCCGCAGGACCAGATGCCGGAGCCGGTCCTGCGGGGTGTCACGGCCGGGCGGGAAGTCGCGCTTCTCGATCTCCCGGTAGACGGCCAACTGGTTTTCATGCAGCTCCAGATGGCGTCGCATGTCGGCCGCCAGGCCCGCCGTGCCGACCACCGCCGCCGCCCGCATCCGGAGCAGCATCGCGTCCCGCAGCGGCTTGGGGTCCTGGGACGCGGCGGTCCAGCGGGCCAGCTCCGCGCGGCCCGCGGGCAGCACCTCGTAACTCTTCTTCTGCCCACGGGCCGGCTGCGCGGACGGCAGCGCGCGGATGAACCCCTCCGCCTCCAGTTTCCCCAGCTCGCGGTAGATCTGCTGGTGGGTCGACGGCCAGAAGTAGGCGATCGACTTGTCGAACCGCCGGGTCAGCTCCAGACCCGAGGACGGCTTCTCCAGCAGGGCGGTGAGGATGGCGTGCGGGAGTGACATGGGCTCATCCTAGGGACGCGGTCCACATGTGGTGTCCCCCTACAGCGCCGCCGCCAGTTCGGTGCCCTGCTTGATGGCCCGCTTGGCGTCGAGTTCGGCCGCCACGTCGGCGCCGCCGATCAGATGGGCGCTGACTCCGGCCGCGATCAGCTGCTCGTACAGGTCGCGGCGCGGCTCCTGGCCGGTGCACAGGACGACGGTGTCGACCTCCAGGACGTGGCTCTCCTCGCCGACCGTGATGTGCAGTCCGGCGTCGTCGATGCGGTCGTAGCGGACGCCGGGGACCATGGTGACGCCCCGGTGCTTCAGCTCGGTGCGGTGGATCCAGCCCGTGGTCTTGCCGAGTCCGGCGCCCACCTTGGTGGCCTTGCGCTGGAGGAGGTGGACGGTGCGCGGGGACGCGGGGCGGCTCGGCGCGGTGAGGCCGCCGGGGGCCGCGTAGTCCATGTCGACGCCCCAGGCGCGGAAGTACGTCTCGGGGTCCTCGTGCGCCTTGTCGCCGGCGTCGGTGAGGAACTCGGCCACGTCGAAGCCGATGCCGCCCGCGCCGAGCACCGCGACCCGGTCGCCGACGGGGGCGTTGTCGCGCAGCACGTCGAGGTAGCCGACGACGCGCGGGTGGTCGATGCCCGGGATGTCGGGGGTGCGCGGGGTGACCCCGGTGGCGACCACGACCTCGTCGTACGCGTCGAGGTCGCCGGGGGTGATCCAGGTGCCGAGGCGTACGTCGACGCCGTGGGTGTCGAGCTGGTGGCGGAAGTAGCGCAGGGTCTCGTCGAACTCCTGCTTGCCGGGGACCTTGCGGGCCACGTTGAGCTGGCCGCCGATCTCGCTCGCGGCGTCGAACAGGGTGACGTGGTGGCCGCGTTCGGCGGCGGAGACCGCGCAGGCGAGGCCCGCGGGTCCGGCGCCGACGACGGCGACGCGCTTCTTCAGCCGGGTCGGGGTGAGCACCAGCTCGGTCTCGTGGCAGGCGCGGGGGTTGACCAGGCAGGAGGTGATCTTGCCGCTGAACGTGTGGTCCAGGCACGCCTGGTTGCAGCCGATGCAGGTGTTGATGGCCTCGGGACGGCCCTCGGCGGCCTTGGCGACGAAGTCCGGGTCGGCGAGCATCGGCCGGGCCACGGACACCATGTCGGCGCGGCCGTCCGCGAGCAACTCCTCGGCGATTTCCGGGGTGTTGATGCGGTTGGTGGTGACCAGGGGTACGGACACCTCGCCCATGAGCTTCTTGGTGACCCAGGTGTAGGCGCCGCGCGGCACGGAGGTGGCGATGGTGGGGATGCGCGCCTCGTGCCAGCCGATACCGGTGTTGATGAGGGTGGCGCCGGCTGCCTCGACCGCCTTGGCGAGGGTGACGACCTCGGGCAGGGTGGAGCCGCCGGGGACGAGGTCCAGCATCGACAGGCGGTAGATGATGATGAAGTCCTCGCCGACGGCCTCGCGGACCCGGCGCACGATCTCGACCGGGAACCGCATCCGGTTCTCGTACGAGCCGCCCCAGCGGTCGGTGCGGTGGTTGGTGCCCGCGGCGATGAACTCGTTGACGAGGTAGCCCTCGGAGCCCATGATCTCCACGCCGTCGTACCCGGCCTGCTGCGCCAGGCGGGCGGTACGGGCGTAGTCCTCGATGGTCCGCTCGACGTCGGCGTCGGTCAGCTCACGGGGGACGTGGGGGCTGATCGGGGCCTGGAGCGGGCTCGGGGCGACGAGGTCGGCGTGGTAGGCGTAGCGGCCGAAGTGCAGGATCTGCAGGGCGATGCGACCGCCCTCCTGGTGGACGGCGTCGGTGACGACGCGGTGCTCCTCCGCCTCCGCCTCGGTCGTGAGCTTGGCGCCGCCCGACCAGGGGCGCCCCTCCTCGTTGGGGGCTATGCCGCCGGTGACGATGAGGCCGACTCCGCCGCGTGCGCGGGCCGCGTAGAAGGCCGCCATCCGCTCGAAGCCGTGCTCGGCCTCCTCCAGGCCCACGTGCATGGAGCCCATGAGGACGCGGTTGGGCAGGGTGGTGAATCCCAGGTCGAGCGGGGACAACAGGTGCGGGTATCGGCTCATCGGGCCCTCCGTGGGGATGCGGTCGCTTCTTGTTGTAGAGCAACCGCTCACCCTTTTGCAACTAGTTGCATAAGGGTGCGACGGAGGGCACATGGGCGTGGGGCACACATGGGGAGGCCACATGGGTGCGGCCCACATGGGTGCGACCCACACAGGGGCAGGCCACACAGCGAGGTGCCCCGGCCGACGGGGGTCGGCCGGGGCACCTCGCACGAGGGGATCGGTCAGCGGCTGCCCAGCAGCAGGTGGAGTTCCCGCTCCTGGTCGCCGGAGGCCGTGGCGGTCTCCTCGACCGTGAACATCTCGTCCAGCGCCTCCCGGAACCGGTTCACCGCCCAGTACCCGCCCTGCACATCCGCCTGGACGGACGCGCTGAGCTTGGCCGGCGGGCAGTTCCCGGTGCGGGAGTCCGCGATGTCGTACGTGCTGAGCCACACCATGGGGCGTGCCTCGTCCTGCTGCTGCGGGGTCTCGCCCGCGTCACGGTCCGACGCGAAGCAGGCGCTCAGCACATCGAAGACCACGCGCGCGTCGTCCGGCGAACACCCGCTGATCTCCACCGAGACGGTTTCCTGGTGCGATGCCTCCGTGTTCGTCATGTCCGCTCCTTTCCTGGCCGTGCGCACGGCTCGGGTACCCCGGCCGACGCGGGTCATCCCCCGGAAAGGGGCGGTTCGCCCGGATCAGCCCCGGGTGAACTTGTAGGTCTTGCTGTCCGTGATCACGCAGAACCCCGGCGAGACCACGATCACGCGCAGGATGCCGGTGCGCCGGTCGTAGTCGATGCCCTCGGCCTCGAAGCTGCCCGAGCACGAGCTGCGCAGCGGCAGCTGGCGCAGGGCGGTGACATGGCCGGACACGTCGGAGGTGCCGTTGGGCGCCGCCGAGAGGTCGATCTGGAGGAGCGGCTTGGTCATGCCGAACAGCGTGCCCTCCGGGTCGTCGGAGGAGCAGAGCAGCGTGGTGGGCCCGGAGAAGTCGCAGCCCTGCACGTCGCGCACCGGGTGGTCCAGGGTGACGTTGGAGGCCAGCTTCAGGTCGGCCGAGGGCGAGGTGGCCGGATTGATGCCGGGGGTGGGGAAGACCAGCAGGCGGTTCATGGTGCCCCACTCGCCGGAGAGCATCCACTGCCCGTCGGGCGAGATGGCGGACCAGGAGTTGTTCATCGCCTCGCCGGGGGCGAGCGTGTGCGTGTACTCCGACCAGGCACCGCCGGGCGCCTGCACCCGGTACATCTTGGAGTTGCCCGAGTCCCGCTGGTAGGGCTCGATGTAGTAGCCGTTGTACGGGGCGTCGGGGTCGCCGACGTGGTTCCAGCCCCGGCTGGAGACGCCGACCGGGATGGTGCCGATACCGGTGTAGCGGTTGGGGCTGTTCGCCGGGACCTCCACGGAGGTCAGCCCCTGGCTCTCGGTCAGCGGGTCGGCGCGGTCGGAGCCGGTCTCGGTCCAGGTGTCCGCCGCCGAGGCGGGGGCGGCGGCGCCCAGGGAGACGGCGGCGGCTGTGGCCAGGGTGACGAGTCCGGCGGATAAGGCGTGACGGCGCTTTCGGGCGGGCGCGGGCATGGGCCGACTCCTCGGTGAGGGGGGTGGGGACACTCGGTCGGCGGACAGTCTGGCCCGGCCGCGTAGGCATGTACAGACCAACAAAGGAAGAGGACGGTGAACTCTGCCGCCTCAGCGGGTGACGGCAGCCGCACGCGTCACGGGGCCGCCGGGGCCCGGAAGTACGCACGGGGCGGAAGTGAGGGATGGTGGATGCGGGGGTGTGCGGGGCCCCAGCCCTCGGCACGCCGGGTGCGGGCGCGGTACAACAAGGGGAGTCGGCACGGGGGAACGGCGTGCCGTGCGGACGGGCGAAGGCGGTGCGTGGCATGAGTGCAGCCGAGACTCAGGCGGCCGGGAACGGCGAGCCCGAGCGCGGCCCGGTGCGGCCCGGCGGCCTGCTCGACATGCTGAACGTGGCCTCCGTGGTGCTGGACGGCCGGGGCCGCATCGTGCTGTGGAGCCCGCAGGCCGAGGAACTGTTCGGCTACACCGCCGACGAGGCGCTCGGCCGGTACGCGGCCCGGCTGATGGTGCACGAACGGCACATCGGGCTGGTCGGTGAGCTGTTCGAGGACGTGATGCGCACCGGGCAGAGCTGGGCGGGCGGCTTCCCCATCCGCCGCAAGGACGGCACCACCCGGCTGGTGGAGTTCCGCAACATGCGTCTGCTCGACGAGCGGGGCGACGTCTACGCGCTGGGCCTGGCCGCCGACCAGTCGACGGTACGGCGGCTGGAGCACGACGTGGCGCTGTCCGAGCGGATGGTGCACCAGTCCCCCATGGGGCTCGCGGTCCTGGACACCGGGCTGCGGTTCGTCTCGGTGAACCCCTCGATGGAGCGGCTCAGCGGGGTCCCGGCCGAGCGGCACGAGGGGCGTACGCCGCGTGAGGTGCTGCCGCTGCTGGACGCCGACGTGGTGGAGGCGGCGCTGCGGGACGTGCTGACCACCGGGGACCCGGTGATCGACCGGACCGTGGTGGGCCGTACCCCGGCCGACCCGGACACCGAGCACACGTGGTCGCTGTCGCTGTACCGCCTGGACGACTCGCTGGGCAATGTGCTCGGCGTCGCGCTGGCACTGACCGACATCACCGAGCAGCACCGGGCGGCGGTGGAGGCGGAGAACGCGCGGCGCCGGCTCGCCCTGATCGCCGACGCCTCCGCCCGGATCGGTACGACGCTGGAGCTGGAGCGCACCGCGTGCGAGCTGGCCGAGGTCGCCGTACCGGCGCTGGCCGACGTGGCCGCCGTCGACCTGCTGGACGCGGTGGTCGAGGGCAGGCGCAGCACGCTGGGGCCGGCCGAGCCCGCCGTGATCCGCGCGCTGGCGGTCCGCCCGGACGACGGCGGCGACGCCACCCGGGCGGCCGACCGGCCCGGCGGGATCGCCTGGTACGGCCCGGACCGGCTGGTCACCGAGTGCGTGCGCACCGGCGAGGCGGTGCTGGTGCCGCGGGTGAAGGACGACGACCTGCCGCGCATCGCCCGCTCCCCCGAGGCCGCCGTCATGCTGAGCAGGGCGGGGCTGCACTCCTACCTGGCGGTGCCGCTGATCGCGCGCGGCGAGGTGCTGGGCGCGCTGGACCTGAAGCGGACCCGCAACCCGGAGCCGTTCGACGAGGACGACGTGCTGCTGGCGCGGGAGCTGGCGGCGCGGGCGGCGGTGCAGATCGACAACGCCCGCTGGTACCAGAACGCCCGCAGCACCGCGCTGACCCTCCAGCGCAGCCTTCTGCCGAGTCATCCGCCGGTGACGGCGGGCCTGGAGGTGGCGTCCCACTACCAGCCGGCCGGCTCCACCAGCGAGGTCGGCGGCGACTGGTTCGACGTCATACCGCTGGACGGCGACAAGACGGCGCTGGTGGTCGGCGATGTGATGGGCAGCGGCATCAGCGCGGCCGCCACCATGGGGCTGCTGCGCACCGCCACCACCACGCTCGCCTCCCTCGACCTCGATCCGTCACGGCTGCTGGAGCAGCTCGACAAGGCCACGGCGGCCACCGAGCACTCCATCGCCACCTGTGTGTACGCCGTGCACGACCCCCGGCAGCGGCGGTGCCTGATCGCCAACGCCGGGCATCTGCCGCCGGTGCGGATACGGCCGGGCCGGGCGCCGGAGCTGCTCGACCTGCCCACGGGGGTGCCGCTGGGGGTGGGCGGGGTGGGGTTCGCCACCGTGACCGTCGACTTCGAGCCCGGTGACGAGCTGGTGCTGTACACCGACGGTCTGGTGGAGACCCGCAGTCACTCACTGGACGAACGGTTGGAGCGGCTGCTGTCCCTGCTGGACGGCGCCCCGGAACGCCCGCTGGAGGAGGTCTGCGAGGAGCTCCTGGAGACCCTGTACGAGCCCGACAACCACGACGACGTCGCGGTGCTCATCGCGCGGGCCCGCGACCTGGCGTAGGCGCACATGGGCGCGGACACATAGGCCGTGGGCCTATATGGCGTGGACACATATGGCGTGGACACATAGGCGCGTGTCACCGCACGCCGATGACCACATGTGCCTCCCACTCATGTGAGACCGCCCTATGTGCGGTCAGTCCGGCCGCGGTGAAGGCCGCCAGTGCGGCGTCCGCCTGGCGGGCGCTGGTCTCGGACAGCAGGCACCCGCCCGGGGCCAGCCACTCGGCCGCTCCGGCGGCGACCCGGCGCAGGACGTCGAGTCCGTCGGGGCCGCCGTCGAGCGCGACCGCGGGTTCGTGGTCGCGGGCCTCGGCGGGGAGCAGGGGGACCTCGGCGGTGGGCACATAGGGCACGTTGGCGGTCAGGATGCCGATCCGGCCGCGCAGACCGGCGGGGAGCGCCGCGTAGAGGTCGCCGGTGTGTGCGCGGCCCCCATGGGGGGCGAGGTTGCGGCGGGCGCAGCGTACGGCGGCCGGGTCGATGTCGGCGGCGTGCACCTCGGCGCCGTCCAGCGCGACCGCGAGGGCCGTGCCGAGCGCGCCGGAGCCGCAGCACAGGTCCACGACCACGCGGGCGTCGGGCGCCTGGGCGAGGGCCTGGTCGACGAGGAACTCGGTGCGGCGGCGGGGTACGAAGACGCCGGGCGCGACGGTGATGCGCAGGCCGTGGAACTCGGCCCAGCCGAGGACGTGTTCGAGCGGGAGCCCGGAGGCGCGGGCCTCGGTCATCGCGGCGGCCTGGCCGGCGGTGCGGGCGGTGGCGAGGATCAGCCGGGCCTCGTCCTCGGCGAAGACACAGCCGGCGGCGCGCAGCGCGGCGACGAGGGAGGAGGGGTCGGTGAGTGGAGCGGGCGATGCGGGCACGGCGGCCATAAGAGCCTGGAGCCTTTCGGGACCTGGGGCCTCAGGGCGCTCCCGCGGTCACCGTCGCATGGTTCCGTGCCGTCACACGGCACGGGAGCGAGGGGAGAGCGCCCCGGCTGACACAGCGTTGATGGGTCTCACCTCCTCGGTCGCACCGGCCGCGCACTCCGCGCGACCGGACGGCCACCATACCGTGCCGGGGTGTCCGGGCGGGGCCGGGTCCCTGGCGCGGCCGGTGGCCGTACCTGTTGTCGTGGCTCAGACTGCCACGCTCTCCTCGGTCTCCTCCTCGGCCTCGCGCTCGACCTCCCGTTCGGCCTCGGCGGCGGGGGTTTCCCGAGCGGCCGGTGCCTCTTCGACGGCGCGGCGGCCGGGGCGCTCCCAGAGGGCGGCGATCCCGGTGACGGCGATGCCGACGACCAGCCAGACGGCCAGCGTCCAGACGTTGCGGGCGATGCCGTCGTCGCCGAAGTAGAGCAGCGAGCGGATGCCCTCGACGAACCCGGCGCCGTTCCAGAAGGCGTGCAGGGTGCCGAAGAAGCCGTTCTGCAGCTCGGGCCGGAACAACCCGCCGGAGCTGGTGAAGTTCAGCATCACGAACAGCACCATCATGGCCAGCGTGGTCCAGCGCTTGAGGAAGGTGTGCAGGCCGACGCCGATGAGCAGGATGCCCGCCGAGTAGAGCCACGCCATCGCCCACAGGGTGCCCAGGTCGTGGTGGGCGAGGTGGAACACCGGCCCGGCGAGGAGGGCGCCGATGCCGCCGACCACGGCGGCCGTGCCGACCGCGATCAGTGCCCGTACCCGCACGGCGAGCGCGGCACCGGCCGCGCCGATGGCGGCGACGGATGCGTAGGAGCCGATGCTGACGGCGATCAGCAGGAAGAACAGTCCCTGTCCGGTGGGGTCGTCGGACACCGGCTCGGCGATGTCGGTGACCTTCAGCGGGGTGCCCTGCTGGGCGGCGACCGGCGTGAAGACCTTCTCCACGGCGGTGGCACCCATGTCGGACGCGGCGCTCGCCACGATCAACTCGGGCTTATGTGCGCTGGGCACATAGGCGCCGGTGACATCCCGGTGCTCGACCAGCGCGACAGCGTCGGCCCGGGTGGAGACGGTACGGACGTCGAGCTTGTCCCCCGCGGTGTCCTTCACCGTCTGCGCGAAGACCTTGGCCTCGGGTCCGGCGCCGACCACGGCCACCGGCATGTGGTGGGGCTCCGGGGTGACGAAGGCACCCATATAGGCGAGCCCCATACCTATGCACATCAGCAGGGGGGTGATCAGGTGCGTGAGCACATGACGCAGTGCCGGTGACTTCATCGACCGGAACCTCCAATGGTTGTCTTATACAACTCACGTTCAAGTTGTACTATACAACCAGAATCGTTCGAACGGGTCGGGGAACGGACCGGAGAACAGGACGGCGGAGTTCCGTGAAGGGGTTCTCATGGCGAAGGTGATCTCATGACGGCGGCGGAGACGGCCGTCGAGACGATCCAGCGGGAGATGACGTCGTTCGCGCGCCGGGCCCGCGCCTCGGCGGGGCGCATGCATCCCGAGCTGTCGCTGGTGTCGTACACGCTGCTGGGGCATCTGGAGGAGCGCGGCGGCTGCCGGGCGACCGACCTGGCCTCGCACTACGCGCTGGACAAGTCGACGGTGAGCCGCCAGGTCGGCGCGCTGGAGCGGGCCGGGCTGATCGAGCGGCGGCTCGACCCGGAGGACGCCCGCGTGCAGGTGCTCCATCTCACCGGGGCGGGCGAGGAGATCCTGGCCCAGGTCACCCGGAGCCGCCGGGCCGCCTTCCGGGAACGGCTCGCCGACTGGCCGGAGGACGACCTGGTCCGCTTCGCGGCCTACCTGGAGCGGTACAACGCGGGGTCAGCCGAACAAGCCGGATAAGCCGGGTAAGCGGCCGGGCTACGCCCCGGAGGGTACGCGTACCCCGAAGAACCGGGTGTCCAGCCGGTGCCGGAAGCCGAGGGACTCGTAGAGGCGGATGGCGCCGGTGTTGCCCGCGCCGGTGTGCAGGAACGGGCGTTCACCGCGCTCGCGGACGCCGTGCGCCACGGCGAGGATCAGCCGGGTGGCCAGGCCCTCACCCCGGAAGGCGGGGTCGGTGCAGACCGCGCTGATCTCGGTCCAGCCCGGCGGGTGCAGCCGCTCCCCCGCCATGGCGATCAGCGCGCCGTCGCGCCGGATGCCGAGGTAGGTGCCCATCTCGACGGTGCGTTGCATGAACGGGCCCGGCTGGGTGCGCGCGACGAGGTCCAGCATCTCGGGCACGTCGGCCGGGCCGAGCGGCACCGCCTCCGGGTCCGGGGCGCCGGCCACGCCGTCGTCCGCCATCTGCACCCCGGCCACGTCGAAGGTGATCTCCCAGCCCTCGGGGGCCGCGCCCCGGTGGCCGAGCAGCGGCACCTCGCCGCCGGGTCCCGCGAGCGCGGCGATCTCGGCCCAGTCGGCCGCTCCGGGTTCCTCGGGCAGCGCCAGCCAGGGCGAGACCTCGACCGGGTACCGGAGCACCCGCCCGTACCGCTCGGCGAAGTGGGCGTGCGGGCCGGTGAGGGAGGCGCGGGCGGCGTGGTCGAGCGGGTGCGGGGCCGTCGTACCGGCGGGGCCGGGGTCCGCGCCGGCCGGGGTGCCGGCCTCCCGGCCGTCGTACCGCGTGGAGACGTACGCCTCGGGCATCCTCAGGTCCTCGCTTCGCTCGTGCTTCGCCGGGCGCGGCGGCGCGTCGGCACTTGTCCCCAAGTTCGGCGGCAAGGCGGCTATTCCCGGCGGTGTCCGTAGTGTGGCCGAGGTCGCGCGCGGAGGCACTGACCAGGGGCGGGGCACCCGTGGCGGGAGCGTACGGTTGAGCCATGAACGTCACCCGAGGCTTCACGGGCCGTCGCCGCGTCTCCCGTCCCGGACTGCCTCCCGGGCAGTACGACGCGGGGGACGACTGGCCCGTCCTGTCCGCCGAGGTCACCCCCGACCTGGCACCCGCCGACTGGTCCTTCCGTGTCGACGGCCTGGTGGAGCGGCCGCACACCTGGAGCTGGGACGAGGCACACGCCCTGCCCGGCTCGGCGTACGAGGGTGACATCCACTGTGTGACCGGGTGGTCCAAGTTCGGTGTGCGGTTCGGCGGCGTCTCGCTGGACGCGTTCCTGTCCGTGGTGGGACCACATGTGTCCGCCACACATGTGCTGGCCCGCTCGCACACCGGGTACACCGCGAACCTGCCGCTGGCCGACCTCACCGGGGGCCGGGCCTGGATCGCCTGGAGCTACGACGGCGGGCCGCTGGCCCAGGAGCACGGCGGCCCGGCCCGGCTGATCGTGCCGCATCTGTACTTCTGGAAGAGCGTGAAGTGGGTCGCCGGCCTCACCCTGCTCGACCACGACGAGCCGGGCTTCTGGGAGGGCAACGGCTACCACGAGCGGGGCAACCCCTGGCAGGAACAGCGGTACCGAGGTGACTGAGCAGCTGTACGGGACTCCTGGGACGGCCGGCGCTCCCCCGGCCCGCTTCGCGGTGCCCGGCCGTATCGCGGTCAGCGAGCAGGTGGCGGCCACATGGCAGACGGCCACACTGACCGAGGTCCGGCGGGAGACGCCGTACGCGTCGACGTTCCGGCTCGCGGTGCCCCGGTGGGCGGGTCATCTGCCGGGCCAGCACCTGATGCTGCGGCTGACGGCCGAGGACGGTTACGTGGCGCAGCGCCACTACTCCATCGCCTCCGCTCCGGACGACTCCGGGCACATCGAGCTGACCCTGGACCGGGTGCCGGACGGCGAGGTCTCGGGCTGGTTCCACACGGTGGCGCGGCCCGGCGACACGATCGACGTACGCGGCCCGCTGAGCGGCTTCTTCGCCTGGCCGGGCGACCGTCCGGCGCTGCTGCTGGGGGCCGGTTCCGGGATCGTCCCGCTGATGTCGATGGTCCGGCACCATCGCGCCCGGGGCCTGTCGGTGCCGCTGCGGATGCTGGTGTCGGCGCGTAGTCCCGAGGAGCTGATCTACTCCGGGGAACTGGGCGCGGAGACGACGGCCGTGTTCACCCGCAGCGCGCCGGCGGGTGTGCCGGTGGGACGTATGTCGGCCACACATGTGGCGCCACTCCTGGCCGAGCGGCCGCCGGGTGGGTGGGAAGCCTATGTGTGCGGCTCCAACGGCTTCGCCGAGCACGCGTCCCGCCTGCTCGTCGCGGCCGGTCAGCCGGTGGACCGCATCCGCATCGAGCGCTTCGGCTGAGCCACCGGGAGCTTCTGGCACGTGGAATGCGCGAGCGGGTGCCGGGCTGGGTACCTGACGGGTGTGGACATGCGTACTCGGTCGCACCGCCCGCGCCGGCGAGGGAATGCGCTGCGGCGGCGGTCGGACGTGGTGGAGGCGTGGGTGGTGGCCGTCGTCGCCGTCCTGCTCTGCGTGGCCGCTCCGCTGGCGGGGACGGCGGCCGGGCTGTTCACCTACGACCGGGCGCGGACGCACGCCGAGGAGCAGCGGGCCGAGCGGCAGTCGGTACGGGCCGTGGTGGCCGGCCGTCCCGCGTCGCGGCCCACGGTGCACGGCGACCGGGGGCACGGCTACCGGGCCGAGGTCCGCTGGACGGAGCCGGGCCGGCAGACGCGTACCGCCGTCGCCGACGTACCGGCCGGGACGCGGGCCGGGGACACGGTCACCGTGTGGTTCGACAGCCGGGGGCGGACGGTGGCGCCGCCGCCGAACGATGTCGCGGTCTGGCAGCACACGGTCGCGGTGGGCCTGGGCGCGGCGGGCGGCACGGCCGCGATCGTGCTCCTGGGCCGGGCGGTGGAGCGGCGGGTCGCGCTGCGGCACCTACTGGCCGAGTGGGAACGGGACTGGGCGCGCACCGGCCCGGCGTGGACGCGACGGCGCGCCTGATCAGCGCCGTACCGGCTGTCCGCGTCGTGCCGTCACCAGCCGGGCGCGGGGGCTGCCGTCGGCGCGCGGGCCGAACTCGGGGAGCGGCCGCAGCTCCACGGTGAACCCGGCCCGCTCCAGTGCCCGGCGCACGTCGCCGAGGCGGAACGCGCGGTAGTACATGACGAACGGCGGCCGCCACACGGCGTTGCGCACCCGCATCACGGCGTCGAAGCCGAGCAGCATCCAGTACGCGGGGCTGGACGGCCGGGGCGGCGCCAGCACCGGGAACGCGAACCGGCCGCCGGGCCGCAGCGCCGAGTGGACCTGGGTGAAGAGGCCGGGCAGTTCGCGGGGCAGGAAGTGCCCGAACGCGCCGAAGCTGACGACGAGGTCGAAGGCGGCCGTGAAGGGCAGCGCGCGGGCGTCGGCGCGTACGAGGGCGACGCCGGGGCCCTGTCCGCGCCGGGCCACGTCGAGCATGCCCGCGCTGAAGTCGACCCCGGTGACACTCCGCCGGCACAGCCCGCCCAGCACGGCGAGACCGGCGCCGGTGCCGCAGCACAGGTCGAGCCCGTCCTCGAAGGGGCCCAGCGGTCCGAGCGCCTTCGCCACCGCGTCCAGCACCGGCGCGGGCGTCCGGAACGGCGTGTCGTCGAACTTGGGCGCCAGCAGGTCGTAGCCCCGCTCGACGGACGACAGCGCCTGCACGGCCAGTTCACGCACGGTGGGACCCTCGGGGCTGAACATGGCCCCAGCGTAGGGCGTACGAGCCCTGGGTCAGGGCCGGGCGAGGAAGTCGGCGGCGACCGCCGTGAACCGCTCCGGGTCGTCGAGCCAGGGGTAGTGCCCGGCTGCGGGCTGAACGGTGAGCTGTGCGTCGGGGAAGAGGCCCGCGAAGGCGGCGACGGTCTCGGGCGGGCTGTTCAGGTCGAACTCGCCGGTGAGCAGCAGCACGGGCACGGTCAGTCCGGCGAGCGCCGCGCGCGTGGCGGGCGGGTCGAAGGCGCCTTCCTCGCCGAAGCGGGAGACGGCCTCCAGGTTGGCGGGCCGGCTGTCCGCGTGGTGTTGCCGGGCCGTGGCGTCCCAACGGCCGTAGAAAAAGGGGCTGATGGCGTCCCATTCCGTGCCGGTGCCCTCGGTGACGGCCTCCAGCGCGGCGAAGGCGGTGGGGAACCAGGGTTCGTCCTTGCGGAGCCGGGCGACCTGGCGCCGGGTCTCGCCCGTGATGTCCAGGCCGACCGCGCGGGTGCCCGGCCCGATCAGGGCGAGGCGGCGCAGCCGGTGCGGGTGGCGGGCCGCGTACTGGGTGGCGATATTGGCGCCCGCCGAGTGGCCGAGCAGGTCGATCCGGTCCAGGCCGAGGTGGACGCGGAGGGCCTCGATGTCGTCGACGAGCCGGTCGCAGCGGTAGGAGGCGGGGTCGTCGGGGGTGGCGGACCGGCCGGTGCCGCGCAGGTCGGGGACGGCCAGCCGCCGGTGCCCGGACAGGCCGCCGAGGTCGCCCAGGTAGCGGGAGTCGGCGGGGCCGCCGGGCACGCAGACCACCGGGTCGCCGTCCCCCTCGCCGAGGTCGCGGTAGGCCAGCCGGGTGCCGTCGGGCGCGGAGCAGATGGGCATGACGGGAAGTCTGCCCCGGCGCCCGGTAGCGCGCACGCCCTTTCAGTCCTTGAGGCGGTCCAGGGTGTTGCGGGTGTCCGTCTTCAGCCAGTCGGAGATCTCGTCGATCTTCGGGGGGTCCTTGTCGGAGTCGTACGAGGAGAGGTAGGCGCTGTAGCTCATGGTGTAGGTGACCCAGCCTTCGCGGACGGCGAGGGTGGCGTAGCGGGAGCCGGAGGAGGTGCCGCTGGTGGTGTCCTGGGTGACGAGGTACGCCTCGTCGCCGATGTCCTCGACGGCGCCGACGTCGTAACCGGTGTGGGTGCGCTCGTAGTTCTTCCAGGTGGCGGTGAACTCGGTTGCCGGGTCGGTCTTCTTGTGGAGGTCGATCTGGAGGGAGAGGTAGGCGCCGGCGTAGGAGGAGCCGGACTTCTTCAGGCTCGCGCTGCAGTAACTCTCGTCCAGCGCCGAGTCCTTGAGGGAGCTGTGGGTCGGGGTGGTGTCGCTCGCGGTGTACTCGTCCTTGAAGGACCCGTAGTCCGCGCGGGAGCAGAGGTCGGCGGGGGCCGCGTAGCCGCGCAGGTCGGCGGCGGTCGCCGTGGCGCCGATCAGGAAGATCCCGGCGGCCCAGGCGGCGGAGGCCACGACCGCTCCGACCACGGCCCAGAGCACCGCCCGGCCGGCGGCCCCGCCTCCGCCGGCCGGGGGCGGGAACGGCGGGGGTCCGTACTGCGGGGGCTGGGCGTAGGGGTTCCCCGGCTGGGGTCCGGCGGGCATGGCCGGCTGCTGGAAGGGGCCCGGCGGCGACGCCTGCGGGACCGGCGGCGCGGACTGCGGGCTCGAGTTGGGGTACGCGGTCGGCTGGGGCGGGACCGAGGGCGGCTGCGCGGGCGGTCCGGGCTGCGGCGGCCGGTCGGCCGGCTGCGCGGGCTGCTGCGGTGGCGTGGACATGTCGTGACGATAGGGCACAGTTGGCGCGCAGGTACCCCGCTCGACCGGGATCGTTACGGCATCCGGACACGGGTCATAGAGGCGGGACACATGTGGCGCCACGCCATGTGCCGCCAGACCACGTGGCACCGCACCATGTGCCGCCACACCATGTGGCACCGCACCACGGATGCCCGCCGGGCGCCAGGGCCGCCGGGATGTGCTCACAGCACACTCACAGCGGCCACCCGGAGAGCACCGCCACATGGCCCCCGAGTGTGGCATCCGGGTTGCTCGGGTCAGCCGTCCGGCGCGGGCAGCTCGCCGCACCTCGCCCACCTTCCTACGTTGATCATATGAGCACCGGAATCTCACGTCGGGCGACCGTTTCCGTCTGTTCCCTGTGCATGGTGGGAGCGTTGGCCTTCGCGCCCTCGGCCGCCGCCACCGGCAGCGGCGGGGAACCCGCGCCGCCCGCCCCACGCGCGGCCGTCCCGCAACCGTCCCTGCTCTACGGCTCCGGCGTCCAGGTGCGCCCGCGCGCCGGTGCCCCCGAGACCCCGCAGGTCTCGGCGCTCTCCTGGCTGGTGGCCGACGCCGACAGCGGGGACGTGCTCGCCGCCGAGGGGGCGCACCGCAAGCTGCCGCCCGCGAGCACCCTGAAGACCCTGTTCGCCCTGACCGTCATGCCGACGCTGCCCGCGACCCAGCAGCACAAGGTGAGTTACCAGGAGCTCGCGGACGTCGGCGAGGGCAGCAGCCTGGTCGGTGTGGAGGAGGGCCACACCTATCAGGTGGCGGACCTGTGGCGCGGGGTGTTCCTCAGCTCCGGCAACGACGCCGTACACGTACTGGCGGCCCTGGACGGCGGTGTGGACACCACCGTCGTCAAGATGCAGAACAAGGCCCGCACACTGGGCGCGATGGACACCCATGTGATCTCCCCGGACGGCTACGACTCCCCCGGCCAGGTGTCCTCGGCGTTCGACCTGGCGGTGTTCGGCCGGGCCGGGCTGCGCAACCCCGACTTCGCCCGGTACTGCTCCACCGCGCACGCCGAGTTCCCCGGTGACGGCTGGCCGTTCGCCATCGAGAACACCAACCGGCTGCTGAGCGGCGAGGACGGCGTCGCCCCGTATCCCGGCATCATCGGGATCAAGAACGGCTACACCAGCAACGCGGGCAACACCCTGGTCGCCGCCGCCCGCCGGGGCGGCCGCACCCTGGTCGTCACGGTGATGAACCCTCAGGAGGGCGGCGGGCTCGCGGTGTACGAGGAGGCGCGCCAGCTGCTGGACTGGGGCTTCGCCGCCGCCGGACGGGTGGACCCGGTGGGCTCGCTGGACGGCCTGCGCGCCACCCCGGAACCCAAGCAGTCCGCGATCCCGGTCGCGGCCGCCACCTCCCCCGGCCCGGACGACGACACCGACTGGACGCGCACCGCGACCATCGCCGGCATCGTCGTCCTCGGCGCGGCCGGCGTCACCCTGGCCCTGCGCGGCAAGGGCGGCAAGGGCGGCAAGGACGGCGGGACCGGCACGAAAGCCTGACCGGCGCCGACCGGCAGGTCAGGAAGCCTGGTCAAGCGCCGGAACCGTACGCACCGCTCCCACCGGCCGGCCGCCGCCCAGCAGGGGCGCGCCCGCGAAGTCGGCGAGGAGGGCGGGGTCGATCCCGGCGTGGACGAGGGCGGCCGCGGCGACGGGGACGCGGGCCCGGTCGGCGCCGTCCGCGATCTTCACGGCGACGGCGCGGCCGTCGGGCAGCGCGGCGACCTGGACGCCCTCGAAGCCGTCCTTGGTGAGCAGGCCGGGCACGGCCCGCATCAGCGCGGCCACGTCGCGGCGGACCCCGGAGGCCATCTCGGCGTGCTCGCGCATCGCGTCCGCGACGCGGGCCTCCGGCGTGCCGGGGGCGGCGGTGGTGATGCGGGCGAGGGCGCGGGCGAGTCCGTGCAGGGAGACGGCGAACAGGGGCGCGCCGCAGCCGTCGACGGTGACGTGCGCGATCCGCTGGCCGGTGAGGTCCTCGACGGTGTCGGCGACGGCCCGCTGGAGGGGGTGGGCCGGGTCGAGGTAGTCCTCAAGGGACCAGCCGTTGAGCTTCGCGGTCCACAGCATGGCGGCGTGCTTGCCAGAGCAGTTCTGCGCGAGCCGGGACGGACCCCGGCCCTCGCGGACCCAGAGGTCGCGGACGACGGGGTCGAACGGCATGTCGGGGGTGTTGCGCAGCTCGGCCTCGGTCAGTCCGGCGAGGTCCAGGATGCGCCGGGTGCCGTCGAGGTGGCGTTCCTCGCCGGAGTGGCTGGCGGCGGCCAGGGAGAGCAGGTCGCCGTCGAGCGGCAGCCCGGCGCGCAGCATGGCGACGGCCTGGAGGGGCTTGAGGGCGGAGCGCGGGTAGAAGGCGGCCTCGGTGTCGCCGAGCCGGAACCGCACCTCGCCGTCGGCGTCTAGGACGACGACCGAGCCGTGGTGGACGCCCTCGATCACGCCGCCGCGCACCAGGTGGACGACCGGGGTGTGGCCGGGTTCGCGCAGCTCGGGGGCGTCGAGAAGCGGGCGGGCCGGCGTCACTGCCTGCGTCGCGGGGTCGGAAATGGCACGGGTCACGCGTCGGCTCCTGTGGTCTCGGGACCGCCCGGGACGGGCTGCGCCGGGGGTGTGGCGGTGCCCTGGGGGCGGACGATTCGGGTGAGGGTCGTGGCGACCCGGTCGAGATGGTGGGTCATCGCGGCGGTGGCGTCGTCCTCGGAGCCCGCGGCGAGCGCGTCGAGGAGGGCGCGGTGCTCGCGGTCGGACTGCTCGCGGCGGCCGCCCAGTTCGGTGAGGAAGGCCGACTGGCGGGCGAGGGCGTCGCGGATCTCCTCGATCACCTTGCGGAAGACCGGGTTGCGGGCGGCCTCCGCGACGGCGAGGTGGAAGAGGGTGTCCATGGCGACCCAGGCGGCGGTGTCCGTCTCCCGCTCCATGCGGTCCAGGAGCCGGGTCAGCCGGTCCAGGTCCTCCGGGGTGCGGCGCCGGGCGGCGTACCCGGCGACCGGGACCTCGACGTGCCGGCGTACCTCCAGGAGGTCGCTCGCCGCGTAGTCGCCGAAGGTCGGGTCCTGCACGGCGTCGGCGACGACGAACGTGCCCTTGCCGGTACGGGAGACCGTGAGCCCCATCGTGTGCAGGGCGCGCAGGGCCTCGCGGACGACGGGCCGGGACACCTCCAGGGTGCGGCACAGCTCGGCCTCGGAGGGCAGCTTGTCGCCGATCGCGTACTCGCCGCGTTCGATGGTGTCGCGGAGGTGGCCCAGGACCGCCTCCAGCGCGCTGACGCGTCGGGGGACGGGACCACCTGTCCGGCTGTCTGACAGGTTCACCGGCCGATCGTGCGGTCTGAGGGCAGAACCTGTCAAGGCGTGACGATCCGGCACACGAAAGGGGGTGCGGACGCCCGGCGTGTCCGGACATCCGCACCCCCTTCGGCGCGCGCTCGTCTCAGGTGCTGAGCGTGCCGGTGGCCAGCAGGCCGATCAGCGCCACGCCGACGACGATCCGGTAGATCACGAAGGCGTTGAACGAGTGCTTGGCGACGAACTTCAGCAGCCAGGCGATGGAGGCGTAGGCGACGACGAAGGAGACGATGGTGCCGACCGCCAGCGGGGCGGCGCTCACACCGGCGCCGAGGGCGTCCTTCAGCTCGTAGACACCGGCGCCGGTGAGGGCCGGGATGCCGAGGAAGAAGGAGAGGCGGGTGGCGGCGACCCGGTCGAGGTCGAGGATGAGCGCCGTGGACATGGTGGCGCCGGAGCGGGAGAAGCCGGGGAAGAGCAGCGCGAGGATCTGCGAGGAGCCGACCAGCATGGCGTCCTTGAACGAGGTGTCGTCCTCGCCGCGCTTGTGCCGGCCCATCTGGTCGGCGGCCCACATGACGCCGGAGCCCACGATCAGCGAGCCGGCCACCACCCAGAGGGAGGCGAGCGGGCCGTCGATCAGCGGCTTGGCGGCAAGTCCGACGACGACGATCGGGACCGTGGCCGCGATCACCCACCAGGCGAACTTGTAGTCGTGGCGGTAGCGCTCCTCGGGGTGGAACAGACCACGGAACCAGGCGCTGACGATCCGCTTGATGTCCTTGAAGAAGTACACGAGCACGGCCGCGATGGCGCCGACCTGGATCACCGCGGAGAACCCGACCACGGACTTGTCGTCCACCGGGATGTTCATGAGCCCCTCGGCGATCTTCAGGTGGCCGGTGGAGGACACCGGGAGGAACTCGGTCACCCCCTCCACTACTCCGAGGACGACGGCCTGACCGACAGAGATGGCACTCATGGATTCCAGTTCTGGGGAGAGGGGGGTCGACGGCGGTGCGGGCACGTCCGAGCGCGCCCGTACGGCACCGGCGCGGACCGCTCCGGAGCGGTGCACGCGCGTACGGCAGCGTAGAGGCACCGGGGGTGTGGGACGGAACGCGGCCACGCGCGCTCCGGGCGGAACCCGGCTCCCTCACAACGACTTCTTACCGTCGGCGCCCGTATTGTCCCGGGAAGTGAGGGTCACCAGTTCTTCTCGAACAGCTGGGCCACCTCGGCGATACGGGCCTCGTCCCGGCGGTAGTAGGTACGCAGCAGCCGGCGCCGGGTGCGCAGCAGGCCGAGACGGGTGAGGAAGTCGAGGTGGGCGACGGCCGTACGGCGGGGCACCCCGAGCTTGGCGGCGACGGCGCGCGGGGTGACGCCGGTGCCGAGGGGGTCGAGGCTCCCCGGGGGGAAATGGGCGGGTGGGTCCTTCAGCCAGTCCAGCAGGGTCTGCCGTATGCGGCCCGAGGGAGTGTTCCGCATCGTCGTGCCCCCTCCCCCGCCCTGGGCTGTCCGTGTCCCGTGGTCCCACTGTGACTCAGGCGGCGAGGGCGCGTCCGGCTCTCGGGGCGGGTTGTCCGGTACCGGGCGGCGGGCCCGGCGGGGTCACGGGCGGGCGGGGTGAGGCAGCGGGGCCGGGGTCGCCCGTACGGCGGCTTGCGTCCGCACTAGTTGCACAGTCAACGATTGGCTGGAACGGTGCTACCGTGCGGGTATGGCAGTGAAGACGGGCGAGGGTGCCCGGCTCGAAGAACGTTGGCGGGACATCCTCGCGGTGCACGCGCGCACCATGTGCGAGATAGACCGTGCCCTGCACCCGCACGGGCTGGGCGCCAGCGACTTCGAGGTGCTGGACATCCTGTCCGCGGAGACGCCCGCCGAGGGCGACCACTGCCGGGTGCAGAACCTGGTCGGCCGGGTCCACCTCAGCCAGTCCGCGCTCTCGCGGCTGATCGGACGGCTGGAGAAGGAGGGGCTGGTCGAGCGCACGGTGTGCGCGGAGGACCGGCGCGGGGTGTGGGTCGGCCTCACCCGCCGGGGCCGCGAGCTGCACGCGGAGGTGCTGCCGCTGCAGCGCGGGGTGCTGGAGCGGATGCTGACGGAGTCCTCGGACTGACGTCCGGCTCACATATGGGCGCTGAGCACACATGCGCGGCCCACATGTGCGCTGCCCACCTGTACGCGGCCCATATGTGCGTCGCCCACATTGGTGCACCACACACAGCCTCGCGACACACACCCGGACACACCCGTATGGCGAAGCCGCACACGTGCGACTCCGCCATACGTCAGCCGGTTCAGCGCGCCAGCAGTGAGCGCACGCCCTGCGAGGTCAGTGTCAGTCCGTGCTCGGAGCTGCCGTCGATGGTGAGCGACAGTTCCTCCTCGGGCCACTGGGAGGCGAGGGCGCCGAGCTGGATGAGGCGGTAGCGGGAGACGGAGGGCAGCAGCCCGGCCATCTCCAGTTCCGAGGTGAAGACGGGTACCACCTGTTCACCGCCGGGCTGCTCGAGCACCGGCAGGGCGACCATGGTGGAGTCGGCGCCCTCCGCGTCCACGGCCTCGTCGGGCATCGGGACGAGCACATCACTGTGCGCGAGGGTTTCGAGGGCGGCCTGGTCGTCGGTGTTGACGGCCAGCACGTCCAGCGCCTGCTGGGCGGGCGTCGGCGTCGGAAGGTCGTCGTGTGCGGGTGTCTCCATGGCACATCCCCAGGTAGTGCGGTCGTACGGGCTCACGCTGGGCCGGGGCCCGAGCGCGCTCCCGGCCGCGTACCCATCCGGACCCGGACCATGCGCACGGGTTCCGGCAGGCCGGAGCCCTTCACCGGCGCTTCACCCGATCGGGCGACGGACGGTCGCGCCCCCTCAAGGACCGGTCCCCTCAAGGCGCCGCCCCCTCAAGGACCGGCCCCCTCAGCACCCGCTCCCTCAGGCGCCGCCCTCGCCCAGCAGCTCGCCCACCGTGGTGACACGGACCAGGGGCCGGTACAGGTCCAGCACATGCAGCGCCTCGGCCTGCGCCTCGTCGTCCACGCCCGCGCACGCGTCCGCGACGACCACCACCTCGGTGCCCGCGTCGGCGGCGGCCAGCGCGGTGGCGAGGACGCAGCACTCGGTGCTGACCCCGGCGAGGACCAGCCGCGAACCGGGAGCGAGCCGGGCGGCCAGCTCCGGGCTCCACTTGCCGAAGGTCTCCGCGTCCAAGACCGGAGCGCCGAGGCCGGCGAACTCCGGCGTCAGCCGCCACAGTTCCGCGTCCGGCGGCTGAAGGGCGAACGGCCACCGCGCGTAGTAGGCGCGCCAAACCCCGGCGGGCCGGGCGGGGGCGACGAACCGGGTGAACACCACCCGCCCCCCGAACGCGGGCAGCAGCCGCGCGACCCCAGCAGCGGCCTCGGCGTAGCGCGGGGTGGCCCATGGACTGCCCGGGTCGGCGAAGACGCGCTGCATGTCGATGACGGCGAGCAGTCCCGGCACCGGCCTCACGCCCCGTACATCCCCGGAGCCGGGGCCGGGCTCGGCGGGAGTGCCTCCTGCTGCCGGACCCGGTTCCGGCCCAGCGGCAGGGTGCCGAGGAAGGCGAGGGCGAGGGCCACGAGGACACCGAGGTTGGCGGAGGCCCACTGGCCGGACCGGCCGCCGAGGCCGAGCGGGCCGAGGAGGTAGCCCTGCCAGTCCAGCCAGCCCGCTGCGGTGTTGGTGACCAGCCCCCAGCCGATCAGGGTGGCGCCGACGGTGAGGACGATCGGCAGGACGCGGGCGTCGCCGTAGCGGCCGTCCGGGCGGAACAGGTCGCCCTCGTCGTAGTCGCGGCGGCGCAGGGCGAGGTCGGCGAGCATCACCCCGCACCAGGCGGCGATGGGGACGCCGAGGGTGGTGAGGAAGCCCATGAACTCACCCAGGAAGGCCCCGCCGAAGAACACGATGTACAGGGAGCCGGCGATCATCAGGACGCCGTCGACGAGGGCGGCCAGATAGCGGGGCACGTGCAGTCCGGCGGAGAGCAGGGCGAGGCCGGAGGAGTAGATGTCCAGCACCGCGCCGCCGACCAGCCCGAGCACCGCGACCAGGGCGAAGGGGACGAGGAACCACGTCGGCAGGATGATGGTCAGCGCGCCGATGGGGTCGGCGGCGATGGCGTGGCTCAGCTCGTCGGAGGACCCGGCGAGCAGCAGCCCGAAGACCAGCAGGAGCAGCGGGGCGGCGGAGGCGCCGAGGGTGGTCCAGCCGATGACGCCCCGGCTGGAGGAGGAGTGCGGGAGGTAGCGGGAGTAGTCGGCGGCGGCGTTGACCCAGCCGAGCCCGAAGCCGGTCATCATGAACACCAGCGCGCCGATGAACTGCTGGGGCGAGCCGGCCGGGATGGCGCTGACGGTCGGCCAGTGGACGTGGTCGGCGACGAGGCCGACGTAGACCAGGGTGAGCACGCCGGTGATGACGGTGATCACGGTCTGGAGGCGCATGATCAGGTCGAAGCCCATGACGCCGCCGACCACGGTGAGCGCGGCGACGACGAGGAGGGCGACGGCCTTGGTCTCGGTGCCGCCGCCCCAGCCGAGGCGGCTGAAGACGGTGGCGGTGGCGAGGGTGGCGAGCGAGGCGAGTACGGTTTCCCAGCCGACCGTGAGTATCCAGGAGACGACGGACGGCAGGCGGTTGCCGCGTACTCCGTAGGCGGCGCGGCTGAGCACCATGGTGGGGGCGGAGCCGCGCTTGCCGGCGACGGCGATGAGGCCGCACAGCAGGAACGAGGCGACGATGCCGAGGACTCCGGCTGCGAGGGCCTGCCAGAAGGAGATGCCGAAGCCGAGGGCGAAGGCGCCGTAGCTGAGGCCGAGGACGCTGACGTTGGCGCCGAACCAGGGCCAGAAGAGGGTGCGCGGGGTGCCCTTGCGGTCCGCGTCCCCGATGACGTCGAGGCCGTGGGTCTCCAGTTGGATCTGGCGGCCGTCGGCTCCGCTGTCGTGGGGGTGCTGCGGCTGCGTCATCGGCGACCTACCTGTCCTGACGTGTCGCGTCCAAGCTAGGCGGGCAGGTGGAGGGGCGCAAGGAACGACCCGGCGTCAGCCGGTGGGCCCGGCCGGGACGTTCGGACGGGACGTTCGGACGGGAGGGCCTTGGCACCCTCCCGAATGACATCAGGTTAGGCTACCCTAAACATGTTGCCGACACCCCGTCGGCAACGCGGCGGCCGCCGGTCGTACCCGTGACCGCGGACCCCGCCAGGGAGGCAGCGTTGTCGACACCCCTCTTCTCCTCGGTCATCCGCACCGCCAGCCAGGACCGGCACACCGAGGCCGAGCAGGCGCCGTTCATGAACGATCTGCTGGGCGGCCGGTTCGGCGTGGAGGCGTTCGCCAGGTACACCGAGCAACTCCTCTTCGTCTACCGGGCGTTGGAGGACTCCGACGCCCTGCTGGCGGGCGACCCGGTCGCGGCCCCCTTCCTGAGCCCGGAACTGCGGCGGGCGGCCGAGCTGGAGCGCGACCTGCGGCACCTCCTGGGCGAGGACTGGCGCGACCGGGTGGCCCCGCTGCCCGCGACGGAGCGGTACGCGGCCCGCATACGGGAGGTCGCCGCGAGCTGGCCGGCCGGTTATGTGGCCCACCACTACACCCGCTACCTCGGCGATCTGTCGGGCGGTCAGGTGATCCGGCGAATCGCGGAGCGGACCTGGGGGCTGGAGAGCAAGGGCGACGGCGTCCGCTTCTATGTCTTCGAGGCCATCGGCAACCCGGCCGCCTTCAAGCGCGCGTACCGCGAACGGCTCGACGCGCTGCCGGTGGACGAGCTGGAGAAGCGGCGCGTGGTGGAGGAGTGCCGGTCGGCGTTCGCGCTGAACAACGCCGTCTTCGCCGACCTCGGCACCCTCTTCCCGGCCAGCGCCTGATCGCCCCCGGCCCGGTGCGGTCCCGTTCGACGGGCTCGCACCGGGCTTCTTCGTCGCCGAAAACTTGATTCACCGTACACGCATCTGCATAATGGGCTTATGCATAAGCGGGTTATGGACGGTGGTCCCGCCGACGACACGCACGCGACCTCGACCGAGGACCTGATGATCGCCGTGGAGGAGCTCGTGCGTCATGTGCGGCGCAGCGCCACGGCCGGCGGGCTCAGCACCGCCGCGTCGTCCGCGCTCGGCCGGCTGGGCCGCGAGGGGCCGCAGCGGCTGACCGAGCTGGCGCGGGCGGAGAACGCCACCCAGCCGAACATGACCCAGCTCGTCACCCGCATGGAGCGTGCGGGGCTGGTGCGGCGCGTCGCCGACCGCACCGACGGGCGGGGCAGGCTGGTGGAGGTCACCGAGCTGGGCGAGGAGGTGTTCCGGGAGCGCCGTGCCGAGCGAGCCGAGGCGCTGGGACAGCTCGTCGGTGAACTGTCCGAGCCGGAGCGGCAGGCCGTACGGGTCGCGCTGCCGGCCCTGGCCCGCGCGATACAGGAGCGTTCCTGAGCCATCCGTCGGATCTTCCCCGGCGCCGCCACGGCCGGGCCGGGGAGAGCGACTCGAGTGGGAGAGAAGCGGTCATGAGTACACCGCGTGGAAGGGCCGCGAGCCCGTTCCGGCAGCCGAAGGCGGTCTGGGCCGTGGCGTTCGCCTGCGTGATCTCGTTCATGGGCATCGGGCTCGTCGACCCGATCCTGCCCGCCCTGGCCGACAGTCTGCACGCCACCCCGAGCCAGGTGTCCCTGCTGTTCAGCAGCTATCTGATCGTGACGGCCGTCGCCATGCTGTTCGTCGGCTGGTTCTCCAGCCGGTTCGGCGCCAAGCGCACCCTGATCGTCGGCCTGGCGGTGATCGTGGTCTTCGCGGCACTGGCCGGGACCACCGGCTCGATCAACGGCATCGTCGGCTTCCGGGCCGGCTGGGGTCTGGGCAACGCCCTGTTCATCGCCACCTCGCTCGCCGTGATCGTCGCCTCGGCCAGCGGCGGCTTCGGCGGCGCGATCATCCTGTACGAGACCGCGCTCGGCCTCGGCATCGCCGTCGGGCCGCTGCTGGGCGGGGAGTTGGGGGCGATCAGCTGGCGCGGGCCGTTCTTCGGGGTGGCCGTGCTGATGGCCGTGGCGCTGCTCGCCACGCTCGCCTTCGTCCCCTCGATGCCGAAACCCGCCCGGCCCACGTCACCCATCGCCCCGCTGAAGGCGCTGCGGCACCGGGGTCTGCTCACCATGGGCGTCATGGCGCTGCTCTACAACTGGGGCTTCTTCACCATGCTGGGCTACGCGCCCTACCCGATGAAGCTGAGCGCCCATGAGCTGGGCCTGGTCTTCACCGGCTGGGGTCTGCTGGTGGCCGCGTTCAGCGTCTTCTTCGCCCCGCGCCTCCAGGCCCGCTTCGGCACGGCGCCGGTGCTGTACGCCAATCTTCTGGGCCTCGGCGTCGTGATGGCGGTGATCGCGGCCGGGGTGGACAGTCCGACCGTAGTCATTGTGGCTGTGGTTACTTCAGGTTGCTTTATCGGCATTAACAACACTTTGACCACGCAGGCCGTCATGCTCATCTCCCCCGTCGAGCGTCCGGTGGCGTCCTCCGCGTACGGCTTCCTGCGGTTCATCGGCGGTGGGCTCGCGCCGTTCGTCGCGGGCAAGCTGGCCGACGCCACGGATCTGAGTGTGCCGTTCTATCTGGGCGCGGCGACCTTCGTGCTGGCCGTCCCGGTGCTGGCCAGCGGGCACGGGCTGCTGCGGAAGGCGGAGGAGCGGCCGGAGGAGGAGCCGGTCGTGACGACCTCGCTCACCGCGGTCGGGGACCCCGTGGAGGCGGGCGTGCCGCGGGTCATCGTGGCGGTCGGCGCGCACGGCGGGGCGCCGGCCATCGTGGACGCGGCGGCTCGGCTGGCGCGGGGGACCGGCAGCCCGCTGGAGGTCGTGCACGTCCGGGAGACGGTCGTGGTGGAGGAGCAGGCCGTGGAGCCGGAGGGTGCCGAGGAGGCGCGGGCGGCCGTCTCGGCGCATCTCGCCCGGCTGGCCGCGCACGGGGTGACCGCGTCGGGGCAGGTGCTCACCAGCGTCGGCGACCATGCCGCCGCCGGGCGGGCGCTGGCCGAGCACGCGGCCCGGGTGGGTGCGCGGGCGGTCGCGGTGGGCCGTTCGCCGCGCGGGCCGCTGGCCCAGTTCGCGGACGGCAGCATCACCTCCGCCCTCACGCACGGCGCGGCCTGTGACGTGCTGTTGGTGGACGCGGAGTCGGCACCCCGGCGGTTGACCCGGGGTTCGCTGGCGGAGCTGCGCGACAGCTCGGTCTGAGCGGCGTACGAAGAAGGGGGGCCACGGCGTGCAGCCGTGGCCCCCCTTCTCTTGTAGAACCTCAGCGGGGCAGCAGCCCGTTGATCTGGTCGTGGACCGCCGTGCGCGCGGCCGGGATGTCGCTGAGGAGGGTCGGTCCGAGTGCCGCCAGCGGTTCCTCGGGGTCGGTGCCGCACTCGGTGCTCTCGCTGACGACCTCGTAGCCGTCCCGTACCGCGATGTTGAGCCGATACCGGCCCTCGCCCAGGGCGTGCAGGGCGGAGGCGACGACCAGGGGCGGGGGTCCGCCCGGGTCGCCCTCGTGCTTGCGGTAGGCGCTGGCCACGGGGGTGCGCCAGCGCAGGCTGAGCAGGACGGGGCTCTTGGCGACGACTTCGGCGAGGTCGGTGTCGTACACCCCGGTGGAGGTCAGGACCGTGGCGCGGGTGTCCAGGACGAGGGCCGCCGGGAGGAGGCAGCGCAGGGTGCTGCCCGCTATGTTGCCGCCGACGGTGGCCGCGCGGCGTACGGCGCCGGTGCCGACCGAGCCCGCCGCGCGGCGCAGCACCTCGGGGACGCGATCGTCGACGCGGTGGAGGACGACGGCGCCGCCCAGTTCCTCGGGGCCGAGGACGTTGGCCTCGGGCAGTTCGCGCAACGACACGGCCTGGGCCGGGAATCCGTCGCGCTGCCAGGTGGCCCAGACCAGGGTGGCTCCCCCGACGGGCACGGCTCCCTCGGCCAGGTATGCGCGCGCTTCGGACACGGACGTGGGCAGACGCAGCAGCACTGTGGCCAACCTGCCTTTCCTCGGGGGTCCGGCGAACGGCCGCCTCCGCCGCCTGAGTTATTCTCGCTGCCTCATAAGGGGCGCGTCCAGGGCTCATGGGCGCGCGCCCCGTGCGCCCCTTGGCGCCCCTCGACAACCCCGCCGCAAACGGGCTTCGGGCCGTCACATCGGGAGGTGACGGCTCGAAGGTTCGAGGAGGCGCTGTCGGTTCAGCGCCGGGTGCGGACCAGCAGGTACAGGAAGTACGGCGTGCCGATGACGGCGGTCATCAGACCGGCGCCGAGCTGCGCGGGGGCGATCACCGTGCGGCCGATCAGGTCGGCGACGCAGACCAGGACGGCGCCCAGCGGCACGGCCACCGGGATCACCCGGGTGTGGCGGCGGCCGACCAGGGCACGGGCCGCGTGCGGGGCGACCAGGCCGACGAAGCCGATCGTGCCCGCGGCGGCAACGGCGGTGGCGCTCAGTACGACACTGACCGCCAGCAGCCCGAAGCGGGCCGGTGCCGTGCGCAGTCCGAGCAGCCTCGGCGTGTCCTCGTCCAGCGAGACGAGGTCGAGTTCGGTGCGCCGGAGGACGGCGATCACCAGCCCCACGGCGAGCGCGCCCGCGACCGGCAGGGTGTCCGTCAGGGTGCGCCCGTAGGTGGAACCCGACAGCCAGGTCAGGCCCTTGGTCGCGTTGAACGGGTCGGTGATCACGATGAGCAGCCCGATCAGCGCCGTGGTCGCGGCCTGGACGCCGATGCCCACCAGGACCAGCCGGTTCTGCCCGAACCCGCCCCGCGCGGCGAGCCCGAAGACGACCACGGCGGCCACCCCGGCCCCCGCGAAGGCGGCCCCGGCGATGCCCCAGGACCCGGCCATCGGCGCCGTCGTCACGAGCAGGACCGCGCCGAGCGCACCGCCGCCGGAGACGCCGAGGATGCCGGGTTCGGCGAGCGGGTTGCGGGTGACGGCCTGCACGAGGGTGCCGGAGAGCGCGAGCGCTCCGCGCTCCTGGGAGGTCAGCTCTCGGGCCGACTGGACGGCGGATCAGACAGAGCACTCCGGCGTGCGGGCTGTCCAGGATGTCGTGGAAGCTGTCGGCCCGCCGGTTGCCGGGGCGGTCCGGGACGGCCGGCATGGACGAGCCCAGGGCATGGGTGAATCCGGGGCCGTCGCCGCGCGGCGAGACGTCACAGCTGCCCCGGCGGTCGGAGCCCGCGAGCCCAGTTCCACGAAGCCGGCGGTGTCGACGCCGTGCGGTCGGCGCGTCGCCGCGTCGATGATCTGGGACCAGCCGACCCCCGTGGTAATCGCGCACCGGAGAGCCGGGCCCGCGGCCGTGTCACACGGACCCGTACTGCGGGCCCGGCCGATTGCCCGGCACACGTTATCGGAAGTTAGGTTTGGCTTATCTAGGTGGAGTTGTTACGGAAGGCGCGCCACCCCGGCGTAGATACCGCTCTCCTCGGGCGCCGGTGCCTCGCCGTCCTTGAACCACTCGGTGGCCGTGACGAGGCCGGGCTCGACCAGTTCCAGCCCCTCGAAGAAGCGCTCCACACCCGCGCGGTCGCGGAAGCCTAGCCGGATGCCGCCCTTGGCGTACTCGGCCGTGACCTGCGCCGACAGCTCCGGGAAGATGTCGGAGGAGGCGTGCGAGAGGACGAGGTAGCTACCGGAGGGGAGGGTGGCGAGGAGGTTGGAGACGAGGCCGTACGGGTCCTGGTCGTCGTTGATGAAGTGCATCAGGGCGATCAGGGACAGGGCGATGGGCCGGTCGAAGTCGAGCGTCTGGCGGGCGTTCTTGATGATGGCGGCCGGGTCGCGGACGTCGGCCTCCACGTACTGGGTGGCGCCCTCGGGACGGCCGACGAGCAGCGCCTCCGCGTGCCGCAGCACGATCGGGTCGTTGTCGGTGTAGACGATCCGGGCGGTCGGCACGATCCGCTGGACGATCTGGTGCAGGTTCGGCTCGGTGGGGATGCCGGTGCCGATGTCGAGGAACTGGTCGACGCCCTGCGCGGCGAGCCAGGCGACCGCGCGGTTCATGAAGGCGCGGTTCTGCCGGGCGCCGGCGGCCGCCTCGGCGGGCAGCCGCTGCCCCACCGCCTCGTCCACGGGGTAGTTGTCCTTGCCGCCGAGCAGCCAGTCGTATACCCGCGCGGGGTGAGCCGTGCTGGTGTCGATCTGCCGGGGGCCGGGGGTGCCGGTGGTCATGGGCGGGCTCCGTCATGATTCTGGCCGGTGCGAACACAGACGATCATCGAGTGATGCTCGTCATTCTGCATGCGGGGCACGGGAGTTGACCAGGAGGGTGACCGGCGGCGACCACCTGCCCGGCCGGGTGTGACCCATGACCGACCCTGGTCTCCAGGTTTCGAAAGTATTAGCTGATAATTTGTGAAGCTCGCGCGCAGACACGGGGCCAGGGGGTAACGAATTGGCCATCGGTGCCACCGTGATGGCCACCGATTCCGGCCGGCCCGTCTGCCCGCGCGAGCAAGGCCGAGTGGGGAGGGAGACCTGTCGTGACCGAGGCAGGGCGGGGGACGGACGGCAACGACGGCACCGGTGCCGATGACGGCGCCCGGCGTGGGCGCGGCCGGCGCGCGGCACCGAAGCGGGCGTGGGGACGCCGGCCCCAGGAGACGGACCGGCAGGAGCCCGGAAGCACCCCGGACCCGGCCCCGTTCGAGCCCGAGGCCACCATGCAGCTCCGGGTCGGCACCATCCGCCCCGACGAGACGATGCAGCTCAAGATCGTCGCCCTGGACGGCACCCGCCCCGCGCCGAAGCCCGAACCGGAGGCTCCCGAGGAGCCTGACGCCCCCTCCCGCGTCCTGGCCCCGCTGCTGACCGTCCTCGCCGTACTGCGCCGCATCCTCGCCCCGGTCACCGCCAGGCTCGCCCCCTGCATGGCGCTCGCCGCGCCCCACGTCCGCAAGCTGCGCCCGGAGTACCCGCGTCCGGGCCGGGAGGACTGGCGGCGCTGGATACCGTCCTGGCGGCAGTGGCTCGCGGGCTGGCTCGCCCTGATGGGCCTGAGCGGCCTGTGCCTGACCGTGGCCTACGCGGCGACCGATGTCCCCACCAACCTCAACTCCTACGCCACCCAGCAGGACAACGTCTACTTCTGGTCCGACGGCACCCCGATGGCCCGGACCGGCTGGGTGCGCCGGCAGGCGATGCCGCTCAAGGACATCCCGGAGGGCGTGCGCTGGGCGGTGCTCGCGGCGGAGAACGAGAGCTTCTACTCCGACCCCGGCATCTCCGCCAAGGGCATCACCCGCGCCCTGTGGCGCACGGTCGGCCAGGGTGACACCGAGGGCGGCTCCACCATCACCCAGCAGTACGTCAAGAACGTCTACCTGAACCAGGACCAGAACCTCGGCCGCAAGCTCACCGAGGCGATGATCTCCCTCAAGCTCGACAACCGGATGAGCAAGGACAAGATCCTCGAGGGCTACCTCAACACCAGCTGGTTCGGGCGCGGCACCTACGGCATCCAGCGCGCCTCCCAGGCGTACTACGGCAAGGACGTCAGCAAGCTGAACCCCAGCGAGGCCGCCATGCTCGCCTCGCTGCTCAAGGGCGCCGGCCTGTACGACCCCACGCTCAGCGCGGCCAACCACCGCCGGGCGGTGGAGCGGTGGTCGTGGATCCTCGACCGCATGGTCAAGATCGGCAAGCTCTCCCCGGCCGAGCGCGCCAAGTACACCAAGTTCCCGGAGCCGACCAAGTCGCTCCAGATCTACGACACCGGCAAGCAGAGCGACTATCTGGTGGAGCTGGCGTCGAGTTACGCCAAGAAGAGCGCCCATCTGTCGGACAAGGAGTTCGACCTCGGCGGCTACCAGATCTACACCACCTTCGACCGCAAGCGGGAGAGCGAGCTGACCGACGCGGTCACCAAGGCGCGCCAGGCCGCGATGAAGAAGGACCCCAAGGCAGCGCGAACCGCCCACTACGGTGCCGCCTCGGTCGCCACGGACGGCCGGATCGTCGCCGTCTACGGCGGCCCCGACCACCGCAAGCAGGGCTACAACGAGTCCAACGCCACTACCGTGCCCGCCGGTTCGGCCTTCACACCCTTCGTCTACGCGGCGGGTCTGGAGAACGGGGTGCACAAGACCCGTGAGGGCCCGGCCACCCCCGTCACCCCGGAGTCGGTCTACAACGGCGACGACGCGGTGCCCGTCACCACCCCCGAGGGCCCCTACTGGGACCGCAGCGGCAAGAAGGTCGCCGCGCACAACGACGGCAAGCGCTCCTACGGGCCGATCTCCCTGCGCCAGGCGCTCGCCCGCTCGGTGAACACGCCCTTCATGCAGCTCGGCATGGACACCGGCCTGGAGAAGGTGAAGGCCACCGCGCAGGCGGCCGGACTCCTGCCGTCCAGCTTCGGCCCGGCGACGCCCGACCTGTCGCTCGGCACCTCCACGCCCAGCACGATCCGCATGGCCAGCGGTTACGCCACCTTCGCGGCGGACGGCCGGCACACCGAGCCGTACTCGGTGCGCCGGGTCACCCGCAACGGCGCCGGTGTCCGCCTGGACGCGCCCGACCGGCGCCGGGCGGTACGCCCCGAGGTCGCCCAGCAGGTGGGCGAGGCCCTCGCGGACAACTTCCGTGCCTTCCACCCCACCCCCGCGGCGACCACCCCGGCCGCCGGCAAGGACGGGACCACCGACAAGGACACCGCGCTCTGGTACACGGGCACCCTCAAGTCGGTGTCGACCGCGATCGTCGTCTACCGCATCGACCTGGGCAAGAGCCTGGAGCCGCTGCCGCTGGACGGTCTGGCCGGCACCCGTGAGAACAGCGTGCCGTTCGGAATCTGGTCGCAGGCCGTGGGCATCGGCTGACCCCGCCGCCGCCCCGGCGCACCCCTTCCCGGCTCCTCAACCCGCAACCCGCCCCGGAGATCGATCCGTATGAAGTCGTCGAGCACAGGCCGCCGTCGCAAGGCACGCCCCACCGAGGGCGGCCGCGTCACGCGCCCCGTCGTCCTCGCGCTGGCCGTGCTGCTCGTGGTCGTCTCCACGGTCACCGGGTATCTGCTGCTCAGCCACGAGAACGACCTGGCGGCCGCGGTCTCCCCCGCCAAGGACCCCGGCCCGTCCGCGGAGCCCGAGTGGGACGGGAGGACCAAGGTGCTCGGGGACGGCTCGACGTCCTACACCGGGCCGCAGGAAGGCACGTTGAAGCCCGTACGGCTCAAGCCCGGTGAGAAACCGCCCCAGTTCGTCGTCTTCTCCTGGGACGGCGGCCTGGAGGGCAGCGACCATCTCTTCTCGCACTACCGCGAACTGGCCAAGCAGTACGACGCCCACATGACGTTCTTCCTCACCGGCATCTACCTGCTGCCGAAGGCCAAGAAGGACCTCTACCACCCGCCGCAGCACTCCCCCGGCGCCGCCGCCATCGACTACGCCACCGACGAGCACATCCGCGAGACGCTGGAGCAGCTGCGCGCCGCGTACGAGGACGGCAACGAGATCGGCACCCACTTCAACGGCCACTTCTGCGGCGCCAAGGGCGGCGGCGACTGGAGCGTGCAGGAGTGGAAGAGCGAGATCGACCAGTTCTACTCGTTCGTGGAGCACTGGAAGACCAACACCGGCTACAAGGACATCGATCCGCTGCCCTTCGACTTCAAGAAGGAGGTCACCGGCGGCCGGGCGCCCTGTCTGGAGGGCCAGAAGAACCTGCTGAAGGCCATCAAGGGCTACGGCTGGCGCTACGACGCGTCCTCCGCGGGCGACTTCCAGATCTGGCCGGCCAAGAAGGACGGTGTCTGGGACTTCCCGCTCCAGATGCTGCCCTACGAGTCCGGCAAGTACCAGGGCCTGTCCATGGACTTCAACTTCCTGTACAACCAGTCGGACGGCGAGACGCAGGGCAACCCGGCCGAGTTCCCCAAGTGGGAGCAGCAGACGGTCGATTCGTACATGGCCGGTTTCAACCGGGTGTACTACGGGAGCCGGGCGCCGCTGTTCATCGGCAACCACTTCGAGGACTGGAACGGCGGCATCTACATGCGGTCCATCGATCAGGTGGTCAAGAACGTGTGCACCAAGAAGGGCGTGAAGTGCGTGTCCTTCAAGGAGCTGGCCGACTGGATGGACGTCCAGACACCGCAGACGCTGGCCCGGCTGCGCACCCTGGACCCGGCTCAGTCGCCCGACTGGTCATCGGTCGTCAAGTGACGTGTGAAACAGTCTGGTTCCACTTGTGCATCCCGTCTTCACACCTGCCGCACACGGCATGCGAAGATGCGTTCGCCCGGTCTCTGTCACCGGAGTCCCGGTCTCTGTACCGGCGTAGAGGGGAACATCATTGAAGTCAAGAAAATTGAGCCGTAAGCGGAGCCGCGCCACCATAATCTCGGCGGCGGCCGCCTCCGTGGTGGCGGGCGTCGCCCTGCTGCCCAACTGGAGCGCGGGCGCGGCGGTCACCGACGACCCCACCGTCGACACGGCGACCAAGGCGACCTTCCAGAAGCTCGCGGACGCGGTCTTCACCGACCGTACGCAGGCCCTGGTGGCCGGTGCCACTGAGGGCCGCAAGCAGCGGACCTCCGGTTTCTCCGGCGATGTGCGCCTGTCCGGCACGCAGTCGCGCCAGGAGGACTCGGCGCTCAGCCAGCTGCGCGGCCGCAAGAGCCGTCTGGCCGCGCTGGGTGAGCAGTACAGCGCGGGCAGCACCAGCGTGAAGCTGGACGCCACGCAGGTCAAGGGACGGCGGGCCACGGTGGCCGTCACCGAGACCACGTCGCTGACGTACAAGAAGGTCACGGGCAACGAGCCTCCCACCACGGGGTTCCAGGCGCACCACGAGCTGACCTTCCAGGCGGACCGCGGTGGCAACTGGCAGCTCACGCGCATCAAGGACACCGACGAGGGCTACCTCGCGGTGAACCAGGTGGCGAAGCCCGAGGTCGCCAAGGTCCAGGTGAAGGCGGACGACAGCCCGCCGGACGCGCCCCGCGCGGCCACCACCCGGCCGGCCCCGGCGAAGCCGAAGACCCTCACGGGCACCGGCTACGACTACAAGGCCATGGTCGCGTACGCGACGAAGTACTGGAGCAAGTACAACACCGAGTACCCGGACTTCAACGGGGCCGGCGCGGGTGGTGACTGCACCAACTTCGTCAGCCAGTCGCTGAAGGCGGGTGGCTGGAAGCACGTTCCCGGTTACACGAACGACTTCCACAAGTGGTTCGGTACCGCCGACATCCAGTCGGACTCCTTCGTGGGTGTGAACGAGTTCTCCTGGTTCGCGCTGTCCTCGAAGCGGGTCACGAGCCTTGCGAACGTCTATCAGGCCGACATCGGCGATGTCATCCAGATGGACTTCAACAAGGACGGGTCCAAGGACCACACGATGATCGTCACCAAGCGCGACGCCCAGGGCGTGCCCTACGTGACGTACCACTCCACCAACACCTACAACCGGTCGGTGGCGAGCCTCGTCGCGTCCTACCCGACGGCGGCGTTCTACGCCTACCGCACCTGATCAGGTGACCGAGGACCCCCGCCCGGCAGCCCGCCGGCCGGGGGTCCTCGCGCGTTGGGGGTGCGGTCGCGCCGCTTCCGCGATGGAATCGACCGACGCCTCACCCCCGGAGCCCGTATGCCCGCCCGACCGCCCCTGCCCCCGTTCACCCGCGACAGTGCCACCGAGAAGGTCCGGCTGGCGGAGGACGGCTGGAACTCCCGCGACCCGCACAAGGTGTCCCTCGCCTACTCGCCCGACAGCCGCTGGCGCAATCGCGCCGAATTCCTCTCCGGCCGCGAGGCGATCGTCGCCTTCCTCACCCGCAAGTGGGACCGGGAACTCGACTACCGGCTGGTCAAGGAGCTGTGGGCCTTCGGTGACGACCGGATCGCGGTCCGCTTCGCCTACGAGTGGCACGACGACTCGGGCAACTGGTTCCGGTCCTACGGCAACGAGAACTGGGAGTTCGACGGCGAGGGGCTGATGCGGGTGCGGATCGCCTCCATCAACGATCTGCCCATCGAGGAGTCGGAGCGGAAGTACCGCTGGCCGCTCGGGCCTCGGCCGGACGGGCATCCGAGGCTGTCGGAGCTGGGGCTCTGAGTGGTGGTCCTTTGCCGGGTGGCGGGGCGTGGATAAAGTCGGCCGTCGACCGGGTTTCTGTTGGTGTGGGCTTCAGGGGGCGTGGATGAGCCGGTACGCGCGGTTGGCGTTCACCAAGAATGTGCGGGGCGTCCAGGAGGAGCGGGGCAGTGCGCAGGCGATGGCGCGGCTGCTGGCGCGGGACACCGAGGAGCCGGACCGGATGGGGCCGGACGAGGCGGACTTCATCCAGGCCCGCGACGGGTTCTACCTGGCCAGCACCGGTGAGGACGGCTGGCCGTACGTGCAGTTCCGGGGCGGTCCGCCGGGGTTCGTGCATGTGCTGGACAGCGGCACGCTGGCCTGGGTGGAGGTGCGCGGCAACCGGCAGTACATCACCGCGGGCAACCTCCGCTCCGACGACCGGGTCTCGCTGTTCTTCATGGACTACGCCAACCCCACCCGGCTGAAGATCTTCGGCCGCGCGGAGACCCGCGATCCGGCCGAATTCCCCGAGCTGCACGAGCGGTTGTCCGACCTGCGCACCGACGGCCCGCTGGAGCTGCTGATGCTGATCCGGGTCGAGGGGCTGTTCTGGAACTGCCCCAAGCACATCACCCCGCGCTACTCGGAGCCGGAGCTGGCCGAGGCGCTGGAGCCGGTGCGGGAACGGATGCGGATGCTGGCCGAGGAGAACCTGGAGCTGCGGGAGCGGCTCCAGGCGCGGGACTGAGCGGCGCCGGAACCCCTCTGCGGGGTTCCGGCCGCCGCGCGCTCAGCTACCCGGCGTCACTGTGCGGCGAGCCGGGCTCGGATCAGCCACAGCCGGTTGGCGAACCGGCGTCCGCGCGGCTGGACGTCGTAGGGCCAGCGTCCCTCCCCCGCGCCGGGCTGGCCCGGCTCCTTCAGCGACTCGACCTCCCAGCCGTTGGCCTGAAGGAACGGCTCCGGCTCGTCGGTGCCGAAGATCCACGGTGTGCCGTCCTCGGCGAGCCGGTCGAGGAACGGCTTGGAGAACGGGCTGCGCAGCAGGGTCCGGCCGAGGATGTCGAAGGCGAGGTGGCTGCCGGGCGCGGAGGCGGAGGCCAGCAGGCGCAGCAGCCCGGCGGCCTGCTCCTCGGTGAGGAAGAAGGTCAGCGCCTCGGCGACCCAGAGCGTGGGCCGCGTCCGGTCGAAGCCGGCCGCCTCCAGGTCGGGCAGCCACTCCTTGGTCAGGTCGGCGGACACCTCGTGGCGCTTGACGGAGGGCTTGGCGCCCAGCGCGTCGAGGCGGCGCCGCTTCTCGGTGATGAGCGGGCCGTGGTCGACCTCGTAGACGTCGACGTCGTCGGGCCAGTCGAGGCGGAAGGCGCGGGTGTCCATGCCGGCCGCGATCAGCACGACCTGGCCGATGGAACCGTCCGCGAGCAGGTCGCGGATGGCGTCGTCCAGGAAGCGGGTGCGGATGGAGATGAACGGCAGCAGACCGCCGCCGGTGTAGCGGTCGATCAGCTCGAACCCCTTGGGCTCGGCGAGGTCGCGGGCCAGCGGGTCGACGTAGAGGGCGTCCTCGCGCTCGGACTCCAGGGCGCGGGCGGCGGCCATCCACTGTGCGGTGTACGAAACGGCGTGCATGGAGGTGGTGGTCCTTTCGGCAAGTTCTCTTGTCCAGCAGGGAAGTAGCGAGGCGGGGCTCAGGTGCGGATGACCGCCTTGGTGCGCATCAGGAAGTCGCCGAGGAAGCCGTCGTGCGGCAGTCCGGGCGCGATGCGGTAGGTGGGGGTGTCGCCGACGTAGACGTTGCCGATGGTGGGCTCATCCAGCAGCCGGTCGATCAGTTCCTCCCGCCGGGTCAGCGCGGTGACGACGAGGCTGTCCCGCAGGACGGCCGTGCCGGCCTCGGGGGTCCAGGGCGCCACCCAGACGCAGGGGAAGGGCAGTTCGACGCCGAGCTGGGCCGCGTCGGGCCGGTCGGCCTGGTGCACGGCGGGCCGCAACGCGGCACTGCCGTCACCGAGTTCGGCCACCACCCCCTCCGCGCCCAGCCAGGCCCGGGTGCCCGCCGCCCGGTTGGCCAGATGGGTGCCGAACGCCCGTGCCGTGGCGACGGGTTGGACGGGCAGGACGGCCTTGTCGTCCTCCGGCGCGAGCGCGGGCAGCGCGCCGAGCCGTTCGGCGAGGGCCGCGCACAGCGGGGCCGGGTCGCCCTCCACGAGGACGGCGGTGGCGTTGACGCAGCCGGTGCCGCCGTGGTGGCTGACCGAGTCGACGATGGTGTCCAGGTGCTCGCGCCAGTCCACGTCGGCGGTGACGAGGATCTTGGACCGGCCGGGCCCCTGGGTGAGCACCGCCGGGTCGCTCCGGTGGCGCCGGACCGCGTCGTCGCCGCCGTACACCATGCCGAGGTCGGCGCCGCGCAGCAGCTCGTCGGCCAGTTCGTGCCCGGTGGGCAGGAACGCCACCTGGTCCGGCCCGAGTCCGGCCTCGCGCAGCGCGGTGATCAGACGGTACGGGGTGAACGGCTCCCGGCGCGAGGGGCGGACGGCGACCCGGAAGCCGAGCGCCAGCGCCTCGGGCCAGAGGCTGTGGGTGCCGGGGTGGTTGCCGGCCGCGTTCACCGCGAACACCTCGCCGCGCCGGGTCCACACCGCGCGCCCGGCGCGGGTGAGCGGGTCGCGCCAGTCGTCGCGGGCGTCCACGGGCCTCGCCCGCCGGGCGCTGTCGTACGCGGCGGCCAGGCGCTCCCCGATGGCGCGGGTCGCGGTGCGGACGACCGCCAGGGGCACACCGCCGACCCGGCTGACGAGGTGCTCGTGCTCGGCGACGGTGAGTCCGCCCAGCCGGCCGGTGGTGAACAGCTCGGCGGCGCGGGCCAGTACGGCGGCCCGGTGATCGGGGGCCGGCGGCTCGGCCCGGCGCAGCGCGGTCAGCGCGCGGTGCAGGAACACGCCAGGCACCAGGCTGAGCTGGGCGACCGGCGCCCCGGAGACATCGGTGACCGTGAGCCGGTTGCGGGCCCGGTACGGGCCCCTCGGCCCGAGCGCGTCGAGCTGGGGCAACGCCTCCTCTTCCGGCGTGGGCGGCATCAGTAGACCCCCTCGATGACCGTCTCGTTCTCGAAGACGCCGACCGGCGCGATGTCGGCGACGGAGTCCCCGATGCCGCCCTCGGGCGGGGAGACGCGGGTGGCGAGGTCGCGTTCGAGGTTGTTGGGCAGCAGGAAGGACTTGCTGACGTGGTGGGCGACCACCCGCCCCCGCTCCCCGTAGGGGACGGGCAGGCCGGTGTCGGGGTCGACCACGCCGAAGGTGACCCAGGGGTCGAGGGTGTCGAAGACGCAGGGTTCGTCGTCCGGGAGGCCCGGCCGCTCCCCCGCGAAGCCGAGGATCATCGTGCTGCCGTAGTTGCCGCTGAGGACGGTGTCGGGGAAGACCTCGGTGCGGTACAGGTGGCGGGAGTCGGCGTCCATCTGGGTGCCGCCCCAGCGGATCGCGCGGACCTTGTCGTTGACGAGGTCGACCAGCTCGTCCCGGCGGGCCAGCCGCTCCAGCAGGGGCGGGGTGATGGTCATGACCCCGATGTCCTGGGTGCGCAGCACCTCGGCGGCCTGGTCGATGACGTGCTCGGCATAGGCGCCCGCCTCGGGTCCCCGTCCCTGGGCGATGGCCCGCTTGACCCAGCGGGGGTCGAGGTCGACGCGGAACCCGTACCGGCCGTGGGTGGCGACGGAGCGCTGGAAGTACTCGCCGACGATGTGCGGGCCGCCGGGCACCAGGCCGAGCCAGTCGGCGCCGCGCGGGAAGCCGTACGCGTCGAGCGCCTCGTTGCTCCAGTGCAGGGTGCGCTCAAGCCAGTCCCGCAGCAGCACCACGCGCTTGGGGGCGCCGGTGGTGCCCCCGCTCTCGTAGACCCCGATCACGTCGGGGCGGTCGCCGTAGCCGCGCGGGACGAGGTCGGCGGCGGGCACGTGCCGCAGTTCGGCGGCGACGTTGGGGAAGCGGGCGAGGTCGGCGTGGGTGCGGATGTCACGGCGGGGGTCGAAGTCGAAGGCGGTGGCCCGCTTGAGCCAGAACGGCGACCCGGTGTCCGGGTCGAAGTGCCAGGCCATGGCGGCCTGTACGAAGGCGTCCGGGTCGGGGCGGGTGCCGTGCGGCGGTTCGAGGATGCGGTCGGTCTCGGCGATGTCCAGCGTCATGGCGCGTCCCAGGTGAGGTGGTCAGGAGTGGGGTCCGGCGGCCAGGGCCACGGGGTTGCCGTCGGGGTCGGTGAGGTAGGCGATCCGCTCGCCCCACGGCATCTCCACGGGGTCGCGCAGCAACGGGACGCCGGCTCCGGCGAGTTCCTTCAGCAGGGTGTCCAGGTCGTCGACGAGGACGAACATCTCGAACCTGACCCCGGTGCCCAGCGGCCGGCCGTACCGGGTGGCCGGCCAGTCGGCGGAGACCACGGCCAGCTCCGCCGTGCCGCGGGCGAGGGCGATGTACGTGGGCTCGCCCTCGGGCGGGTTCTGCCGCAGCCGGGTGAAGCCGAGCCGTTCGTAGAAGGCGGCGGTCGCCGGGACGTGCTCGGCGAAGACCAGGGGGAAGGCGCGTTCCTGCATGGCGGGGCGGCTCCTGTCGTCGGGGGCGGTCATGGCTGGAGCCGGGTGACGTGCCAGTCGGCGCCGTCGCGTTCGTAGCGCAGCCGGTGGTGCATCCGGTCGGAGCGGGCGGACCAGAACTCCACCTCGTGCGGAACCAGCCGGTAGCCGGTGAACCGGGCGGGGCGGTCCAGGGCGGCGCCGGTGGCGGCGAGGGACTCGGCGGCGGCGCGCAGCGCGTCGGGGTCGGTGAGGGGTTCGCTCTGCTGGGACGCGGCGGACATGGCGTGCAGGGGTACGGGCCGTGCGTGCCAGAGGGCGTCGGCCTCGGCCTCACCGATGGGGACGGCCGGGCCGCCGATGCTGATCTGCTGGGAGGTCTCCCGCCAGTACAGCAGCCCGGACGCCCAGCCGGTCTCCTCGATGTCCCGGCTCTTGCGGCTGGTGCTGTGCGTGGTGAACAGCAGCCCCTGGTCGTCGATGCCGCCGAAGACCACGACCCGGGTGGAGGCGCGGCCGCGCTTGTCGGCGGTGGCCAGGGCGAGCGCCCGGGGCTCGCGCACCCCCTGTTCGACGGCCTCGGCGAGCCAGTCCCGGACCAGGCCCAGGGGCTCGGCCGGCGGGTCGTCGTACTCCGGGAAGCGGCGGTCGGTGCGGCCGGTGAGGCTTTCGAACTTGCTGCTGTTCATGCCGTGCCTTCCTTGAGTCGGTCCGGCCTAGACGTAGAGGGTTCCGCGCCCCACCGGGACGCCGTGGCCGCCGACCTGGACGGAGGTGATGTGCTCCCCGGTGCCCTCGGCGGTGGCGAGCATCAGCGAGGGGCGGCCCATCTCCACACCCTGGAGGATCTCCAGCGGCTGTCCGTAGCGGGCGAGGCCGTGCCGGGCGAGGTGGATGGCGAGGGGGCCCGCCGCCGATCCGGTCGCCGCGTCCTCGACGACGCCGTAGGCCGGGGAGAACATCCGGGTCCGCCAGTGCGAGCCCTCCCCGGCGAAGCAGTTGGCCGCCATGTCGGGGAAGCGGGTGAGGGCGCGGTGGTCCGGGGTGAGCGCGGAGAGCGCGGCGACGCTCTCCAGGCCGACGAAGACGTGCCGGGGGCCGTTGCGGTAGATCTCCACCGGGGCGACGGTCCTGGTGACGCCGAGTGCCTCCAGCAACTCCCCCGCGTGCTCGTACGGTTCCCAGACGGGGTGCGGCTGCCGCATGCGGACGGTCACCGCGCCGTCGTCGTCGGCGAGTTCGACGGGGATGGTGCCCATGGCGGTCTCCAGCCTCAGCCGGTCCCGCTTGAGCACTTCGCCGAGCGCGACCGCGGTGCCGAGCAACGGGTGCCCGGCGAAAGGCAGTTCGTTGACCGGGGTGAAGATGCGGATGCGCGCGTCGCCGCCGTCGCGGGCGGGGTGGACGAAGGTGGTCTCGGAGAGGTTCATCTCCCGCGCGATCCGCTGCATCGTCTCGGCCGAGAGGTCGCCGGCGTCCAGGAAGACGGCGACCGGGTTGCCGTACAGCGGTTTGCGGGAGAAGGCGTCCACGAGCAGGTACTCGTGCATCAGCGGGTCTCCTTGGTGACCTGGGGAACCGGGAGGGCGGCGGGGTCGGCGAGGGCCTCGACGGCGAAGCCCATGCGGTGGTCCGGGGGGCGGCCGATCAGGTCGGCGGCGCGGTTGGGCGGCAACGGGTGGCCGGCGGGCCGGTCGGTCTCCCACACCATGACCGCGCCCCAGCGGTTGTGCGCCGGGTCCGCGACCCAGTACTTCACCTTCAGGCCGGGCACCTCGGCCCAGTCGCCGGTCACCCCCTCCGACAGATGCGCGTTGAGGGTGCGGATGCTCTGCGGCGAGTCGTCCAGGTCCCACCAGGCGATCTCCAGCCTCATCGGGCGAGCACCCCCCGCAGCGCGTCCCCGAGCAGCCGGGGTCCGTCGACGGTGAGCACGGACTCGGCGTGGAACTGGAAGGAGGCGAAGTGCGGCCCGCGCAGCGCGTCGACCTCGCCGGTCTCCGGGTCCCGGCTGACCGCGACCTCTCCGGTGCCGGGCACATGGTGGTGGTCGGCGGGGCTGACGGCGGCGAACGTGTTGTAGTAGCCGACGCGTTCCCGCTGCCCGAACAGGTCGATGGCCCGTTGCAGCCCCTGGTTGGGTTCCGCGCGCCGGATCAGCGGGAGGCCGAGGCGCCGGCTGAGCACCTGGTGGCTGAGGCAGACCGCGAGGAACGGCAGGCGGTCGCGCAGGAGTTGGGCCACGGCCGCGTCCAGCGCGGCGATCTTCGGGTCGGCGGTGTCCTGCGGGTCGCCGGGGCCGGGGCCCATCACGACCGCGTCGAACCCGTCGAGGCGGCCCTGGAGCCGGTCGTAGCGCAGCACCTCGGCGGTGGGCCCGAGTGCTTCGAGCTGCTGGACGATCATCGCGGTGAACGCGTCCTCGGCGTCCACCACCAGGATCTTCTGCCCCTTCAGCTCGGGCACCCGGAGGGCGCCGGGGGGCGTGGCAGCGAGCCAGAAGTCGGCGATGTCGGCGTTCCGGCCGCGCAGCGCCTCCTGCACCTCGGGCCGGTCCCCGAAGCGCGCCGCCGACACCGGGGGCACGTCCGGGCCGGCCGCGCCGCCCAGGGCGTGCAGCAGCCCGGCCGCCTTGGCCCGGGTCTCGGCGGCCTCCGCGCGCGGCGAGGAGTGGCGTACGAGGGTGGCGCCGACGGCCAGCCGCAGCTTGCCGTCGGCGGCGATGTCGGCGGTGCGGATCAGGATGGCGGAGTCCAGCGAGCGCCCGCCGCCGGGTTCGCGGCTGATCAGCGCGGCGACCCCGCTGTAGTAGCCGCGCCCCTGGGGTTCGTGGCGCTGGATGACACGGGCCGCGCTCTCCACCGGGCTGCCGGTGACGGTGGGCGCGAACAGCGTCTCGCGGAGGATGTCGCGCAGGTCGCGGCGGGTGCGGCCCTCGATGAAGTACTCGGTGTGGGCGAGCCGGGCCATCTCCTTCAGCCGGGGTCCGGTGACCCGGACGCCGGGGTCGCAGACTCGGGACATCATCTTCAGTTCCTCGTCCAGCACCATGTACAGCTCGTCGGTCTCCTTGCGGTCCTGAAGGAACGCGGTGAGTCCGGCCAGGTCGGCGCCGCCGGGCGGGTAGCGGTAGGTGCCGCTGATGGGGTTCATCACGGCGTGGCCGTCCCGTACCGAGATGTGCCGTTCCGGGGTGGCGCCGACGAAGGCCCGCCCGCCGACGTGGATGACGAAGGTCCAGTAGGCGCTGTGCTCGACCGCGGTCAGCCGGCGGAAGACGGCCAGCGCGGTGTGCGGGGTGTAGCCGTCGAGGTCGGCGAGGAGGGTGCGGCGCAGCACGAAGTTGGCGCCCTCGCCGGTGCCGATCTCGTCGGCGACGACCTGCCGGACCTTCTCGGCGTACTCGTCGTCGGAGAGGTCGAAGCGGTGGCCGCTCATGCCGACCGGGGTGTCGGGCAGCCGCTCCAGCACCCTGCCGAGGGGCAGTTGGGCCTGCTCGGTGACGGTGAGCGCGATCAGAGGCGAGCCGTCGTCGGGGGCGGCGAAGTCCCGTTCGGCGAGCTGGCGGTAGGGCACCAGGACGAGGACCTCGTGGCCGGAGCCCGGGGTGCTCTCCGGCAGCGGCAGTCCGGCGAGCGTGGCGGGGTGGGTGACGTCGCCCAGCAGGACGTCGACGGTGCCCGGGGTACCGCTCTCGGGCCGGTGCAGCAGGGCGAAGTCGTGGTCGCCGGGTGCGGCGAGCAGGCGGTCCAGGAGGTCGCTGGGCGGGCTCACCGGAACACCTCCGCGCTGGGCAGGACCACCCCGCAGTGCTCGGCCACGTAGTCCAGGGTGAGGCGGTGCCGCTCGGCGGTGAAGTCGGCGACGGCGTCGGCGGCGAGGAAGACCTGGATGTCGTTGGTGTACGCCTCGATGGCCGTGGCCAGCACGCCGATCTGGGCGTAGACCCCGCAGATCACGAGCTGGTCGCGGCCGGCGGCGCGCAGCCGGCGCAGCAGGCCGGAGCGGTGGAAGGCGCTGTAGCGGTACTTGGTGAGCAGCCAGTCGCCGGGGTCGGGGGCGAGTTCGGGGACGACCTCGCGGTCCTCGGGGGTGGTGCGCATGCCCGGTCCCCAGAAGTCCTTGAGCAGTCCCCGGTCCTCGTCGGTCATGCGGCCCGGCTGCGCGGTGTAGGCGACCGGAACCGCGAGGCTCGCGGCGCGTTTGCGCAACTGGGCCGCGTTGTCGATGAGTTCGGAGCGCAGCGGGTCGGGGACGGAACGCAGGAAGAAGTGCTGCATGTCGTGGATCAGCAGCGTGGCCCGCTGCGGGTCCGGCGTCCAGTGGACCGTGTTCGCCGGGAGGCTGTCCGCCGCCGGCAGGGCGTAGGGCGCGATACGGGGTATGCCGACCACCAGTCGGCTCCTTTCGGGGCGGGAGGGATACGGGCCTGCCGGGGCACGGCAAAGGCTCAGCGCAGGGTGTGCGCCCAGCCGGTGACCATGCGCAGCGCCTGGTCGGGGTTGAGCCGGGGGTCGCAGAACGTGGTGTGCCGGTCTCCCACGCTGCCGAGCTGGGAGACGTCGGCGGCGCACTCGGTGACGTCGTCCGGGGTGGTCTCCAGGTGGAGGCCGCCGTTGACGCCGCCGCTCTCGGCCAGGGCGGTGCCGAAGCCCCCGACCTCGGCGAGCATCGCGTCCACCAGGCGGGTCTTGTGCCCGGCGGGGCTGGTGATGGTGTTGCCGTGCATGGGGTCGCACAGCCAGATCGCCGGGTGCCCGGCGGCCCGTACGGCCTCCACCAGCGGGGGGAGCCTGCTGGCCACGAAGTCGGTGCCCATGCGGGCGACCAGCACGAGCCGGCCGGGTTCGCGGTGCGGGTCGAGCCGGGCGGCCAGGGCGGTGACGTCGTCGGTGGTGGTGCCGGAGCCGATCTTGCAGGCGACCGGGTTCAGCACCTCGGCGAGCAGCCGCACATGGGCGCCGTCGGGCTGGCGGGTGCGTTCCCCGATCCACGGCAGATGCGTGGAGCCGAGGTAGGGGCGGGTCCCGTCCTGGCGCAGCATGGGCAGTTCGTAGTCGAGCAGCAGGGCCTCGTGGCTGGTCCACACCTGTTCGGCGGGCGGCCGGCCGGCGTTGATGTCGGCCAGTTCGCGGACGATCTCCTGGGCGGCCCGGTGGCAGGTGAGGATGCGCTCGGGGTCGGCGCGGCGGCTGACCGGGTCGGCCTCGGGCGCGTTGACCATGTGGCCGCGGAAGACGGGCAGGGTGGTGCCGCCGACCTGCTCCACGGGCTTGGAGCGGGGCTTGGCGAACTGTCCGGCGATCCGGCCGACGCGCAGCACGGGCTTGCCGGTGACCGCGCCGGCCGTCTCCGCGAGGTGGTCGAGCAGGTCGGTCTTGCGGCGTACGTGCCGGGGGGTGGACTCGGCCGGGTCCTCGGCGCAGTCCCCCGCCTGGAGCAGCAGGGCCCGTCCGGCGGCGACGTCGGCGAGCAGCCGGCGCAGCCCTTCGGCGGCGTCGGCGGTGACCAGGGGTGGACAGGTGCGGAGGGTGGCGCGCACCCGCTCGACCGGGCGGGCGTCGTCCCACTGGGGCTGCTGCAGGGCGAGTGACGCGTGGAGGTCCTGGAGGGACTGGAGGGAGGGGCGCACGGCTTCCTCTTGCGGGGTCGGGGCGGGGACCGGGAGCCGGCCGGCCGGCGTCAGGTGGGGATTCCGTCGCGGCGGACCGCGGGGACGTCGATACCGAGGGCCCGGAACTGCTGGCAGGGGTTCATGAACTCGCGCTGCTGCTTGATCTTCCCGTTCTCGAAGGTGAAGGAGTGCAGGAAGTGGTTGCGGTAGAGGCCGGGCTCGTAGCCGGGGAAGAGGATCTGGCCCTCGCCGTCGCACTCCACCCAGAACCGGTCGGGGTCCTGGGTGTCAAAGATCTCGACGTTGATCCAGGCCCAGTCGGGGAAGCACTTGAGCGACCAGACGGCGTGCTCGCCGAGCCGGTCGCGGCCGTTGATGACGATGGGCTCGCCGGTCTCGGTGGTCCACAGGCCGCCGGTGCCGTCCTCGGTGAACAGCAGGTGCCGTTCCAGCCGGTCCTGGCCTCGGGTGTTCATGTACCGCTCGACGATGGCGCGGTTCTGTTCGCGGATCTCGTGCTCGTCGGACATGTCTGGTCTCGCTTTCCGTCACTGGGAGGCGAAGGGCCGCTGCCGCGCCGGAGGGGGCGGCGGGCCTGGAGCACATCGGAACGAAGGGGAGTTCGCGGGGCCGTACGGGCCGTCAGACCAGCATGCTGACCGTGCGCGGGTCCTGGCCGACGAGGGCGCTGCCGTAGACCTGCTCGGGCACGCCCATGCCGAAGCCGGCGTGCCGGCTGCCGGTGTGGACGTCGCGCCACAGCCGCTGGAGGGGGTTGGACTCGTCCAGGGCGGAGGAGCCGTAGAGGGTGACGATGTCGTCGACGGCCTGACGGCACTGCTGGACGACATGGGTGGCGTCCATGCGGGCGCGGGCCCGGGTGAGCAGGTCGGGGTTCTCGCCCGCCCGTGCGTGTTCGTCCACGCTGTCGGCGAGGCGGCGGGCGTGCAGCCGGGCGGTGTCCAGCCGGGTGGCGGCGGCCGCCAGGGCGAGCCGGGCGGTGGGCGACTCGGCCTGGCTGGCGAAGGTGGTCCCGGCGACGCGCCGGGTCCCGGCGTGTTCCAGGGCGTGGCGCAGGGCGGTGTCGGCGCCGCCGAGCAGCGAGCCGATCAGGCCGACCATGAAGACGCCGGTGAGGCTGTTCCGGTAGCGGCGGCCGTCCGGCACCAGGCCGTCGGTCTCGCCGTCGATCAGGGGCTTGTAGGGCAGCAGCCGGTGCGCGGGCACGAACACCTTCTCGGCGACGACCGTGTTGCTGCCGGTGCCGCGCATCCCGACGAAGTGCCAGGTGTCGCGGACGGTGATGTCGGCGGCCGGCATCAGCGCGAAGTGCGGCTGGAGTCCGGTGCCGGTGTCGGCGAGGAGCAGTCCGCCGATCCACTCCGCGTGCAACGAGCCGGAGGCGTAGGGCCATTCACCGCTGACCCGGACCCCGCCGTCCGCCGGTTCCACGGTGCGCACGGGGGCGCCGAGGATGAGGGCGGTACGGGCGTCGGGGTCGTCGTCCCAGACCTCGGCGCGGGTGCGCTCGGGGAAGAGGGAGACGACGAAGTTGCCGACGTTGAGGACACCGGTGACCCAGGCCGTCGAGACGCAGCCGCGGCCCAGCTCGGTACAGACCTCCAGCAGGGTGCGTACCGAGGTCTCGTGGCCGCCGTTGCTCTCCGGGACGAGCAGCCGGGTCAGTCCGGCGCCGGTGACGCGGGCCATGACCTCGTCGGGCAGCCGCCGGTCGCGGTCGCTGTCGGCGGCGCGTTTCCAGAGTTCCTCACGGAGGCCGGCGGCCTGGTTCATCAGCTCCGCGGCGCCCGCGTCGAGGTCATTTCCTGAACCGCGCAATTTCTTTTCCTTCCGGATTTTCGGGACGCAGAGAGCCCCGGTGCGGATGGCGCTCCGGACGATTGGCGGTCCGATTCCTCCGGCCGCCACGGCATCGTACGTGGGCCCGTTCGGCACAGCCACCCCCGTTGAATTCGCCGCGCCGGATACGAAACTTTCCCTTCCGCTTGACGGTCGCTCCCGGGCACCCGCCGGCGGGAAAAGCGGAATACGCTCTTTCCATCCACCCGGCCACCAGGGAGCGGGCGTTCAACCGTGGAATCTCCTCGGTTGAACGGGCGCCGGAGCGTGTCGGCGCGCCTTACGCGGGCGTCTCCTGCTGTGGTAATCCCTTTGGTTCGACAGGGCCGGACGCCGGATCTATTCCTCAGGAGACTGGCATGAGCAATAGCGCCCAGAAGTCCTACGATTACGGGACCGCGGACTTCAACGCCGTATATCGCGGAGGTGAACTGCTGGGTGACGCCGGGATCACCCGGGTCCCCTGGGACATCGGTGAACCGCAGCCCGGTGTGCTTGAATTCGAGCGCCGCGGACGAATTCGCGGCGAGGTGCTGGACGCGGGCTGTGGTCTGGGTGACAACGCGGTGTTCCTGGCCGCGCGCGGCTACCGGGTCACCGCCGTCGACGCGGCCTCCACGGCGATCGAGCGGGCCAGGGAGCGGGCGGCGAAGCAGGAGGGCGGCGCGGACATCGAGTTCGCGGTCGCCGACGCCACCAGCCTGGCCGGCTACGAGGGCCGCTTCGACACCGTCCTGGACAGCGCGCTGTTCCACACGCTCGACGCGGACGGGCGCCGCCGGTACGCCGCCGCGCTCGGCCGGGCCGCCCGGCCCGGTGCCTGGCTGGACATGCTGTGCTTCGCGGCGGTCCCCGGCGGGATGCCCGAGCCGCTGTCCGTCTCCGAGGAGACGGTGCGCGAGGTGCTGACCGGGGCCGGCTGGACGGTGACCGAGCTGACCCGGTCCGTCTACTGGGGCGTGGCCGAGGCCACCCGCACCTTCCTGGAGAAGACCGGCGTCCAGGTGGAGATCGACGAGGCGGGGCGCACCCAGCTCCCGGTCTGGTCCGTCCTGGCCGAGCGCGCCTGACCCGCGCGCGTCGCCGCAGAGCAACGTTCCCCGAAAGAAGGTCTGCCGATGCCGACGACCGTCAAACCCGTGAAGCTGGACCTGGCCCGGCTGGAAGCGATGGCGGAGTCCGACTACTACAACCCGTACACGATCTTCGACTGGCCCGAGTCCCTCGGCACCGACCGGCCGTGGATGAGCGAGGACCTGGTCACGCTCGCCGGCACCGAGGAGTGGGGGAAGCTGACGCGGGAGCAGCAGCTCGCCCTGACCCGGTTCGAGGCGGTGAACTTCTTCAGCCTCAACGTGCACGGCATCCGCGAGCTGCTCAGCGAGGTCGTGCTCCGCATCCACACCAAGACCTACGCCGACGCCTCGGAGTTCCTCCACCACTTCATCGGTGAGGAGAACGAGCACATGTGGTTCTTCGGGACCTTCTGCCTGAAGTACGGCGGGAAGGTGTACCCGGCGGTGCCGCAGGTCGGTCCGGGCCGGATCGAGGGGGTGGGCGACGCGGCGACCGAACTGGTCATCTTCGCCCGCATCCTGATCTTCGAGGAGCTGGTCGACTACTTCAACGCGCGGATGGCGACGGACGATTCGCTGCCGCCCATCGCGCAGGAGATCAACCGGGTCCATCACCAGGACGAGAGCCGCCATGTCGCCTTCGGGCGGCACCTGTTCACCCAGCTGCTGGACCAGGTCAAGGAGACCCGCCCGGAGGACATCCCGGTGCTGGCCAACTACCTGGAGACGTACCTCGAGTACAGCGTCCGCAGCCTGTACAACCCCGCCGTGTACCGCGACGCCGGGCTCGACCAGCCCCTCGAACTGCGCCGCCGACTGCTGGAGCACCCGGCCCGGCACGCCGCGCACACCGCGATCCTCAACCGTACCCGCAAGTTCCTCGCCCGCAACGGCCTTCAGGTCCAGGGAGCATCGGCATGAGCGACGACAAGCTGACCAAGATCCTCACCTTCATCCACCAGCGCAACCCCGAGGTGGGCGAGCTGAACCTGGACGACGACCTGATCGACCGCCGCGCGGTGGACTCGCTGGCCTTCGTCGAGTTCCTCTACCTGCTGGAGGAGCTGAGCGGGGAGACCATCGACCCCGAGGAGATCGACGTCGAGGACTTCCGCACCCTGCGCGCCATCGACAAGCGCTTCCTGCACGGCGCGGCGGCCCACTGATGGGCACCGCCACGGGGACGACGGACAACGGCCTCGGCGTCCTCGGCCCGGACGAGCTGCGGCTGCTGCGGGCCTTCGACTCCCTGGTGCTGTCCTGGGCGCACGAGTGGGAGGCCCAGGAACGGCGCTACCCGTTCCTGCTGCGGCCGGCGGACCTGGAGTCCATCGACTACTACGAGAACTTCCCGCACCTGGGTCTGGCCGCCGTCGCGGCCGACCCGGCCCGGCTCGGGGAGCTGCGCGCCGGTGCCGCGAGCCCGCTGGCGGAGCTGCCGGCGTCCGTCCTCAACGACGCGGCCCTGGCCCTGCCCTCGGCCGCGTGTTACTCGGTCTACTTCGACCTGAAGGACCGGGCGCTTCCGGCGACGGAGAACCGGTTCACCACGGTCGCCACCTGTTTCCGCAACGAGACGCACTACGAGGGCCTGCGCCGGCTGCTCGGCTTCAGCATGCGCGAGATCGTGTTCGTCGGCTCGCCCGAGGGCGCCACCGAGCACCTGAAGCGCGCCAAGGAGCAGGTGCTGGGCCTGGCCGGCCGGCTGGGCCTGAAGATGACCACCGAGGTCGCCACCGACCCGTTCTTCGACCGCACCGGCTCCCGGGCGACGATGCAGCGCCTCTTCCCGGTGAAGGAGGAGTTCGTGGTGGACGGCCTGGCCATCGGGTCGGTCAACTACCACCGCAACTTCTTCGGGGAGCGCTGCGCGATCTCCCTGCCCGACGGCGCGCCCGCCTCCACCAGTTGCCTGGCCTTCGGCCTGGAGCGGTGGGTGCACGCGCTGACCACCAGGTTCGGTGACGCCCGGTCCGCCGCCGAGGCGGTCCTCGAAGCCGTCTGAGCCCCGCCCGCCCTCCTGTGCCGAAAGTGAGCCGATGACCGACACGACCGTCGACGACGCCCTGGAGACCGGCGAGATCCAGGTGAGCGACGACATCCGGATAGCGTACGAGCGACGCGGGTCCGGTCCCGACATCGTCCTCGTCAACAACTTCTTCATGGACCGCAAGTCCTGGCGGTCCTACACCGCGAAGCTGGCCACCAGGGCCCGGATCACCTCCTACGACCTGCGCGGCCAGGGCGACTCCAGCCCGCACCCCGGGGAGCCGGTGTGGGAGGACCACATCAGCGACCTGAAGGCCCTGTTCGACGGGCTGGGTCTGGAGAAGGCCATCGTGGTGGGCACGTCGTTCTCGACGCTGATCTGCCGGGACTTCGCGGTGGCCCACCCGGACCGGGTGCAGGGGCTGATCCTGGCGGGCCCGGCGATGAGCCCGCACGGCCCGCAGCGGCTGCGCCGGATCACCAAGTCCTGGCTGAAGACGCTGGAGACCTCCGGACTCGGCGTGCTGTACGAGCAGTTGTACCCGCTCGTCTCCGGCGACCGGGCGGTGGAGGAGGCGGGGCCCATCGGTTTCATGGGCCGCAAGCAGAACTTCCTCGGCATCCACACCGTGGACTCGCTGCGCGCCGGGCTCGCGGTGTCGGTGAAGGCACCGCTGGACCCGCAGATCATGACCAAGGTGGCCGCTCCGACCCTGCTGTTCGTCGGCGGGGACGACTTCTCGCTGTCCACGGACGCGGTACGGGAGATGGTGGGGCTGTTCCCGGACGCCGTCACCGTCACCGTGCCGGACGGCGGGCATCTGGCCTTCCTGGAGGAGCCCGAGTGGTTCCAGCGGGAGGTGGAGTCGTTCATCGAGCGGGTCGCCGGGACGGGTGACTGAGACACCGCTTCCGGGGCTCCCGAGCGCATGGCTGCTCGGGGGCCCCGGCCGTGTCCGGCGGGTGGTGCTGGCGAGCGTCCCGGTCGCCCCGCCGGGCACCGGCGCGGCGCAGCACCGGGCCGGCCGGGACGCGGTGGGCGCGGCGCTGCGGCGGGCGGGCAGCCCGATGACGACGGTGGGCCGCGCGTACAGCGGGGCGCCGGTGTGTCCGGCGGGGTTCCCGGCCTCGGTGACCCACAGCACCGCGCTGGCGGTGGCCGCGGTCGCGCCCGGCGCCCGTGGCGTGGGCGTGGACCTGGAGCCGCGCTGCCCGGACCTGAGGCTGCACCGGTTCCTGCTGGACGAGCGGGAGCGGGCCGAACTGTGGCCTGACGGCGACCCGCCGGGCCTGCGGCGGCTGTTCGCCGCGAAGGAGGCCGCCTTCAAGGCGCTCTCGGAGTGCGTGGACGCCCATGGCGGACTCTTCTGGCGGGTGCGGCTCGGCCTGCGCGAGGGGCGGCTGTGGGCGCGGGCCGGCGACCGGTACGCACTGGTCGGGGAGCTGACGGCACCGGCGTTCGCGCTGGCCGTGGCCGTCACCGCTGATCCATAACCAAAAGTTCGGTATCCCAGAAAAACTAGGTCTTGGACTTCTGATCGCATCGTCGGGACCATGACTGGGACGGCAGTGCCGCAGCGACCCCCGTCAGCGGCACTGTCGTCCCTCGACGAAAGGAACGGCCCGTGCCCACTCGCCCCGAACCGTCCACCGCGCGCGAGGACCTGGGCGCGGCCGCCCGGCAACTGGCCGGGCGCGTCGGCGGCCCGCTGTTCACCGAGGGCCAGGACGGCTACGACGAGGAACGCGCCCGCTACCAGACCCACCGTCCGCACCGCCCGGCGCTCGTCGTCGGCGCCACCGAGCCCAAGGACGTCCAGCTCGCGGTGGAGTTCGCCGCCGCGCGCGACCTCCCGGTGGGCGTGCAGGCCACCGGGCACGCCCCCGCGCTGCCCGCCGGCACGGGCGTCCTCGTCAGCACCCGGCGGATGACCGAGGTGCGCGTCGACCCGGCCGCCCGTACCGCCTTCGTGGGCGCGGGCGTGCGGTGGAAGCAGGTCGTCGAGGCGGCCGCGCCGCACGGGCTGGCCCCGCTCAGCGGCAGCGCCCCGGACGTGGGCGCGGTCGGCTACACCCTGGGCGGCGGAATCGGCCTGCTGGCACGGAAGTTCGGCTACGCGGCGGACCACGTCCGGCGCGTGGAGTGCGTCACCGCCGACGGCCGGCCCCGCGCGGTCACCGCCGACAGCGACCCCGACCTGTTCTGGGCGCTGCGCGGCGGCCGCGACAACTTCGGCCTGGTCACCGGCCTCGAAGTGGACCTGGTCCCGGTGAACCGGCTCTACGGCGGCGGCCTTTTCTTCGACGGCGCCTCGGCCGAGGACGTCCTCGACGCCTACCTGCGCTGGACGGAGACGGTTCCCGAGGAGATGACCTCCTCCCTCGCCCTGGTCCCGCTCCCCGACGCCCCGACCCTGCCCCCGCCGCTGCGCGGGCGGTACGTGGTGCATGTCCGGATCTCCTACCTCGGTGACCCGGCGTACGGGGAGCGGCTGGTCGCCCCGCTGCGGGCGCTCGGGCCGCGGCTGGCGGACTCGGTGCGCGAGCTGCCGTACACCGAGTCCGGGTCGATCCACAACGACCCGGTGGCTCCGGCCGCGTACGTCGGGACCAACGCGATGCTCAGCGGGCTGGACGCGGGCGCGGTGCGTACCGTGCTGGAGCTGTCCGGGCCCGACGCGCCGATCACCAGCATCGTCGAGGTGCGCCACCTGGGCGGGGCCCTGGCCCGCGCGCCGCGCGTGCCGAACTCGGTCGGCCACCGCTCGGCCCGCTATCTGCTCGCGGTGCTCGACCGGGTCACCGACGACACCGCCGACGCCGTCCGCGCCGCGCACACCCGGCTCACCGACGCCCTGTCCCCGCTGACCACGGGCCGCAACCTGAACTTCCTCTACGGCGCCGCCGCCAGCCCGGACCAGGTGCGCCGGGCGTACGAACCCGGCGACTACGCGCGCCTCGGCCGGATCAAGGCCGCCCACGACCCCGGAAACCTCTTCCGGCTGAACCACAACATCCCGCCGAACCCCTCCCCCGGCCCCCGCCGACGGGCCGCGGCCGACCGCTCAGGACAGCAGAAGGAACGATGATGGAAAAGAAATGGTGGACCCTGTTGGGGGTGTGCGGCGGGACGTTCATGCTCCTGCTGGACACCACCATCGTGTACGTCGTCATGCCCGATGTGCAGCGCGATCTGAACGCCAGCTTCGCCGACCTCCAGTGGGTGATCGACGGCTACGCGCTGGCGCTGGCCTCCTTCCTGCTGACGAGCGGCACGCTGGCCGACCGGTTCGGCCGCAAGCGCCTCTACGCGATCGGCGTGGCCCTGTTCACGGTCGCCTCGCTGCTGTGCGGTGTGGCCCAGTCGCCGCTGATGCTGATCATGTCCCGGGTGCTCCAGGGCGTGGGCGGCTCGGTCATGTTCGCCACCGGTCTGGCCCTGCTCGCGGGCAGCTTCCAGGGCAAGGAACGCGGAATGGCGTTCGGTGTGTGGGGCATGGTCACCGGCCTCGCCTCCGCCATCGGCCCGGTGGCCGGCGGCCTGATCTCCAGCGGCATCAGCTGGCGGGGCATCTTCCTGGTCAACGTGCCGATCGGGGTCATCGTGGCCCTGATCATCGCGCTGCGCGTGGACGAGTCGAAGTCGCCCTTCGCCCGCAAGCTGGACTACCCCGGTTTCGTCCTGCTCACCGGCGGTCTCGCCACCCTGGTCTACGGTCTGATCCGCGCCGGTGAGACCGAGTGGAGCGACGGCCGCGCGGTGACCGGTCTCGTGGTGGGCGCGGCGCTGCTGCTCGCGTTCCTGCTGGTGGAGGCGAAGTCCGAGCAGCCGATGTTCGATCTGCGGCTGTTCCGCATCCCCACCTTCGTCGGCGGTTCCATCGCCGCGTTCGCCATGAACGGCTCGCTGTTCGCGATGTTCCTGTTCCTGGCGATCTACTTCCAGGAGGCGCTGAACTACTCCTCGCTGGAGACCGGTCTGCGCCTGCTCACCGCCTCGCTGTCGATGCTGGTCGCCTCCCTGATCGCCGGGCGGCTCAGCGCCAAGGTGCAGCCCCGCTACATGATCGGCGTCGGGCTGCTGCTGGTCGGTGCCGCGCTGCTGCTGATGAGCGGAATCACCGAGTCCAGCGGCTGGGAGCACTTCATCCCCGGTCTGGTGCTGGGCGGTGTCGGCGCCGGTCTGGTGAACCCGCCGCTGGCCTCCACCGCCGTGGGCGTCGTCGACTTCTCCCGCTCCGGGATGGCGTCGGGCGTGAACGGCACCTTCCGGCAGCTCGGTGTGAGCGCGGGTGTCGCGGTGCTCGGCTCGACCTTCGCCGGGGTCATCAGCGACCGGTTCCGCGACGGACTGCGCGGGGTGCCGGAACTGGCGGGCCGCAGCGACCAGTTGGCCGCGCTGACCCGGGGCGGCGAGACCGGCGAGGCGGTGCGGCTGGTGCCCGAGCAGTACGGGGAGAAGGTGCAGCACATCGCCACGACCGGCTTCGTGGACGGCCTCAACACCCTGCTCGCCGTGTCGGCCGGCCTGGCCCTGCTCGGCGGTGTGCTGGCGCTGGTGCTGATCCGGCCCGCCGACTTCCAGGCGGCCCAGGCGCCGAAGCCCGAGGCGAAGGACGCTCCCGGTCAGTCGCCGGTGGCGGCGGAGAGCTGAGCCCTCTTCTCTCCCTCGCGTTCTCCGACTCGCGAACACGAAAGCGGGCCCGTCGGATCGCCGACGGGCCCGCTTTCGTGTGGTCGGGTCAGGCGCCGCTCATCGAGGCGACCTGCGTGGTGGCCGGCTCCCCGAAGGACTGCCGGCAGTGCAGCAGCAGCTCGCGCAGGGCGGGGCTCTTGGTGGGCGCGGAGATCAGGGCCAGCACCGCGGGGACGTCGACGTCGGTGATGGCGACGGTCTTGAGCCCCTTCTGATGGGCGGTCATCGACTCGGAGAGCACCGCGACCCCGAGGCCCCGTTCGGCCAGGTGCATCACCGCGCCGGGCGCGCTCGCCTGGAGGGCGATGGTGGGCGTGAGACCGAGCGCGGCGGACGCCTCGTCCAGCGTGGCCCGGATACCGGTGCCCTCGGGGAGGCAGACGAGTGGGAAGGCGCTCAGTTCGGCGAGGGTGACCCCGTCCTTCTCGGCCAGCGGATGCTCGTGCGGCACGGCGGCGACGATCGGCTCGCTGATCACCTGCCAGCCGTCCAGGTCCTCCGGCGCGCGATGGGCGGCGCCGATCAGCGCCAGGTCGACAGTGCCCTCGCGGACGTACTCGACCAGCTTGGCGGAATCGTCCTCGAGCAGGCTGATCTCGACGCCGGGGTGGGCGAGATGGAAGCCGGACAGCGCGTCGAAGAGGGGCTGGACGGTGCAGGCGGTGACCATGCCGACGACCAGCTTGCCCCGGACCAGGCCGTTCATCTCGTCCACGGCCTGCCGCAGCGAGTCCATGGAGGACAGCACGGACTTGGCGTGCGCGAGCACCACCTCGCCGACGGCCGTGAGCTGCACACTGCGGCCGGAGCGGTCGATCAGGGTGGCCCCGAGGTCGTTCTCCAGCTGGCGGATCTGGGCACTGATCCCAGGCTGGCTGATATGCACCAGCTCCGCGGCCCTGGTGAAATTGGCTTCCTGGGCCACGGCGATGAAGTACCTGAGCTGCCTGATCTCCATAACTCCAAATTATAACGCCGATCCGGATGATTGATTGGACTTGTTCTCGGCCAATGACGGAAAATTGCCACCGTTGGTACCCGGACCGCAGGAAAGGATGATTGTGTCCGAGAACGAGAAGGCCCTGAAGCCGGAAGACCTCACCCGTCTCTTCGTGGAGCGCGCCAACGCCGGTGACGCCGCCGGCCTCGCCGCGCTGTACGACGAGGAGGCCGTGATGGCCTACCCGCCCGGCAGCACCACGGTGGGCCGGGAGGCGATCCGCCAGCTCTGGGAGAAGGTGCTGTCCAACGGGCCGCACTTCGAGCCCGAGGAGCCCCTGCCCACGCTGGTGTTCGGTGACATCGCGCTCACCTCCACGCCGCCCAAGGACGGTTCGGGTGCCCGCGCGCAGGTGGTCAAGCGCCAGGCGGACGGCAGCTGGCTGCGCATCATCGACCAGCCGGAGTTCCGCCCGCCGACGAGCTGACGGCCTGTCGTTTTCTGGCCATCCTCGCCTGGGCGCCACCGGCCACCACACGGCTGGCGCCCGGTGCGCGACACGGAACGCCCGGCCGAAAAACCTGTTGTCTCCCACGAGGCACCGGTTCCCGTCCAGGTGATTTTCCTGATCGCGCGTTGACGATTCACCGGCACCGGATATGGTGCACGGCAGCAGGTCCAGAGCCAAACGGGGGAGGCTCTTCACAGTGATACGCGATACTCGGCGCCGTTTTCCGGCGCGGCGGGTCCTTTTCCGGAGCCGCCCCTTCCAGCCCGGCCCACTCGGTCCACGCCGCCCCCTGAGCGCGGCGCATCACCGGCGGCCGGGCTCTCGTGTATCCCCGGTCTGTTGTTACGGCCGGGTATTCGCGCACGGCAGCTGACCGCCCTGTAACACCGTCACCGGTTTCTCCAGGCACCTTCCCGGGCGCCCCGAACCGGTCGACCGGTCTGTGGCCACGCGCGTCAATCTCACATCTTCATGCCCCCGTACGGACATATGAACAGGAGATTGAGAATGGCTGTGACGGAAACCAGAGGTATTCACCTCGCCGCCCCGGTGATCTGTGAGTCGGCGGAAATGTGGAACGCGCAGGCGGACAGCCTGCCGGTGACACGTGCGCCCATCGAGTCGCTCTCGACCGAAGACTCCCCCCGTATATCCGGGGAGAACGAGGAACACGTCCGGCACCTCGCGCAGTGCGTCTCGCCGCTGCCACCGATCATCGTGCACCGCGCCACGCGCCGCGTCATCGACGGCGTCCATCGACTGCGGGCCGCCCGGCTCAACGGGCAGACCCATATCGACGTGCAGTACTTCGACGGCACCGCCAAGGACGCGTTCCTGCTGGCGGTGGAGCGCAACGCCCACCACGGGCTGCCGCTGACCCGCGCCGACCGCAACGCGGCCGCGCTGCGCATCATCCGCTCGCACCCGGACTGGTCGGACCGGATGATCGCGTCCGCCACCGGTCTCTCGCCGAAGACGGTGGGCTCGATCCGGCGTCGTTCGGGTGACGCGATTCCTCAGTTGAACGCCCGGATCGGCCGGGACGGCCGGTCGCGCCCGGTGGACAACTCCGAGCGGCGCCGGCTGGCGGGTGAATACGCCCGGACCCATCCGCAGGCCACCCTGCGGGAGATCGCCCGGGAGAGCGGACTGTCCCTGGCGACCGCCCGTGACGTGCGCGAACGCGTCCAGAAGGGCGCGAGTCCGACCCTCGGCGCGCGCCCGTCCGGCGGCCCGGTGCACCGGCCGGCCGCCCCGGCGCCCGCGGCCCGGAATCCCGACCAGGGCGGTGTGACCGCGTTCGCGCTGGCGGAGACGTTGCTGCTGCTCAAGCGGGACCCGTCGATACGGCTCACCGAGCACGGCCGGTTCCTGCTGCGACTGCTGGACACCCACGCACTGGCGAACCGGCGCTGGGAGGAACTGGTGGACCGGATTCCGCCGCACTGCGCGGCCAAGGTCGCGGCCGCGGCCCGGGAATGCGCGGCCTCCTGGCGGGACGCGGCCCAGCAGCTGGAGGAGCGGGCCAGAGCGGTCGACGGGAGGGGGGCGGTGAACACCATCGCCTGAATCCAGCGCTTCTCCCTATGCTCTCCGCATGACAATTCTGGTGACCGGGGCCACCGGCAAGACGGGCCGCCATGTATTACGGGAACTGCTGGCAGAGGGCGAAGAGGTACGTGTACTGACCCGCAGTCCACAAAAGGCGGACGTCCCTTCCGGGGTGAGTGTCGTACAGGGTGACCTGAGTGAACCGGAAAGCCTTTTTCCGGCGCTCGACGGGGTGAATTCCGTATTCCTCTTCCCGGTTCTCGACGCCATTCCGGCATTCGCGGCGACGGCGAAACGCGCGGGCGTGGCGAAGGTGGTGCTGTTCACCGGGGCCTGGGCCGCGGGGCACACCGGGCGGGACCGGGCCTCCTGGGTCTATCCGAGGTACCGGGCGGCCGAGGCGGCGCTCGCGGAGAACGGCCCCGAGCGGTGGACGGTGCTCCGGCCGGCGCCCTTCGCCACCAACGCGCTGTGGTGGGCGCCGGGCGCGCGGGCGGACGGGGTGGTACGGCTGCCCCATCCGGACGCCGTCTGCCCGGTGGTCCACGAGGCCGACCTCGCCGCGGCCGCCGCGGCCGCGCTGCGCACGGACGGCCACCACGGGCGGTGGTACACGGTCACCGGGCCCGCGCCCGTCTCGCAGGCGGAGCAGGTCGCCGCGATCGCGGAGGCGAGCGGACGGCCGCTGCGGGTGGAGCGGACGGACCCGGAGGCGTGGCGGTCCCAGGCGGAGCGCTTCCTGCGGCCGGGAATCGTCGCGGACCTGCTGAACGAGTGGTCCCAGACCGAGGCCGACCCGGCCACCGCCCTGCCGGTCACCTCGGCGGTGGAGGACCTCACCGGCCGGCCCGCGCGCACCTTCGCCCGCTGGGCCGCCGATCACGCGGACGACTTCCGCTGACCCCGCCGTTTCCCCGATCCGGCCCCGAAAGGACGTCATGGAGTACACCCAGCTCGGCCGCAGCGGTCTGCGCGTGTCCCGGCTCTGTCTCGGCACCATGAACTTCGGGGTGCACACCGAGGAGGCCGAGGCCCACCGCATCCTGGACGCCGCCCTGGACGCGGGCGTCAACTTCGTGGACACCGCCGACCTGTACGGCTGGCCCGAGCACCCCGGCCTGACCGAGACGGTGATCGGCAGCTGGCTCGCGCGGGGCGGGGGCCGCCGGGAGCGGACGGTGCTGGCCACCAAGGTGTACTCGGACATGGGCGACTGGCCCAACGAGGGCGGGCTGTCCGCGCTGCACATCCGCCGGGCGGTCGAGGCCAGCCTGCGGCGGCTGCGCACCGACCACATCGACCTGTACCAGATGCACCACGTCGACCGGTCGACCCCGTGGGACGAGATCTGGCAGGCCATGGACGTCCTGGTCACCCAGGGCAAGATCGTCTACGTCGGCTCCAGCAACTTCGCCGGCTGGCACCTGGCCGAGGCCCAGGAGAGCGCGCGCGCCCGGCACCTGCCCGGACTGGTGAGCGAGCAGTCCCACTACAACCTCCTGGAGCGCACCGTCGAGCTGGAGGTGATCCCGGCCGCCCGGCGCTACGGCATCGGCCTGCTCCCCTGGTCCCCGCTGCACAGCGGGCTGCTCGCCGGGGTGCTGCGGGACGAACGCCGGGGCGTGCGGCGCACGGTCGCGCGGGCCGCCGCCGCGCTGGCGACCCGCCGCCCGCAGATCCAGGAGTACGAGGACCTCGCCGCCGAGCTGGGCCAGGAGCCGGGGCATGTCGCGCTGGCCTGGCTGCTCGCCAACCCGGCCGTCACCGCGCCCGTCGTCGGCCCGCGCACCCTGGCCCAGTTGCACAGCGCGCTCGCCGCGCTCGACGTCGAGCTGGAGCCGAAGGCGCTGGCCCGGCTCGACGAGATCTTCCCCGGTCACCGGCCCGCGCCCGAGGCGTACGCCTGGTGACACCCGGCCGGGGCCCACGCGCCCCGGCCACCCCGCACCGTCAGCAGCCGCTGCAACCCGAGGAGTGTCATGCCCCGCCGTCTGTTCACTTCGGAGTCCGTCACCGAGGGCCATCCCGACAAGATGGCCGACCGGATCAGCGACACGGTCCTCGACGCGCTGCTGGCGCGTGACCCGCGCTCGCGCGTCGCCGTGGAGACCCTGATCACCACCGGCCAGGTGCATGTGGCCGGCGAGGTCACCACCCGGGCCTGGGCCGACGTGCCCGCCCTGGTCCGCGAGGCCGTGCTCGACATCGGCTACGACGCCTCCGCGAAGGGCTTCGACGGTGCCTCCTGCGGAGTGTCCGTCTCCATCGGCGCCCAATCCCCCGACATCGCGCGCGGTGTCGACGCGGACAGCGAGGATCTGCTGGCCGCCCAGGGCGCCGGTGACCAGGGCCTGATGTTCGGGTACGCGACCGACGAGACCCCGGAGCTGTTGCCGCTCCCGATCCGGCTCGCGCACCGGCTGGCCCAGCGGCTCACCGAGGTGCGCCGCTCCGGGAACATGCCGTACCTCAGGCCCGACGGGAAGACCCAGGTCACCGTGGAGTACGACGGGGACCGGGCGGTCCGGCTGGACACGGTGGTCGTGTCCGCGCAGCACGCGGCGGACGTCTCGCTGGAGGACCTGCTGGTGCCCGAGGTGCGCCGCAACGTGGTCGACGTGGAGCTGGGGCGACTGGCGGAGGAGGGGATCGAACTCGACACCGACGGCTGCCGGTTGCTGGTGAATCCCACCGGGCGCTTCCACATCGGCGGCCCGATGGGCGACGCCGGGCTGACCGGCCGGAAGATCATCATCGACACCTACGGCGGCATGGCCCGCCACGGGGGCGGCGCCTTCTCGGGCAAGGACCCGTCCAAGGTGGACCGCAGCGCCGCGTACGCGATGCGCTGGGTGGCCAAGAACGTCGTGGCCGCCGGTCTCGCCGGGCGCTGCGAGGTGCAGGTCGCGTACGCCATCGGGCGGGCCGAGCCGGTGGGCCTGTTCATCGAGACGTTCGGCACCCACCGGGTCGGCGTCGACGTGATCGGCAAGGCCATCGACGAGGTCTTCGACCTGCGCCCGGCGGCCATCATCCGCGACCTCGACCTGCTGCGGCCCATCTACGCCCGGACGGCGGCGTACGGGCATTTCGGCCGCGAGCTGCCGGACTTCACCTGGGAGCGCACGGACCGCGCGGAGGCACTGCGAGCGGTGGCGGGACTTTAGAGCTCCAACAGCTGCGCCCCGCCCAGGACTTGGGCGGGGCGCACTGCTGTGCCGGGATTCAGGCGGGCAGGGTGCGGGCGATCTCCGTGAGGGCGGCCTCGGCACGCTGGTGCAGGCCGCCGCCGAAGGTGACGCGGGCGGCGCCCAGCCGGCCCAGCTCCGCCGGGGCCGGCCCGTTCGGCAGGTACAGGGCGTTCAGCGGGGCCGGGACGGCCCCGGACAGCTCGGGCAGCAGCTCGGCCGGGGCCAGGATCGGATAGATCACGTCCGCCCCCGCCTCGGCGTACAGGCGGCCCCGGCCGATCGCCTCCTCCGCGTCGCTCGCGCCGTGCAGGAACGTGTCCACGCGGGCGTTGAGCACCACCCGGCCCTCGGCGGCCGCCACGAACTTCCCCAGCCAGTCGGCGTGTTCGTGGGCGTCCTTGAGCTTGCCGGAGCCGTGGTCGGTGTCCTCCAGATTGCAGCCGACCGCGCCCACGGCGAGCAGCCGCTCCACGATCCGGGCCGGGGCGAGCCCGTAGCCGTCCTCGATGTCGACGGTCACCGGGACGTCGACGGCGCGGATGATCCGGGCCAGCGCCTCGAACACCTCGTCCGCCGGGGCGGCTCCCCCGTCGTCGTACCCGAGCACGGCGGCGACAGCGGCGCTGGAGGTGGCCAGCACCGGGTGCCCGGCGTCCGCGAACACCCGGGCGCTGACCGCGTCCCACACATTGGGGATCACCAGCGGATCACCGGGTCCGGGCCGCCGATGCAGCGCACGGAACTCCTCGGTCCGGGTACGACTGGACACAGGTCGCCTCCTGAAGACGGTCACCACGAACGGGCAGCCGCCAGCGTAGGCAACCGAGGGTGCGTACGTCCCGTGGTGCCCTCAGCGTTTCAGCGCCCGGTCCACCAACGCCCCCGCCGCGCCCGTGTAATGGGCCGGGTCCAGCAGCTCGGCGAGCTCCGGGCCGTCCAGCACGTCCGCCAGTTCCGGCAGCGCCGCCAGCACTTCACCCAGCCGCACCCCCTCCCCCGCGGCCCGCCCCGACGCCTCGCTCAGCAGGCGCCGCGCCTCCGCCTTGCCCAGCCGGGGGGCCAGGACCGCGGCCACGCGCTCGGAGACGATCCGGCCGCCCGTCAGGGCGAGGTTGGCACGCATACGGCCGGGGTCGACCGTGAGGCCCCGCGCGAGGTCGAGCGCGGTGTGGGCGGCGCCGCCGGTCAGGCGGAGGGACTCGCGGAGCAGGGTCCATTCGGCGTGCCAGGCCCCGGCGGACCGTTCGTCCTCGGCGGTGAGGCACTGGGTCAACCCGGCGGACAGCACCGGCACTTGGAGGGCCGCCGAGCGGATCAGCGTGGCGAGGACCGGGTTGCGCTTGTGGGGCATGGCGGAGGAGGCGCCCCGGCCGGCCGGGGCGGGCTCGGCCACCTCGCCGACCTCGGTGCGGGCCAGTACCTGTACGTCCGCCGCGATCTTGCCGAGCGCGGCCGCCGTGTGGGCGAGCGCGGCGCCGAGGTCGGCCACCGGGGTGCGCAGCGCGTGCCAGGGCAGCACGGGCCGGGCGAGGCCGGTCTCGTCGGCGTAGGCGGCGGTGAGGGCGTCCAGGTAACCGCCGGTCTCGTCGGCGCCGGTGGCTCCGTCGAGGCGGGCGTACTCCAGGTAGCCGGCGAGGGTGCCCGCCGCGCCGCCGAGCGCGACCGGCAGGCCGTGGTCCAGGACGCGGCCGAGCCGGTCGGCGGAGTCGAGTACGAGCGAGCGCCAGCCCGCGGCCTTGAGCCCGAAGGTGGTGGGCACGGCGTGCAGGGCGAGCGTGCGCCCGGCCATGACGGTGTCCCGGTGCTCCCCGGCGAGACGGCCCAGTTCATCGGCGGTGGCGCGCAGGTCGGCGACGGTGAGGCGCAGCGCGCGGGCGGCCACCAGCATGGTGCCGGTGTCCAGGATGTCCTGGCTGGTGGAGCCCCGGTGGACGTACTCGGCGGCGGCCGGGTCGGCGGCCGCGACCACGGCGGTGAAGGCGCGGACCAGACCGACCACCGGGTTGGCGGTCTCGCGGGCCGCGAGGGCGAGCGCGCGGGCGTCCAGCCGCCGTGCGTCGGCGGCCTCGGTGATGACGGCGGCGGCCGACGCGGGTACGGCACCGAGCCGGGCCTGGGCCCGCGCCAGCGCGGCCTCGGCGTCCAGCATGGCCTGGAGCCACGCCGGGTCCCCGGTCGCCTCCTCCACGGGCACCCCGGCGCGCACCGGGGACAGCAGTCCGACGTCGGTGTTCACGCCGTCACCTCCGCCGGTCCGGCGGGCACCGGGGCGGGCAGGGACAGTACGGCGTGCGCGATGGCGTCGGAGTCCTCCAGCGTCACGGAGCCCACGCCGGGCCGGATGCCCGCCGCGGTGACCCAGTGCACGGCCTCGGTGGGGACGCCGTAGGCGAAGCGCCGGGGGTGGGCGCGGCCGGCGGCGTCGACGAGCCGGTAGGGGCGTGTCGACACGTCGAGGCCGCCGGTCTCGTACACCCCGCCGTGCGCGGTGGGTATCCGGTGCGGGCGGCACTGGCCGGTGCTCAGCAGGTGACGCAGCAGCGGGTCGGCGGTGCGCTGGAGGTCGGGTTCGGGGAGCCGGGCCTCGATGAGCGCGGCGAAGGGCGGGCCGACGGCCGCTCCGCCGAGGGCGCGGGCCACGAAGGCGGGGCCGTCGTCGGCGGTGTCCACCAGCAGGCCGGGCGGCAGGATCTCCACGATCCCGGCCTCGATGAGCGCGGTGAGTTCCTCGATGCGGGAGGCGGGCGGGCCGATGGAGAGGAAGGCGTTGAGCGGGGTGTACCAGGCGTGCAGCTGGTCGCGGTAGGAGGCGCCGTCGATGCCGTCGTGGTCGACGACGAGGCGGATCTCGTTGCGCAGGTCGCGCAGCACGTCCAGGGCGGCCTTCAGCGGGCCGGTGACGTTCCCCGCGCGGGCGTCGGCCACGTCCTGGCGCAGATGCCCGAGCAGCCAGGCGCGGTAGTCGTCCACGGAGCCGAACTCCCGCTCCCCGTACGGCCGGGCGATGCGCGCCCAGTCCCAGCGGTCGGCGGCGCCGATGCCGGCCTCGTCGAGGAAGGCGTCCTCCTCGCTCTCCGGGACGTGCGGGTAGGCGTCCGCGAAGGCGGTGGCGTCCTCACCGCGCGCGGTGAGCAGGGCCGCGTAGTAGACGCCCTGGACCTCGCGGGCGATCAGCGGCCACAGGTCGGCCCGGAAGCTCAACCGCTCGCCCCGCCGGGCGCGTTCGCGCAGGGCGGCGACCCTGTGCTGGTCCAGCAGCCGTGGCTCGTGGCGGCCGTGGGCGCCCTTCTGGTTCTCGCCGCGCGCGTGGTACGGCACTCCGCGCCGGGAGCCCGCGAACATGCGGGGTTCCTCGCCGGAGGGCCGGTAGACGAGCCGGCCGTCGGCCCGGGTGAAGGAGCCGCCCCGGCCGAGCGTGAAGAGGGCGAGGTAGTCGAAGAAGTTGAGGCCGAGCCCGCGCAGCAGCACCGGCTGCCCGGCGCCGATGCCCGAGAGGTCGTGGTCGGCGGGGTTGGCGGGCGGCAGATAGGTCAGCCCGCGCGTGGCGGCGAAGTCCGCGAACCGGCGTATCTCGTCGGTGGGCCGGTTCGGCAGGTGGCCGAGGGCGAGGACGACGGCGTCGAGCCCGGTCAGCCTGGTCCCGTCGGCCAGGAGCACGCTCTGCGGGCCGCCCGGCACGGGCCCGGTGTCGTCCAGGGCGACGGCGCGCGAGGCGTGCACCCGGACGGTGATGTGGGCCGGGGCGGTGGCGATCAGGAGGCGGAAGACCCAGCGCAGGTAGTGGCCGTAGAAGGCGCGGGTCGGGTAGGAGTCGGGGCCGAGGGCGCGGGCCTCGGCGGCGATCGCCTCGTCGGCGGTACCGGTGTGGGCGAGACGGCGTGCCCACTCGTACAGGCTGGGGCCGTCCTCCACCGGGCCGACGATGTCGACGCTGTGGTCGGTGAACACGGTGACCTGGGAGGCCACCGTGTTCATCAGCAGGTGCGGGGACTGCGCGGTGCGCCAGACCCGGCCCGGCCCCGGGGGCGAGGGGTCGACGAGGTGGACGGTGAGCCGTTCGCGCGAGGGCGACTTGCGTTCCTGGGCGAGCAGCCGCTCCAGGACGGACACGCCGCGGGGTCCCGCCCCGACGACGCAGATCTCCGAGGGTGTGCTGATCAAGGGGTCACTCTCCGCTGGACTGTGGAGTGGGCGTGTCCGGTCCGGGGACCGGACGGGGAGCGGGGCGGTGGGCGGCGGCCGGGGTGAGCCGGATGGAGACCTCCACCCCGGCGGCGACCGGCAGGGGCATGGAGAGGTAGTCCGCGCCGTCGCGCACCCGGTCGAGGTAGGGGCCGGTGGGGGCGGAGCCCAGCGCGAGCACGATGGTGCCGGGGCGCATCCGTCCCTCCAGCGCGGTGAGCGCGGGCAGGGTGAGGTCGGGTCGGCAGTCGAGCAGGGCGAGGTCGACCGGGGCGGGGGCGCGGCCGAGGTCGTGCAGGCCCGCGTGGCGGACCTCGGCCCAGGGGGCGAGGCCGGCGGCGGTGAGCCGGGCGCGGGTGTCGGCGGCGCGGTGGGCGTCGGGCACATGGCCGACGATGTGCCCGGTGCCGTTCGCCCTTGCTCCGGCGGCGAGTTGGTCGAGGGAGCCGTCGGCGGTGCCGTCGAAGGCGACCACGCAGTCCGCGCGCAGCGAGCGGACCAGGGAGTACAGCAGGCGGCCGATCTCCGGGGTCAGCGGTTCCCCGGCGCGGCGGGCGGGGTCCGGGCGGACGAGGTGCACGAACCCGTCGGCGTCGATGGCGGCCCGTACCCCGGTGTGCAGCCAGCCGTCGGCGGGATCGTCCGAGCCCAGGGAGACGGCCAACCCCTTGCCGCTGACCAGGAGTTCGCCGTCGGGGCCGATCTCGGCGCGGACGTGGGACAGGAGCCGGCCGGCCGTGCCGGACCTGCGGGCGGCCGGGGTGTTCCAGCTCACCGCGCCGGTGTTCCCGGCCAGCCCGTACCCGGCGTACACCGGCAGCCCGAGGCCCTCGCACTCGCGGAGCAGCGGGTGGGGCACCTCGGTGCCGCACCACAGCAGCGGTACGCCGGGGGTGCCGAAAAGGGCGGCCGGTACGGGCCTGCCCTCGCGGCGCGCGGTGCGGGCGGCGCCGATCAGCGCGGTCGCGGCGGGCGGGGTGACGGCGAGCGCGGTGGGCCGGACGGTGGCCGTCCAGTCCGGCAGGGCGGTGGCCGGTATGCCGCGCGGGGGCAGCAGCAGGCAGCCCCCGTCGGCGAGGGCCATCGGGGTGGCGGCCACCTGGTGGGCGAGGGCGCCCAGCGGGACGGTGACCGCGCAGCGGGCGAAGGCTCCGGCGGGCAACTCGGCGCGCAGCGCGTCGAGATGGGCGCCGACGGCGTGGGCGCGGATGCCGACCCGGCCGGCCCGGCCCGCCGAGGCGGGGAGGATCTTGCAGATCCAGTCCCGGTCGTCGTCGGGGACGCGGTAGGCGCCGGGCGCGGCGTCGGTGAGCGAGGCGAGGTCGACCGGGACGACCGGGCAGCCCTCGGGCAGGACGCGCCGGTCCGCCCAGGCGGCCAGCAGGGCCAGGCCGCGGGCGTCGGCGAGGACCGCGGAGGCGTCCGCGAGCAGGGCGGCCGCGGTGCGCGCGGAGGCGCCGGGCGGCACCGGGCAACCGGTCACCCGCAGGGCCAGCAGGGCGAGTTCGGCGACGACGGCCTCGGCGGTGTCGCCGCACAGGATGCCCACCCGGTGCCGGCGGCCGGGGTCCAGACGGTCCCCCAGGGCGCGGGCGGCGCGGGTGATCTCGCGGTAGGAGTGCACGACGGCGGTGCCGTCCTCGGCCGTCACCTCCACCAGCGGCCGGTCGCCGTCCTCGGCGTGTCTGCGCAGGACGGTCTCAACGGCCCTCACGCTCGGTTTCCTCCCGTCGGGCGCGCCGCCGGGCGCGGTGGTGACGTCCGCCGGTCAGGCGGCGGTGGGCTCCGGGCCGAACCGGTTCCAGCCGACGTCGTCGGACCCGAGCGGCGAAAAGCCGGTGCTGAAGCTGTTCATGTCTCCCCCTCTTCGGTAAAGGCATCGAAAATCAGGGTTCGGGGAATACGCGAGCACCTGAGGGGTTCGCGGAACGATCCTCCGACGGAACAACCGTCGCCCGTCGGCGAACGAACACAAAAGACCTAACATGCTTCGGGTCGGCGCAGTGCCGTGAAACGAAGGATTGAAATGGAAACAGCTCAGCGTAAATCGGGCACGGAAATGACCGGGACGCCTGACGAGGAGCACGGGCCCGGACCGCTCCAGGAGGCGATAGCCGCCTGCTCGGCCGGCCTCGCCGAGGACGTCCCGGACTACCGCACCACCATGCGCAACGTCGCCGAGGCCCTGAGCGGGCTCTCCCGCGCCGTCGCCGAGCAGGCCGACTGGGCGCCCCCGAAGCGGCCGGGCGCGTCCGGGGCCCGGCCGGACACCGGGGAAACCGGCGGTGCGAACTCCGCTTTCCGGTACCTGAACGGCCTTCCGGACATCAACCGGGCCATTCAGAATGAGTTGACGGGGGCCCGCGAGGAGATCCTCACCGCCCAGCCGGACGGCTCGCGCCCGCCCTCGGTGCTGCGCGACGCGCTCGCCTCGGTGCGCCGGCAGCTCGCCGCCGGGGTGGCCATGCGGACGCTCTACCAGCACAGCACGCGGTTCGACGAGCCGACCAAGCAATACGTCAAGGTGGTGACCGAGTTCGGTGTCCAGGTGCGCACACTGCCGGAGTTCTTCGAGCGGCTCATCATCATCGACCGGTCGGCGGCGTTCCTCCCGGGCAGCCGGGACCGGCAGACCGCGGTGCTGGTCCGGGAGCCGGCCGTGGTCGGTTTCCTCACGGACGTGTTCACCCGGCAGTGGGACCGCGCCGAACCCTTTCCCTTCGTCCCGGTGCGCGCCGCGGAGGCCGCCGGAGAAGTGATCCCGGACATGCGGGAATCGATCCGGAAACTCCTGATCGAGGGCCGCTCGGACAAAGAGATCGCCCGGCGTCTGGGATTGAGCCTGCGTTCGCTGCAAAGCCATGTGGCGCGTCTGAAAGAGGATTACGGCGCGCAGCACCGGCTTCAGCTCGGATATCTCATGGCATTGAGCGATCATTCCCCGGCCGGCCCGGATTCCGGTAATCCCCCGCGCCTTCGAGCGACCCCAGGAGAAACGCGTCCATGACCCGTCACGCGCTGGCCGCGAACGAGAACCCCTACCCGCCGCTGCCCTCGGTGCGGACCGTGATCGCGGAGGCGGCCGGCGGCCTCAACCGCTACCCCGACCGCACGGTGACCGGTCTGGTCGACGCCCTCGCCGCCCGTCACGGGGTGCCGCGCTCGCACATCGTGACCGGCGCCGGCTCGGTGGGCGTCACCCATCACCTGCTGCACGCGGTGGTCCGTGACGGCGACGAAGTGCTGTACGCCTGGCCCTCGTTCGAGGCGTACCCGCACCTCACCGGGATCTGCCGGGGCACCTCGGTCCGGGTGCCGCTGCGCGCGGAGCGGCACGACCTGGCGGCGATGGCCGACGCGGTCACCCCGCGCACCGCCCTGGCCGTCGTCTGCAACCCCAACAACCCCACCGGCACCGCCGTCACCCGCGCCGAGCTGGAAGCCTTCCTGGACCGGGTCCCGGAGCACGTCCCCGTGCTGCTGGACGAGGCGTACCGGGAGTTCGTGCGCGACCCGGAGGTCCCGGACGGCATCGAGCTGTACCGGACCCGGCCGAACCTGATCGTGCTGCGGACCTTCTCCAAGGCGTACGGCCTGGCCGCGCTGCGGGTCGGTTACGCGGTGGCGCACGAGGAGGTGGCCGCCAGGATCAGGCACACCGTGGTGCCGTTCGGGGTGAACGCGCTCGCCCAGTCCGCCGCCCTGGCCTCGCTGGCGGCGGAGGACGAGCTGCTGGAGCGGGTGGAAGCCGTGGTCAAGGAGCGCGACCGGCTGACCAGCGCGCTGCGGCCGGTCCTGCCGGTGACCGCGTCGGAGGCCAACTTCCTCTGGCTGCCGCTCGGCGAGCGCACGACGGCGTTCGCCGAGGCGTGCGCACGGGCCGGGGTCGCCGTACGCGCCTTCTCCGGCGAGGGCGTGCGCGTCACGGTCGGCACCCCGGAGGCGAACGACGCCGTGCTGCTGGTGGCCGCGGCGCTCGCCTGAGGCTCAGTCCCGTACCGGCGCCGACTCCCGCATCTCCGACGGGCGTTGTGCCTCCGCCCACCGTACGGCGGGTTCCATGGCGAGGCCCGCCGCCAGGAACAGCGCGCCCACGACCAGCCAGCCGCCGGTGCCCCAGGACAGGATGAGCGTGGTCAGCAGCAGCGGGCCGATGAGCCGCGCGACGGCCGTCCCGGCGCCGTAGAAGCCCTGGTACTGGCCCTGCTTGTCGGCCGGGGCGAGGGCGAAGCCGATCTCCCAGGAGCCGGAGCCGAGCAGCATCTCGCCGAAGACCTGCACACAGGCGGCGAGCAGCAGCACCAGGACCGGCAGCCACGCCGAGGTGCCGGCCGCCGACACCGCGAAGCAGCCGCAGGCCAGCAGCAGCACGATCCCCGCCTGCCGTACGGCGCGCGCGGCCGACCGCAGTCCAGTGACCCGCGCGGCCATCCGGACCTGGAACAGCACCACGCTGAGCGTGTTGAGCACCAGCAGCGCCGACACCGTCCAGCCGGGCGCCCCGGTGCGCTGCACGATCCACAGCGGCAGCACCACGCTGAGCAGCGGCATGTACAGCAGCATGACCATGTTCAGCAGCGAGACCAGCGCGTACGGCCGGTCCCGGAGCACGGTGAGGGCGCGCCCGGCGGGCCGGTCGGCCGAGGGGAGCTGTTTCGCGGGCGCGGGCAGCCGGCCCAGGACCCAGGCGGCCAGGACGAAGGTGACCGCGTCCATCACCAGCGCCGTGAGGTAGGCCGCCTCGTTGTCGAGCTGGAGGGCGATGCCGCCGAGCGCCGCGCCGAGGGCCAGCCCGGCGTTGACGGTGGACTGGAGGTAGGCCCGCGTCTCGGTGCGCCGGGCGGGCTCGACCAGACCGGCCAGCAGGGCCTGCCGGGCGGCGGCCAGACCGCACTGGCAGCAGGTGTAGAGGCACACGGCGGCGAGGAACGCCGGGTAGGTCCGTACGAAGAGCAGCGAGGCGATGGCGGCGCCGGTGGCCAGCGACATCAGGATGGCGATCCCGCGCGGTCCGCGCCGGTCGGCGAGATGACCGAGCGGCACGCCGACGACGGCGCCGAGTGCCCAGCCGATGGTGAGCGCGGCGCCGATCTGGGTCGGGGACAGCCCGATGACCCGGCTGAAGTACAGCACCGAACACACGTAATAGGCGCCGTCGCCCACGGAGTTGGTGAGCTGTGCCAGGGCCAGGGTCCTGGGCGGCCCCGGTGGGGGGACGATCCGGCTGACGCGCATTCAGTTCCTTCCGTACGAGCCCGTGCTGGGAGGAGTCTTTCCGGCTCACGGTGGGGCGCGCCACCGGAAAGGACCGTTCCGGTCAGGGCACTTGAGGGGTCACGGAGAAGCGCAGCGTCTCGCGGACGAACTTGACGGCGTCCTCCCGCTCGGTGGGCGACCCGGCGTCGACGAGCACGTGTCCGAGCCGCCGGCCGGACGAGGTGAGGGGGCCCACCGTGTCCCCCACTCCCTTGCGGGGCCGTACCCGGACGACGGCCGGGTGGGCCCGCACCTCGTCCAGTCCCTCGATCCCGGTGATGGTGCCGGGGGCGGCGGTGAGGAAGACGGTGGCCGCGTGGGACACCGGGCGCTCGGGCAGGGCGGGCAGGGGCAGGCCGACCGCCAGCAGCACCATGGCCTCGTACAGGTCGAAGCCGAAGGTCAGGCCGATCGCGTCGGGCAGGTAGTCGCCGGGGGTGCGGACCGCGACCTCCATCAGCACCGGGCCCGTGGCGCTCAGCCGGAACTCCAGGTGCACCAGTCCGGTGTCCATGCCGAGGGCGCGGAGCACACCGGAGGTCAGTTCCCGTACCTGAGAAGCCGGTTCGGGGCCGAGGTCGTGGCCGCAGCGGTGGACCAGTTCCACGAAGTACGGCGGCGGGGTGGTCTCCTTGGCGGTGACGTTCTCGAAGAGCACCTCGCCCTCGCGGACCAGGGCCTCCCAGCTGAACTCGGGTCCCTCCACAGCCGTTTCGACGAGCAGCTGTCCCTCCCCGTCACGACGGGCGACGACCTCCCCGACCTCCTCCGGGGTGCGGATCAGCTCGACACCCTGACTGCCGGACAGGCTCAGGGGTTTGACCACCACGGGGAGGTGCTGGAGCATCCAGTCACGGGCCTCGCCGAGCCGGGCCACGTGCAGATGTTCCGGCTGGGCGACACCGTGCGCGCCGAACAGGGCCCGTTGGAGGGCCTTGTTGCGGGAGACGACCGCCGCGTGCAGCGAGGGTCCGCGCAGTCCGTGCCGCTGCTGGGCGAGGGCGGCCGCGACGACCTGGGGCTCGGCGAAGCCGATCAGACCGTCCGGCACCCGCTCGGCCACGGCGGCCGCGACCGCGCCGGCCCAGGTCTCCTCGTGGCCGCCGGGCACCCGGTAGAAGCGTTCCGCCAGGTCGGTGGGGCGGTTGTCCCAGGTCGCAGCGGACTCCAGCGCGCGGGCCCGTACGCCGAGCCGGGCGGCGGCCTCCAGGTAGGGGCGGCCCATGGTGCCGACGCCGGCCAGCAGCAGTTCCCTCGGCGCGGTCATGACGCGGTCCTCTCCACGGGGGCCGCCACGTCGGCGGGCGGCGGGGTGCTCAGCAGACGGGTGACGGGGGTGACGAGCAGCGCGGCCAGGGCGAACGCCGCCGCGAGGCCGACCCAGCCGAGCGGGCCCCCGGCGATCACGACGGAGGTGATCAGCGCGGGGCCCACGATGCGCTGGCCGGTGCCGCCGAGGCTGAACACCGAGAGATAGACGCCCTTCTGGTCCTCGGGGGCGCACTCGTAGCTCAGTTCCCAGCCGCCGGTGGCCTGCCACATCTCCCCGAAGGTCAGCAGCACACAGGCCACCCCGAGCACGGCGGCCGCCGCCCAGGCGGAGCCGGGGGCGCCGGACACCGCCAGGGCGGCACAGCACAGGGTCATCGCCAGCCCGCCGAGCCGCAGCGAGCGGGCCGCGCCCTGCGGGCGTTCCGCGATCCGGGCGACGGGGACCTGGAGCACGATCGACAGCAGGGTGTTGACCAGCACCAGGAAGGGCAGCGCCCCGGCGGGCATCTCGGTGGCCTGGAGCGCCCACAGCGGCAGGCCCACCGAAAGGATCGTGACGTGCAGGTTGAGGAAGCCGTTGAGGACGGTCAGCAGCCCGTACCGCCAGTCCCGGAAGCGCCGGACCGCGTCCAGCGGGCCCACCTTGCGCTGGACGGTGTCGGCGCCGTCCAGCCGGAGCCGGGTCAGCATGAGCGCCGAGAGGACGAAGGCGGCGGCGGTGCCCAGCACGATCGCCCGGTACGGCCAGACGCTGTCGGCGGTGAGCAGGGGCGCGGCGAGCAGCGCGCCGACGGAGAAGCCGGCGTTGCGCACGGTGCGGATGATGGCCATGGTGCGGGTGCGGTCGGTGCCCGCGACCGTCGCGGACGCCACCGCCTGGGTCATGGGCTGGGTGGCCGCCTCGGCGGCGGCCAGCGCGCAGGAGACGAGGGTGAAGCCGAGCAGCCCGTGCACCAGGCACAGCAGCGCGAACCCGCTCGCGCGCCACACCTGGAGGGCGATCAGGGTGCGCCGGGCGCCGAACCGGTCCCCCGCCGCGCCGATCGGCACTGTGGTCAGGAAGCCGACGACGCCGGAGACGGCGAGCCCGGTTCCGACCTCGGCCGGAGTCAGTCCCACCGAACGGACGAAGAACACCGCCGACGCGGCCAGATAGAGCCCGGTACCGATCGCGTTGACCAGCGAAATGACCGCGAAGGCACGCCCGTTGGGGGTGGCGGGGACGTAGGCGCGCCAGAAGGAGCGGCTCATCCCGCCTCCCCCGGTGCGGCCTCGGTGGCGATGTCGATCAGCGCGGCCGCCCGCTCGGCGAGCCGGCCCGCGGCCTCCGGTCCCTCCTCGGCGGTGGCGATGACGAACCCGGCACGCTCCCACGAGCTGGTGACGGGCCGCACCACGGCTCCCGGCTCGACGGCGAGGTGCACCGCGTGCACCCCCTCCGCCTCCCGCGCCCGGTCGGCGCCGGAGACCCGCGCGACCCGGCCGGGCGGCGGGGTGAGGAAGCGTACGGCGGCGCCCTTGAGGGCGGGCCGGGGCTCCACGGGCCCGCGCCCCTCCAGCACCCGCAGCAGGCAGCTGAGGATGTCGGTGCCGTACGCCTCGTCGATGAGGACGGTGATCCCGCCGCCCGGCATCCGCCCGGCGCACTCGATCAGGTGCGGGCGTCCGTCCGGTCCGGCGAGCAGCCACTCGGAGTGCAGGATGCCGGAGCGGAAGCCGGTGCTCTGGGCGAGCCGCACCAGGGACCGGCGCAGTTCGGCCTCGGTGTCCCCGGGCAGCGGGGCGGGCACGGTGTGGCCGGTCTCCACCGGGTGCCGGGAGTCCCGGACGGTCTTGGCGGTGACGTTGAGGAAGCCGACGACGCCTTCGTGGACGACGGCCTCCACGCTCACCTCCGGCCCGTGCAGGCGCTGTTCGACCAGATAGCGGGCGGGTTCCCGGCGGCGGGCGCGCAGGGTCGGCTCGTCGGCGCCGGTGGTGTGGGCCCAGGCGGCGGCCACGTCGTCGTCGGGGCCGAGGAGCTGGACGCCGAGGCTGGCCTGGCGGCCGGCGGGCTTGAGGACGGCTTCTCCGCCGTGGGCGGCGCGGAAGGCGGCGACCGTCTCGGGGCCGGTGGCCGGCGCCCAGTCGGGCTGCGGGGTGTCCGTGCTGGTCAGCGCGGCCCGCAGCAGGCCCTTGTCGCGCAGCAGCTGGGCGGCCTTGACGCCCGCGCCGGGCAGCCCCCACTCCTCGGCGAGCGCGGCGGCGGTCACCACCGCGTACTCGACCACGGGCACGACCGCGCGGACCTGCGGGGGGCGGGGTACGGCCCGCACGAGGCGCTCGGGGTGTGCCTCGTCCTGGGTGGGCGCGGGCAGCAGCGCGGCGACACAGGCGTGGCGGTCGGAGAGCCCGGCGAGCCCGCGTGCCTCGATGACGTCGGGCTCCTCCAGCACCAGCACCGAGCCGACCGGGAGGAGACCGTCGAGCTTGCCGAGCATGACGGGGCTGTAGCCGACGAGCACATGGGTGACGGACGCCTCCGGGAGCGCCTCGGGGCCGGTGTCGACGGTGATCGCCGCGCGCACCTCGGCCTCCAGCGCGTCGAGTCCGGCGACGGTCGGGGCGTCGATGAGGAAGGACACCGCGCGGTCCTCGGAGCTGTGCAGCTCGCCCAGGCGGGCGCCCCGGTCCTGGTGGACGAGTACCGCGCGCAGGGCCGGCGGGGCGTCCGGCGGGCCGGGCTCCAGGTGCGGCCAGAGTCCGCGTTCGCCGACCCAGGCGGGCGCGACCCCGAAGCCGTCCACGGCCACGTCCCGCAGGATGCCCGGGGTGTGCTCCAGGTAGACCTGGCGGGCGAAGCGGGTGGGCGCCGGGTAGGTGACGGGTTCGCCGAGCGCGATCCGGATGATCTGCCGCTCCAGCGAGGCGCCGGTGGCCAGTTCGTAGAGCACGCACAGCCCGTCGCCGGGCGGCCGCGCGGCGACCTCCATCAGGACGGGCCGTCCCTCGGCGTCGATCCGCCACTCGGCGTGGGCGACGCCGTCGCGGAAGCCGAGGGTGTCCAGGACGCTCGCGTTGGCGCTGAGCAGCGTCCCGGCGTCGTCGGGGCGGTCGCCGGGCACGGTGTGGGACAGCTCGACGAAGGTGGGGGCGTGGCTGTCGGTGGTGTCCTTGCGGGTGACGGAGGCGAACACGATCCGGCCGCCCTGGACGAGGGACTCGACGGAGAACTCCTGCCCGGCGACCTTCTCCTCGACGAGCACCGTCTCGTGCGCCGGGTGCCCGGCGAGCAGCTCACGCAGCCGGGCGGGCCCGTCGACGCTCTCCACCCCGGAACTGGAGTGCCGCCCGGCCGGCTTGAACACCACCGGGTAGGCCAGCGAGGCCACGTCGACCCGGTCGCGCTCGCCGGGCGGTACGACGACGACGGCCGGGCTGTACTCGGGCAGGTACCAGCGCTGGAGGTACTTGCTGCGGCAGGCGCGGCTCGCGCGCAGGCCGGGGCCCGGCACCCCGAGGGCGTCGGCGAGCAGCCCGACCGGTTCGACCTGGGTCTCGCCCACGGCGCAGGCGCCGACGATGTCGTACTCCTCGCGCCAGCGCAGGGCGGCGGCCACCGCGCCGGGGAGGAAGGAGTTGTCGCGGCCGGGGTCGCCGTCGACGAACGCGAAGTCGTGGATGCCGGCGGCCGGATGGGCCGGGTCGGCCGCGCTCGCCAGTGCCTCGTCGCGGGCGCCTGCGGGGGTGATGAGGAGGATCTTCAGGCCGCGCCGGGCGAGTTCGTCCAGGTACGCCGGTGACCGGCACACCACCAGGAACGATCCCGCCAGTACGAAGGCGGGCGGGCGCTGTTCTCTTCTCTGCGGCTCGTCCATCTCCCGTTCCCCCCGAGTGTCGTTGCCGATGTCGATGGTGCGCGGCGGCCGGGCCGCTCCCCTGTCGGCGGGAGGCGGCCCGGTCGCCGGTGGGGCGTGTCTCAGTCGAAGCGGAGACTGCCCGTCCGGGTCCTCTTCAGCTCGAAGAAGTCCGGGTAGTTGGCCAGTGCGCGGGCTCCGTCGAAGATCCGGGCGGCTTCCTCGCCGCGCGGGACGGAGTTGAGCACCGGGCCGAAGAAGGCGACGCCGTCGATGTGGATGGTGGGGGTGCCCACGTCCTCGCCGACCGGGTCCATGCCTTCGTGGTGGCTCTTGCGCAGTTCCTCGTCGTAGGTGTCGGTGTCGGCGGCGGCCAGCAGCGAGTCGGGCAGGCCGCGGGCGGCGAGGGCCTCGGCGGCGGCGGCGAGGTAGTCCTTGTTCCCGCCGTTGTGGATGCGGGTGCCCAACTCCTCGTACAGGCCGGGCAGTACCTCGTCGCCGTGGTGGTGCGCGGCGGCGGTGACGACCCGGATCAGGGCGAGGGAGTTGTCGACCAGTTCGCGGTACCAGTCGGGCAGTTCACGGCCCTCGTTGAGGACGTACAGGCTCATCAGCTTGAAGTCGAGGTCCAGTTGACGGTGCTGCTGGACCTCGAGAATCCAGCGGGAGGTGATCCAGGCGAAGGGGCACGCCGGGTCGAAGTAGAAGTCGACCTTGGCGGTGTCCGTACCGGCGCCGGAGGCCGGCGCGGTGGCGGGCGTGTCTGCGGTCATGCGGTGGGCTCCTCGTGGACTGCGACGAGCACGCCGTCGCGGTCACGGACGTAGGCGGTCAGCTCGGCGTACTGCTCGCGCAGTTGCCGCTTGAGGACCTTACCGGTGACACCCACGGGCAGACCGGTCTCTTCCGGGACGATCTCCAGCAGGCCGAGCACCGGGTGACCGGCGGCCCGCAGCGCCTCGTTGGCCTGGCTGAGCAGCTTCTCCGGGTCGGGGTCGGCGACCGACGGGCCGACGGTGACGACGGCGACCGGCACCGTCCGCCCGTCGCGGCGCCCGGCGACCACGGCGACGTCGCCGGTGTCGGGGACGTCGTTGAGGATGACCTCCTCCATGAACACCGAGTAGCCGGTGCCCTGTTCGGTCTCGATGGCGTCGGCGGCGCGGTCGACGAGGAAGAAGTCGCCGTTGCCGTCGCGGTAGGCCATGTCGCCGGGCAGCCAGTAGCCGGACAGCTTGAAGCGGTAGGTGAGGTCGGAGTCACCCCAGTAACCGGGCGTGATGGCAGGGCCCTTGGCGCCGAGGAAGCCGACCTCGCCGTCGTCGGCGTGGCTGCCGTCCTTGCGCAGGATGGCGACCTCGGCGACACCGACCGGCTTGCCCGCGCAGCGGTCGTGGCGCTCACTGTCCAGGGTGCGGGCCTTGAGCAGCACGCCCCAGCCCAGTTCGGTGGTGCCGAGCCGGTCCAGGAAGGCGGCGGGCTCCAGGCCGGGGCTGCGCATGGAGAGCACCTTGGTGATGTGGGCCTGGTGCACGGCGTCCCCGATGGACACCCACGCCTGCACGGAGTCCAGCGCGCCCGCCTCCGGCTCGGTGTTGGCCAGTTCGGCGTAGGCGTGCGCGAACGACATCACGGAGGTGGGCCGGTACTTGCCGACGGCGGCGGCGAGTCCGGGGCCGCTGCGGTCGCTGAGCGCGACGATCGGGGTGCCGCCGAGGACCGCGTAGACGGTGTACGCGATGCAGCCCAGGTGGGACTGGGGCAGCGCGGTCATCATCAGGGCGCCGGGGTGTTCGGTGTGGTCGACCAGGCGGAACTTGGGCCCCGAGACGATGGACTTGTGGGTGTGGATGGTGGGCTTGGGGCGGCCGGTGGTGCCGGAGGAGTGCAGGATCGTCACCGGGTCGTCGTCGTGGTGGTGCCAGTAGGCGGAGTCCGGGAGCGGCGCGGCCGGCGGGGCGGGGAGTTCCTCGACGGACACGGCGAAGCGCAGTCCGAGGCCGTCCACGGCGGAGCCGAGCCGGTCCAGGCGCTCCTGGTCGGCGTAGAGGCCGACGGGCGCGGTCTGCTCGATGAGCGAGGTGGCGATGGCCTGCGGGGCGTTGGAGTTGATCAGCAGGGCGACCGCGCCGATCTGGGCGAGGGCGTAGAAGTGCAGCGAGTAGGCGAGGGAGTCCTCGAACCAGACGGCGACCCGGTCGCGGAGGCCCACGCCCTGCGCGAGGTACCAGGCGGACCAGCTCTGGGCCAGCGCGTCGAACTCGATGAGGCTGAACTCCTCGCGCTCCTCCCCCGACGGCAGGGGTATCGGCCGGCTGGAGCGCAGGAACGGCAGGTCGGGGTGGGGGCTGGCGGCCAGCGCCGCCCGCAGCAGGTTGCCGCCGCCGATGGCGGGGTCGGCGGCGAGCGCGGTCCGCTGCTCGGGGGTCAGGACGGTCGGGGCGAACGTGGTCATGGACAACCTCTCGGACAGGGTTCGGGCAGGGTGCGGCGAGGTCTTCGCCGCCGGTGCCGTGCGGCCGCGTACTTCTCAGGGCTGTGCTCAGGGCTGTGCGAAGAGCCGGGCGCAGGTGTCGCGGTGGTGGGCGAGGTCGTCGCCCAGGTAGGCGCGGACTTCGCCGAGCAGGGCGGCGAAGTCGGCCTCGGTGCCGTGCTCCACGGTGTCCGCGACCCGGTGCACCGCCTCGGCCAGCGCCTTGCGGGCCGCCCCCGCCTCGGCGTTGGCGTGCTGGACGTCCCAGTACACCTCCGGGGTGCCGGAGGCGATACGGGCCAGCAGGGCGAGCAGCGTGGTCGCGGGCGGCGGTGCGACCGGCCGCAGGTCGGCGGCGGACACGCCCGTACCGGCCAGGGCCAGCCCGAAGCCGAGGACGGCGGCGTGGGTGAGCGCCTGGGAGGCGGCGGCGAGCCGGTCGTGCTCGGCGGCGTCGACGCGTACGACGGTGGCGCCCCACTGCCCGATCAGCTCCAGCAGCGCGGTGACGCCGGGACCATGGTGGACGACCACGGCGGCGACCGGCCGCCCGGCGAAGCCGAGCGCGGGCGCGAACATCGGGTTGAGGCCCACCGCCTGGACGCCGGGGGCGTGTTCGCGTACGGCGCGGGTGACGGCCTGCTTCACGGACAGCGTGTCGGCGAGCACCGCGCCCGGTGCCAGCGCCCCGGCGAGGCCCGGCAGCGCGGCGAGCGCCACCGGCTCGGGCACGGCGAGGACGACGAGGTCGGCCCGGCCGAGCGCGGCGGTGAACTCCGCGCCGGGGTCGGTGATGTCGCCGCGCAGCCGCCGTGCCGTGCCGGACACCGGGGTTTCGGCGGGGTCGACCACGGTCACCTCGGTGCCCGCTTCGAGCAGCCGCTCGGTGAACAGCCGCCCCACGGCCCCGGCCCCGCCGACGACGACGGCCCGCCGGGTCACGACCGGCCCCCCGCGGAGGACGCGGCCGGGCCAACCTCAAGGGCGGTCTCCAGCACGGCCGTCACCATCGCCCGCGACTTCACGACCGTCTCCTCGAACTCCTCCTCGGGGTCCGACAGCGCCACGATCGCCCCGCCCACCCCGAACGCGACCCGGTCAGGCGTGGCGACGAGGGTGCGGATCACGATGTTGAGATCGGCGGCCCCGCTCAGCGAGAACCAGCCCAGCGACCCGGAGTAGACCCCGCGCGGCCCCTCCTCCAGCCGGTCGATGATCTCCATGGTGCGCAGCTTCGGCGCCCCCGTCATCGACCCGCCGGGGAAGGCGGCCCGCACACAGGAGACGGCCGTCTCCTCGGGCCGCAGCGTGCCACGGATGGTGGAGACGAGCTGGTGCACGGGCGCGTAGGTCTCCACGTGGAACAGGCGCGGTACGTGCACGGACCCGACCTCGGAGACCGAGTTGAGGTCGTTGCGGATCAGGTCGACGATCATCAGGTTCTCGGCGCGGTCCTTCTCCTGGCTGAGCAGGTCCTGCCGCAGTTCCTCGTCCTCGGCCGGGGTGGCGCCGCGCGGCCGGGTGCCCTTGATGGGCTTGGACTCGGTGACCCGGTCCGTGCCGACCGTGACGAACCGCTCGGGCGAGGCGCTGAGCACGGCGACGCCCTGGAAGTCGAGCAGCGCCCCGTACGGCACCGGGCTCAGCCGGCGCAGCCGCGCGTAGGTGGTGAGCGGGTCGATGCGGACGTCCATGACGGCGGAGTTGGTCAGGCAGACCTCGTACGTCTCGCCCTGCCGGATCTCCTCCAGGCTCTGCCGGACCCGGTCGAGGTAGGCGTCCTTGCCGTGCCGGAGCCGCAGGAGGTCACGGGCGTCCGGGTCGGTCATGCCGGTGTAGCGGGCCGGGGGCTCTGGTGCGGTGCCGGGGGCGGGCAGGGCGCGCAGACTCGCCTCGGTGTCGTCCAGCCAGCGCAGGGCGTCGCGGTCGTCGCCGTCGGCGGAGAGGGCGAGGAGGTAGGTGACGCCCTCGGTGTGGTCGACGGCGAGCATGCGGTCGGTGAACAGCATGGCCGCGTCCGGGGTGGCGGACTTGTGCACGGCCTGGCCGCCGGTCTCGGCCTTGAGCTCGTAGCCGAGGTAGCCGACGTAGCCGAGGTTGAACTCGAAGGGCAGCCCGGCCGGTACGGGCACGGCGCGGGCGCGGATCTGTTCGTCGAGGTACTCGAAGAAGCCCTGCTCGACGATCTCGCCCTCGTCGTCGGCGCGGCCGGGGCTGCGGACGGTGACACCGCCGTCGGAGACCCGGTAGCTGACGTACTCGGCGAGCGGGCCGCGGCCGTCGCCGAGGAAGGAGAAGCGGGACAGGCCGTCGATGACGGCGCCGCTGTCCAGCCAGAAGCTGTGGGCGTCCCCGGCGAAGAGGGACCGGTAGGCGGCCTCGGTGTCGGGCTGGAGGCCGATCCGCCGGGTGTGCACGGTGTACCGGGAGCCGCCGGCGCCGGTGGCCCGGTGGGCGAGGGCGAGGCGGCGGAAGTTGCGCAGCAGGTCGCGGCCGTACTCGCTGCTGATGGACTCGGGGTGGAACTGCACGCCCCACACCGGCCGGGACACATGCCGGACGCCCATGATCACGCCGTCCCCGGTCCAGGCGACGGCCTCGAGTTCGTCGGGCAGGTCGGTGGCGGCGAGCGAGTGGTAGCGCACCACGTCGAAGGGGCTGGGGAGTCCGGCGAAGAGGTCGGTGCCGTTGTGGTGGACGGCGGAGATCCGGCCGTGCATCGGCTCGGGCGCGAGGGCGACCGTGCCGCCGAACAGATGGGTGATGCCCTGGTGGCCCAGGCAGACGCCGAGCACGGGCAGTCCGCTGTCGAGGATGGCGCGGGCGCTGATGCCGAAGTCCCGCTCGCGGTCCGGGCGTCCGGGTCCGGGCGAGATGACGACGGCGTCGAACTCCTCCAGCCGCAGCGCGGACCAGTCGGCGCCGTTGCGGACGACGACCGGCGGCCGTCCGTTCACCTCGCCGAGCAGCTGGTAGAGGTTGTAGGTGAAGGAGTCGTAGTTGTCGATGAGCAAGGTCCTCACGAGGAACCTCCGATCACCCGGTCCTCGACGCGGCAGGTCTCCTCGATCACGAGGTCGTACAGCCTGCGCAGGAACTCCCGGTCGATGCCGTGCCGTTCGCCGTAGCGGGCGGCGCGTTCCTGGACGATGCCGATCCGGTGCGGCTGCATCATCGGCACGTCGTGCTCCCGCTTGAAGTGGCCGATCTCCACGCACTTCTCGATCCGGGCCCGCAGTTCGTCAAGGAAACGTCCGTCGATCGCGTCGAGCTCCGCCCGAAGGTCCTCGATGGTGACGCCGGCTGTCGGCCTCTCCCCCATGGCTGCCCCTCCCGCCTGTCCACGGTCCGAATGTGCCCGCCACCGGGGCCGGCCCGCCACCGCCCCGATAGCTCGGATCACCGCAGTGCACACAGTGCGGGGATCGATACGGGGACAAGCGGGACAAGTCGGCGGGCCCCGGAGGCGGCCCGGCAGCGGACCGGCAGGAGGCCGGAGGGGTCAGATCCGCAGGAACGCCGGTGCGCCGGGCGCGGTGGCCTCGGCGACCGTGCCGTCCTTCGCGGGGTGGTCGCGCAGCAGGTCGGCGACGATCTCGGTGGCGAGCCGGTGCCAGGTGGTCAGGCGGCGCAGCATGGCGTGTTCCGCCCCGGTGATCATGACCATTCCGGCGTGCGCGCCGGCCGTACGGGCCCGCAGCACGAAGTCCACCGAGTCGTCCGCGCCGGTGATCCGGTCGGCGTCGCCGTGCAGCACCACGAGCCGCTGTCCGTGCAGGTGGACGGCGGGTTCGGCGGCGGGCAGCCAGGGCGCGAGCGCCAGCACCCCGCGCACGGCCGGGTGGGCGGCGGCGTGCAGGGCGGCGCGGCCGCCCATGGAGTGGCCGACCAGCACGACCGGCAGCGGGCCGAACCTCTCCTGGAGTTCGCCCAGCGCGCGCAGCACGTCGTCGGCGGCGGCTCCGCCGTTCCAGCCCCGGTGCCGGTAGCGCACCTCGCCGAGCAGGATGCCGTCCGACGGCAGCCCGGTGGCGACCGCCCGCAGCACGGGGCGCATGCGCAGCGCGGCGAGGTGCCAGGGCCTGCTGGCGGAGACGTCGTCGGCCCGGCCGCCGTGCAGGGTGAGCACGGCGGCCTTCGGCGACTTCGGGGCGTACCGGACGACCAGCGCGCTCTCGGGGTCCTCCGCGCCCTCGCCGCCCTGCTGGTGCGTCGTCTCGTCCGGGCCGTCGCTGTGGACTCTCAACGGGGTCGCCTTCCCTTCGGGCGGTCGTACGGGATCGTCACGGGGAATCCGTAGCCGCTCGGCGCGCGGTTTGGTCACAGGGTCCCGTTCCGCCCAGTGCGACGGGCGGGACGAAAGTACGTCTGAGAGGGTCGGACCGGGGCACATGTGCTCAGGCAAGGACTTCTCACCGTGACGACCGAGGTGAATCATGACCAGCCAGACCAAGGATCTGACCCCGAAGTACACTGTTCCCGGCCTCGAACGTGAGGCGGCCGGCAAGCTCATCGGTCTGCTCCGCCTCCGTCTGCACGCGCTCAACGACCTCCACCTCACGCTGAAGCACGTGCACTGGAACGTGGTCGGACCGCACTTCATCGCCGTGCACGAGATGATCGACCCGCAGGTCGACCGGGTCCGGGACATGGCCGACGACGTCGCCGAGCGAACCGCCGCCCTCGGCGGTGTCGCCCAGGGCACGCCGGGCGCGCTGGTGTCCGAGCGCACCTGGGACGACTACTCGATCGGCCGGGGCGACGCCATCGCGCACCTCGCCGCGCTCGACGTGGTCTACACCGGTGTGATCGAGGGCGTACGCGCCGCGGTCAAGGAGGCGGGCGAGATCGACCCCGCCACCGAGGACCTGCTGATCGAGCAGCTGCGCGACCTGGAGCAGTTCCAGTGGTTCGTGCGGGCGCACCTGGAGAGCGCGCGGGGCACGCTCGCCACCGACGACGTGCACTCCGAGAAGGAGGCGGCCGCCAAGGGCGCCGAGATGAGCTGAGCCACCGGTACGGAATGCGCCGCGCGCCGCCGCCCCTCGTGGGCGGCGGCGCGCGGAGTTTCCCACGTCCGGTCAGGGCGGGAAGTCGCCCCGTTCGCGCGCGGTGCGCAGCACCTCCTCCACGTCACCGAGCCGGTCCAGGCCCTGGACGGCCCGCGAGGTGCGGTTGTTGGCGGCGAGCAGGTCGCGGTGGCGGTGCACGAAGGCCCAGTAGCCGGTGGTGTACGGGCAGGCCCGTTCCCCGGTGCGGTCCCCCGGCTTGTAGGCGCAGCCACCACAGAAGTCACTCATCCGGTGGATGTAGGCCCCACCCGAGGTGTACGGCTTGGTGGTCATCCGGCCGCCGTCGGCGTACTGGGACATGCCGACGACGTTGGGCAGCATCACCCAGTCGTAGCCGTCGACGAAGCAGCGGTGGAACCAGTCGGTGACCGCGCGCGGCTCCCAGCCCTGCTGGAGCGCGTGGCTGCCGAGCAGCATCAGGCGCGGGATGTGGTGGGTCCAGCCGGTGTCGCGTACCTGGGCGAGCGCGGTGGACAGACAGCGCGCGGTGACGGCGTCGGCGTCGAGTTCGAGGAACCAGTCGGGCAGCGGGGTGCGGGCGCGGAGGGCGTTGCGGTCCCGGTAGTCCTCACCGAAGTACCAGTAGAGCTGCCACACGTACTCCCGCCAGCCCGCGACCTGCCGGACGAACCCCTCCGCGCTGGAGATGGGCGCCTCGCCGGAGCGCCAGGCGTGCTCGGCGGCGTGGACGACCTCGGCCGGGTCGAGCAGGCCGAGGTTGAGGGAGGAGGAGAGGAGGCTGTGGCTCATCACCGGGTCGGCGGCGAGCATGGCGTCCTCGTGCGGGCCGAAGCCGGCGAGCCGGTGGCCGGTGAATCGGCGCAGCGCGGCCAGTGCCTCCCGGCGGGTGGCGGGGAAGCGGCGCGGGCCGTCCCGGCCGACGAAGGTGATGCCCTCCTCGCGCTCCCAGCGGTCGAGGTCGGCGCGGACCTCGTCGTCGATCTCGTCCTCGCGGGGCCGGTAGGGCTTCGGCGCGTCGAGGGTGCGGGCGCCCTTCGGCGGGGGTTCGCGGTTGTCGTGGTCGTGATTCCAGCGGCCGCCGGCGGGTTCGCCGCCGTCCATGAGGAGGTCCAGCTCCCGGCGTACCCAGTGGTAGAAGTCCTCCTGGCGCAGCCGGTGGCCGCCGCGTCCGTCGGCCCAGGCGCGGAAGGCGTCCTGCGGGAAGAGGAAGCCCCGGGCGGGCAGCACGCGCACCTTCTCCAGCGAGCGGACCAGGCCGAGCGCGGCGCGCGAGGTGGGGTGGTGGACGGTGACGCGGCCGCCGCCCGCCGCCTCGCGGAGTCCCTCGCGGTAGGTCTCGGCGCGGACGTACCGGACGCGGTCGCCCAGTTCGGCGGCCCGGTGGCGCATCGCGGAGAGGATCAGATGGGCCTTGGCCCGGTGGAAGCGGCGGCGGCGGAAGACCGAGCGCGCCTCGATCAGCACCACGGGGGCGTCGTGAGCGGGTCCGTCGGGGCCGGGGGTGAGGAAATGGGGGCCGAGCTGGTCTCCGAACAGCCAGTGCCGGTCGGTCATCGCTGCCACTCCTCGATCGGGCGGGTGCGGTGGACCGCGCAGGTGGGGAGGTATCCATGTGGCGTGGATCTCATGGCGGTCGGGTGAAACACTTGCCGTTTGACAACTATGACCAAGAGGCAAGAAAGTATCCGGTGTCACAGCAGGAGGGGAAGGATCAGGGATGTTCCGGTCGGCGGAGGCCGCTCCGTTCGCCGGTCACCGGGCACGATCCACGGCAGCCCGGTCGGCTGCGGCCCGGTTCGCTCAGGCGGTGCGGGACCCGGAGGACTCGTCGTACCCGTGTATCTGCTCCGACGCGACCGCGCAGAACGCCTCCAGGCCGGTGAGCAGGGCACTGCGGTCCCCGGCCGACATCCGCTCCAGCACCGAGCGCAGCGTCTCCTCGCGCCGGGCGCGCAGGTCCGTCAGGAAGGCCCGGCCCCGGCTGCTCAGGTGCAGCCGCACCTCGCGCCGGTCGGTACGGCTCAGCTCGCGCTCGACGAACCCCGCCGCCTGCAGCCGGTCGCACAGCCGGCTGGTCGAGGGCGGGGTGGAGGCCAGATGGTCCGCGAGCGTCCGCAGGTTGATGCCCTCCTGGTGTTCCAGAATGAGCAGTACGCGCAACTGGGACGCCGAGGCGGGAGCGGTGGAAGCCCGGCCCCACAGCACTTCCAGCAGTTCCGCGGCCGTGGAGGTCACACGCGCGACTTCGACGGGTTCTGGGCGGGGGTGGAAGTTCGTCACGGTCACACTCTCGCAGGTACGGGGACGACCCACAGCCTACTAGCAGGCAAGACGGTCCGGAATATCCAAGAAGACGGCACGATACGTCCACCACTCGGCCCATCGCGGGGCGGGCGTAGCGTTCATACGGGTGAGAGATTGGCATACCTACGATCGTGAACAGATTCATGGCTGTCGAGCGGGCGCTGCGCACGGCACCTCCCTACGCCCTGGCCGACACCGTCCGCCGGGAGCTGGCCGGGCTCTACGCGGCCGAGGCAGTGGAGTTCCTCGTGGCCGATTACGGCCTCACCATGCTTCAGCCGGTGACCACGCCTCCGCACGCGCTGCCCCCGGTCTCCCTGCGCAACGGCCCCGCAGGCCGCGCCTTCGGCGCGCAGGAGCCCTTTCTGGAGAGCCTGGTCGACCAGCGGCTGCGGGTGCAGTTGCCGGTCACCGTGCACGGGGACCGGGTGGGTGTGCTCACCGTGACCCTGCCCGACACCGAGGACAGCCGCGCGGCCCTGCCGGAGCTGGCCGACATCGCCCAGGTGCTGGGGCACGAGGTGCTGGTCGCCGACCGCGAGACCGATCTGTATCTCCAGGCCCGGCGGCAGGACCGGCTCACCCTGGCCGCCGAGATGCAGTGGCAGCTGCTGCCCGGCCACTCCTGCTCCCTGCCCGAGTTCGACCTCGGGGCCCAGCTGGAACCGGCGTACGCCATGCACGGCGACAACTACGACTGGTCCTCCACCGCCGACCGGCTCACCCTGTACGTCTCCAACGGCATGGGCGAGGGCATAGAGGCCGCGCTGCTCACCAACCTCGCGGTCAACGCGCTGCGCAACGCCCGCCGGGCCGGCATCCCGCTCGCCGACCAGGCGGCCCTGGCCGACCAGGCGGTGTACGCCCAGTACCGGGGACACCGCTATCTGTCGGTGCTGATGCTGGACATCGACCTCGCCACCGGGCGGGCCCGGGTGGTGGACGCCGGCTGTCCGCAGCTGCTCCGGATGCGCGACGGCGCCGTGGAGCACATCGGCTTCGAGGCGCAGTTGCCGCTCGGCATGTTCGAGGAGACCGACTACGTGCCGCAGGAGCTCCAGGTGGAGCCCGGCGACCGGCTGATCTTCGTCAGCGACGGCGTGTACGCGGTCGCGTCACCCAGGGGCGAGTCCTACGGGGACGCGGCGCTGACCCGAGCCATCCAGGCCACCCGGCTGCTCCCGGCCTCGGAGGTGCCCGGCGCGGTCCTGCGTGAGCTGGCCGAGCACCGGGGCACCCCGGCGCCGGACGACGACGCGCTGGTCGTGTGCCTGGACTGGCACGGCCGCTGAGCGCACCGCGCTCCGCGAGACCGGCCCGGTGCGGCCGCCGTACGGGTACGGCGGCCGCACCGGGCCGGTTCCTGTTCGCCTACCTATTCGACGAGGCGCAGCGAGCGGCGGGCCGGGGCCGCGCGCAGTTCCTCGGCGGCCACCGGGGCCCCGGTGTCGGCGTCCACGTAACTGACGCGGATCACCGGGTCGCCGGGCGTGTCGCGGCCGGCCGTGGCGTCCAGGGCGAACAGCACCGCCACCGGCCGGGCCGTGTCGCCCTCGCCGTGGACGCCGGAGTAGTGCAGGATGCGCCAGCCGTCGCTCTCCCAGTGGTCCAGCAGCGCGGAGCGCACCACGGGTGACGTGGTGTGCCAGGCCAGGGAGTGCTCCAGCAGTTCGACGCTGGCGGCCACCGGCACCCGTGGCGCCCCGCCCCGGCCGGTGAGCGGGTGGCCGAACACGCGCAGCAGGAGGCGGCGCAGCGGCAGCAGCAGCCGGCGGTCCAGGTCCGCCGAGAGTGCGGCCAGGACCAGCGCGCCCACGGCCAGCAGTGCGGCCGAGGCCGCCGGCCGGTCCCCGAGCGCGCCCCACCAGGTGCGGCGGGCCACCGCCGCCGTGAGCCCGCCCGCGAGGACGAGCGCGGCGCGGGCGAAGGCGCGCCAGGTGACCGGTGTGTCCTCGCTCGCGGAGCAACCGCAGGTCGCCTGAGGGGCCCGTGCCCGGCCGTAGCCGAGGTAGCCGAGGAATCCGGCCCCGAGGAGCGCGGTGGCCGCTCCTGGCAGCGCGCTGCCGGGTGCCGCCAGCAGGGCCCCGGCCAGGAGCAGTTCGGCCCACCCGGTGGCCCGCAGCACCCGGGCGGCCCGCTCGCTGCTGCTCAGCAGGCGGGCCAGCGCGGTCTTCGGCGCCGTGACGACGACGTCCGGGCCGAGGGCCTTGGCCGCGCCGGTCCAGCCCAGCAGACCGGCGAGCAGCAGCGGGAGGAGTCCCGTGGTCAGTGACAGCATCAGCGTCTCCCCATGTCCCGTTCAGTGCCCGACGGAGATGCGGACGACGTCCACCGAGTCGTCGGACGGCCTCCAGGCGCCCAGCACTTGGGCGCTCTGTCCGATGCGCAGCCGGGACAGGTCGGAGGTCAGTCCGCGCCCGGCGTAGGAGGCGCCGGTGTCGGTGAGGATGTTGCCGACGACCTCGTGCTGCCCGTGGGCGAGGTGGACCCGGTTCCTGGCGATGCCCCGGATCGTGGTGTCGAGGTTGACGATGTTCACCCAGACCGCGTCGGCGGCCACCGTGCCGTCCGGCATGGGGACTCCGCGCGCGTAGAGTCCGTCGCCGACCTCGATGACCTCGGCGGTGGCCGGCCGCACCTTCCACACGCTGGTGACGTGGGTCATCTGCACGCGCGCGTGCCCGCCGCCGGAACCGGCCACCTCCAGCACGCTGCCGGTGATGCCGGTGATCCTCCCCTCCACGAAGGAGGACTTGGCGATGGCCGGGTCCAGGGAGGGCTCGGCGGCGAAGGCCGCGTCGGCGTCCAGTCCGCCGAGCGCGCTCGCCCCGACGATGGTCGCGCCGCCGAGGGCCGCGGTGGTGAGGAAGCGGCGCCGGCGCATCCCCTCGGCCGGTACTCCCGTGGTGTTCCGTGCGTTCATGCCGGGCCTCCTCACTCGTAGATGTAGACGGGGAGCTTGCCGGAGCTGAGGTTGCCGATCGCCGAGAAGGCGGCCGGGGTCAGGTCGAGCACGCGGTTGGTACGGCAGGCGCCGTTGCAGCAGGTCGCCTCGCCGCACCAGTCCTTGGTGCGGGGTCCGCAGTCGGTGATGGTGATGCACACCGTGGCGCCGGAGCACTGGTGGCGGACGTTCATCACCGAACCGCAGCCGCGCCGGGGGATGTTCTCGCCGCAGAGGTCGGGGCGGGTGATGCTGAAGCAGTTCGCCGAGGCGTTGGGCCAGGCGCCGTGATGGGCGCTGGACTGGCAGTTGCCGCAGGCGCCGCCACCGGCGCTGCCGCAGGGCCCCCACGAGTTGCCGCAGCAGAACCAACTGGTCTCACCGGCCCAGAGGCTGGTCGATCCGCAAGCCATCGTGCATTCCTCCCTTATTGCAGGTACATGACAAACCTGGGGTGGGGTGGAGCGATGGAGCGATGGAGCGATGGAGCGCTCCCATGATGCGCGCGTCTACGCGGGTTGCATAGAGCACGTGCGCGACCTCCGAGCGTGAGGGGAGCGGGCCGAAAACCCCCTGGACTGTGACGCGGTGGACCCCGTACGGCACCATGGCCTCATGGTGAACCGCAGTCAGACGTTTGAGGAAGCGATCCCGCCGGCGGTGGCGTACTCGAGGGCCGACGGAGAGCTCTGGGTGATCGGACTACGGGGCCACCTCGATCCCGAAGAACTCGACTCGGTGGAGGACGCCACCGAGGACGCCCTGGTCCGCTGGACCGGGCCGCTCGCGTTCGACCTGCGGCAGGTCGGCTTCTGCGACTCGTCGCTGCTCAACCATCTGCTGCGTACGGCGCGGCGCCGGAGAGTCGGCGTCTTCGGCGGTGACGGGACCGTGCGGCGCCTGTTCGAACTCACGGGAGCGGACAGCCTGCTGCCCTCACGACCCGACCTGGAGTCGCTCCGTCCCGCCCTGTCCACGCTGCCGCGTCAGGCGCGCCCGTGAGCGGCTCCCTCCCTCTCACCGGCGTGTACCGACCGGGCGGGGGCACGCGGAGGGAAAGCACGCCCGCGCGAAAGGGGCTCATGTTCACCGCACACTCCCAGGCATCGTCACCGGCCGACGCACGTCGGCTCGCGGCGGCGTACCTGGATGCGCACTGTCCCGGCGCGGACGCGGAGGCGGTGCAGATCGTCGTGAGCGAGCTGGTCACCAACGCCGTCCGGCACACTCCCGACGGCACCTGGTCGCTCGTCCTCAGACGGGAGGAGGGACAGCTAATCCTGGAGATCACCGACGACAGCCCGGAGCTGCCGTCCCCGCGCGTCGACCCGCCCCTGGACGGCCGAGGGGGTCTGGGACTGGGTCTGGTGGAGAAGCTCAGCGACCACACCGCCGTCGAGCCCACCGCGCGGGGCAAGACGATCACCGCCTGGTGGAAGCTGCCCACCGGCCATCCGTCGGAGCGTCCGGCCTCGGAGGGCTGAGGCTCAGGACGACGTGGAGCCGGCCTCGTCGGCGAGTTCCCCGCCCGGCCCGACCGCCTCGGCGGTGCCGTCCGCGCGGGCGGTGAGGTACTCGGTGGTGCCGGTGAGCGCCAGCATCCGGATCAGCTGCACCGGCCGGTGCCGCAGATGCAGGGTGACGCCCGCCGGATGGGTCCGCCTGCGCAGCGTGAGCAGGGCGGCCAGCCCGCTGGAGTCGAGCAGGCGCAGGCCCGCGCAGTTGATGTGCAGCTCGCGCAGGGCCGGGCCGTGCTCCACGGCGTGCGCGTCCAGTGCGTTGCCGACCACGTCGAGGAACTCGTCCCCGGACTCGAAGTCGAGGACGCCCTGGAGCGTCAGCCGTATCGTGCGCGGGTCGACGGCTTCGACGGTGACGGAGAAGCCGACGGGCTGGTGGAGGGTCATGCGGTCTTTCCTGGGCCGGGACGGGGTCGAGTGGCGGACGACGCGGGGAGGGCCTCGGCGGCCTCCTTCAGGAAGGCGAGGGCACGGGGGAAGTCGCGCAGCTCCCCCGCCAGGATGTCCAGTCCGGTCCGCAGGCTGTGCGGGGGCACACGGCGGGCCTTCAGGATCTCCGCGGTCCACGTGACGAAGCCGGTGAACAGCTCCGCGTCGTCCACGTAGAGGGCGGTGGCCAGGAAGTCGACGATGTGCGCGAGGTCCTCGGCGGTGCGCTCGCGCTGCGCCTCGGTGTACGCGCGCATGCCGGGCCAGCGCGCCTCCAGCTCCGCGAGGGACTGCCGGACGAGGGCGGACCGGTTGCCCTTGATCAGGGTGTACTCCTGGTCCGCCAGGTGGGGCAGGTCGTCGACCTGCTGCCGTGGCGTCGACTCGGGGCGTACCAGGCCGTCGGCCAGCAGCCCGGCGGCGGCGCGGGCGTCCGGGGCCCAGGCGTCGGCGCCGATGAGACGCGCGTAGCGGCCGTCCGCGCCGAAGGCCGCGCCGCCGACCATGACGGGGATGCCGACGGACTGCACGGCCGTCACCGCGGTGTGCGCGCTCGGCAGGTGCAGGGGCAGCGAGGCGGAGAGCAGCGTGGCCGCCGGGTTGGTGGCGTGCAGGTGCGCGATCAGATGCGGGGTGGTGGTGTGGGCGCCGAGGAAGTCCACCTGCCAGCCGCGCCCGGTGAGCACCTCGGCGAGCAGCCGGGCGGGCAGCACATGCCATTCGCCGTCCACGCAGGCGACCGTGATCCGGGGCCGCGCCGGGTCGCCGGCCGGGGCCGGTACCCGGTGGGCGAGGGCGGCGATGACCCGGTCGATGATCGCGGTGGCCGCGTGCTCCTCGGCGACGCTGATGCGGTCGGCGGCCCATTCCACGCCGACCCGGCGCTGGACCCCGCCGAGCACCTCCAGCAGGAGGCTCTCCCGGCCCGCTCCCGCGTCGGCAGCGGCGAAGACCTCGCGTACGGCGGCCGCCTCGTCCTTGGCGATGACGGCCGTCCACAGCCGCTCGGACAGCTCCTCGCGCTCGTCCACCGCCGCGCCGGTGCCGACGGTCATCGGCGGACCGCCTTGGGCCGGGCGGTGCCGGCGTGGTGGCCGTCGACGGAGTGCAGGGCACCGTGGCCGCCGGCCGGGTTGGTGATGGCGAGGCTGGCCATGTCGTCGTGCCGGCCGCCGCCGAGCCACTGCGCCGCGAGCATCTGCACCCGCTCCACGACCGCTTCCGCGGGCATCCGGGCACACGGGCCGAGGGCCGCCCGCAGGCGCTCCTCGCCGAAGAACTGGTCGCCCAGCGGGCCGCCGGAGGCTTCCGTGATGCCGTCCGTGTAGAGCAGGCAGGTCTCCCCCGGCGCCAGCGACACATCGGCGCTGTGCGAGGTGATGTCGGGCATGGCGCCGACGAGCTGCCCCTGTGTGGGAGCCTCCTCCACCCGGCCGTCGCTTCTGATGATCAGCGGCGGCAGATGACCGGCGCTGGTCAGCCGGAGCCGGACATGGCCCGAGCGGCGGGTGACGGAGGCCAGCACCAGGGTGGCGAACCGGGTGTGGTGCGAGTTGAGCAGCGCGCCGTTGAGCAGGGAGAGCACCTGCTGGTGGTCGGCGGACAGCGGCAGCAGCGCGTGCAGGACGCTGCGGATCTTGCCGGTCAGCACGGCGGCCTCCAGCCCCTTGCCGGCCACGTCGCCGAGGACGACGAAGGTCTCCTTGTCCGCGTCCGTGCCGGGATGGACGTCGTAGAAGTCGCCGCCCACCCGCTCGTGGTCCCGGGCCGCCCGGTAGGCGCCCGCGTACTCGACGCCATGCACGCGCTCCAGGCGCGGCGGCAGGAGTTCCCGCATGAGGGTGGAGGTGATCGAACGCTGTTCGGCGTACAGGCGTGCGGCCGACAGCGCCACACCGGCCCGTGCCGCGAACAGACGGGCGAAGACCTCCTCGCCCTCGGAGAACGCCTGGTGCGTGCTGGAGCGCAGCAGGATCAGTACGCCGGCGGGCACGCCGTGGCCCGGCAGCGGGGTGACTATGACGGAGCCGATCGGGCCGTCGAAGCCCTCGGGCACGGCCCAGCCGGGCAGCTCGGCCGGGTCGATCCAGCGCGCGGGGACCGGCGGGAAGCCCTGGAGGGCCTCCGCGAGTCCGGCGACCGAGCGCGGGTCGATCGGCAGCTGCGTCTGGGTGACCTCGCCGTCCGCCCGCGCGTAGGTCAGCGGGTGGCGGCGGCCCTGGGCGGGGGCGACGATGATCGCCGCGTCCGCGAGGTGGCCCGCGGCCATCCGGGCGGTGACCGTCATGCACCGCTCGACGTTCAGCGAGGACAGCAGGGCGCTGGAGACCTCGGCGAGCAGGGCGGCACGCTCCCGTTCGCCGCGCAGCGCCTGCTCGGCGAGACGGCGGTCGGTGTCCTCCAGCAGCCACCACACCACGATGCCGTCGTCGCAGGCGGAGGGGTGCGCCTCGAAGCTCCGGCCGGCCACCTCGCCCGAGACGGCCTGCACCGGCGTACCCGCCAGACGCAGCGTGCGGTCGGCGGCGGCCAGCCACGCGGGCATCGCCGTCGCCGTGATGGAGTCCCCCGGCACAAGCGGTATCAGGCGGCGTGCCGCCTCATTCGTCTCGATCAGGGTCCCGTCGGCGTCGACCACCAGCACGGGGCAGGGGGCGTTGTTCCACGCCGTGTCGACGTCGACACCACCGGCCTGCGGACTATCGGGTGTACCCGGAGAAGAAGTCACAGTCGGGGAGCGCGAGCGTGCGCTCCACCACCTCTCTGTCGATCGAGAACGTTTACCGACGACAACGGTCTCGCATCCACCGGCTGCATGCAACGCCCGACAGATTTCCGCACATATTCACCACACGCAGGTGAAATCGCCCTCTTGACGGGCCGACCGCGCTGGGTGCGGAGAAGGGGTCAGGCGGGCAGCAGGGACTCGTCCTGGGACTGCTCGCCGGACAGCAGGGAGTCGTCCTCGGGCTGTGCGCCCGGCAGCCGGTGACGGGCGGCGATCAGGGCCGCGTCGATGTCGCGGGTGCCGGTGACGACACAGAGGGTGTAGGCGATGTCGTCCATCCGCCGCTGCACTTCGGCGCTGCCCTCCTGGGCCCGCAGGACGCACAGCGCGTCATACTGCTCGATCAGGTTCTGCAGCACGGCGGGGTGGGCCATCAGCATCTCGGGTTCTCCCTCTGACCAGCTATCACATGGGTCCTACACGAACCCGGTTACCCTGAGCGCCCTCGGACACACCTGTGTTTCTTCACCCGATCGCCCCCCGACCTACCGGAGATCTCCCCGTGCCCGCACCCCTCGGCGACGATCTGCTCGCGCTGCTGCGCCGCGCCGCCACCTGCTACATCGCCACGACGATGCCCGACGGCTCCCCTCAGCTCACCCAGACCTGGGTGGACACCGACGGCGAGCACGTCCTGATCAACAGCGTGGAGTCCCATCAGAAGACCCGGAACATCGCGCGTGACCCCCGGGTGGCCGTCGCGGTCGCCGACCCCGCCGACCCGTCGTCGTACACGCAGATCCGCGGCCGGGTGGTGAAGGTGACCACCGAGGGTGCGGTCGATCACATCGAGGCGCTCGCGCAGCGGTACCTCGGCGGTCCCTACCCGTGGTTCGGCGGGCGGGACCAGGTGCGCGTGATCTATGTCATCGAGCCGGAGCGGATCAGCGCCCCTCGCGGCTGAGGAGCTACGCGGCCTCGGTCCCGGCCTCGCCCTGGCCGGCCGGGGCCGCCGTCCGCTGCCGGCCGCCCGGGATCAGGCGCAGATGGCGGCCCCTGGCGTGGCGTGGCGGTTTGGGTCCGCGTGCCAGCCAGTCCTCGGTGCGGTCCATGCCGTACAGCAGCATGGTCACGACCGGCAGCAGCAGAATTGCGACGATGGCCACGGTGGGGGCTCCTCCCCGGCAGACAGCCCTGTACGGGTGCCCGCCGCGCCTTCGCCCAGCGGGCGGCCCCTGTGAAGGTGCGGTGCCTTTCCGGTGCCCCCGCCGGGCGAGCGCACGCCCGCCGATCTCGCCGCCGGGTCAGGCCCCCGTCGTGGACGGCGGCACCGACGGGCCGCGCCGTGTAACGGGCCGTTCACCTCGGGCGGGACCCGGGGGAAACACACGCTTCGTAGCCTGGCGCGCCGGCCTCCGTCCGGCAGTGCTGCCGGACGGGGCTCCCCCGGCACCCGTACGGAGAGAGGCGTGGCATGAGCGCGACAGAGTCACGACCGACCACAGAGACGGCTGAGGGCCCGGCGACACCGGCCACCAGCCAGGCGACCAAGGAGACGCTGGAGGACTACACCCTCCGCTACGCGCCCCGGAGTTACCGCCGCTGGACCCCGATGGTCGTGGCCACCACGGCGCTCGGCGGCATCGCGTACATGGCGGACTTCTCGATCGGCGCCGGCATCGGACTGGCCCACGGCACCGGCAACGCGCTGGTGGCGATCGCGGTGGCCGCCGTGGTCATCTTCGTCACCGGCTTCCCGCTCGCCTACTACGGCGCCCGCTACAACATCGACCTGGACCTGATCACGCGCGGCTCCGGCTTCGGCTACTACGGCTCGGTGCTGACCAGCGTCATCTTCGCCAGCTTCACCTTCATCTTCTTCGCCCTCGAAGGCTCGATCATGGCCCAAGGCCTCCGGCTCGGGCTCGGACTCCCCTTGTGGATCGGCTACTTGGTCTCCACGCTGATGGTGATCCCGCTGGTGATCTACGGCATGAAGGCGCTGAGCAAGCTCCAGGTGTGGACGACACCGGTGTGGCTGGTGCTGATGGTGGGGCCGCTGGTGTATCTGATCGCCACCGACCCGGGCACGGTCGACCGCTTCCTCTCCTACGCGGGCACCGACGGCGACGGCGGCGTGAACACCGCCTCCGTGCTCCTCGGCGCGGGCGTCTGCCTCTCCCTCATCGCGCAGATCGGCGAGCAGATCGACTACTTGCGCTTCATGCCGCCCAAGACCGAGGCGAACAAGGGCCGTTGGTGGACGGCCGTGGTGATGGCCGGGCCGGGCTGGGTGGTGCTCGGCGCGCTGAAGCAGGCGATCGGTGTCTTCCTCGCCGTCTACATCCTGGCCTCGGTCGGTCCCTCGGTCGCGCCCGAGCCCATCCAGCAGTTCAAGGGCGCCTTCGACGCGATGCTGCCGTCCTGGCTGGTGGTGCCGCTGGCGGTGGTGCTGGTGGTGATCAGCCAGATCAAGATCAATGTGACCAACGCCTACTCCGGCTCGCTCGCCTGGACCAACTCCTTCACCCGGCTCACCGGGCGCTATCCCGGCCGCATGGTGTTCGTGCTGGTCAACCTGGGCTTCGCGCTCGCCCTGATGGAGGCCGACATGTTCAGCTTCCTCAACGGCATCCTGGGCTTCTACTCCAACTGCGCCATCGCGTGGGTCGTCACCGTGGCCACCGACATCGGCGTCAACAAGTACCTGTTGAAACTCTCCCCGCTCGCACCGGAGTTCCGCCGGGGCATGCTGTACGCGGTCAACCCGGTGGGCGTGGTGTCCTTCGTCGCCGCGTCCGGGCTGTCCATCGCGATGTACTTCCACGCCTTCGGCGACACCCTCCAGCCGTACTCCCCCGTCGCCGCCGCCGTCATCGCCTTCGCCCTCACCCCGCTGACGGCCGTGGCGACCCGGGGCCGGTACTACCTGCGGCGCACGGACGACGGCATCCCGGAGCCCCTGCTGGACGCGGACGGCAACCCGAGCGGCACGGTGTACGACTGCCATGTCTGCCACCAGGCGTACGAGCGGCCCGACGTGACGGCGTGCGCCACCCATGACGCCGTGGTCTGCTCGCTGTGCCTGAGTACGGACCGGGTCGGCGACCATGTGCTGCCCGTATCAGGCGAGTTGCTCGCGTAGCACCTCCTCCATGCCGACGGGGGCGCGGCCGATCAGGGTGGCGAGGGCCGGGTCCTGGGCGGCGAACTCGCCGGCGCGGGCGGCGGTGAAGACGCCCAGCAGACCGTCCACCCGGTCGGCGGGGAGCCCGGCCTCCGCCAGGTGCCGCCGGAACGCGTCGTCCGGCACGGTGGTGCGGGTGAACGGGCGGCCGGTGATGCCGGTGGCGAGGGCGGCGAGGTCCGCGAAGGTGAGGGACCGGGTGGCGGTGAGGGGCGGGGTGGGGCCGTCGTAACGCCCCTCGTCGGCCAGGATCGCGGCGGCGCCCTCGGCGAGGTCGGCGTGGGCGGTCCAGCTCACCGGGCCGTCCTCGGGGAGCGCGACCTGTCCCGAGCCGACGGCGGGGCCGAGGAACTGGAGGGCGCTCGCGGCGTAGAAGCCGTTGCGCAGCGCGGTGTACGGGACTCCGCAGGTCCGCAGGATCTCCTCGGTGGCGGCGTGGTCGCGGCACGCCTGGAAGTGCGAGTCGGGGCTCGCGCCCATGTGGCTGGTGTACAGCACGCGCCGGGCGCCCGCCTTCACGGCCACCTCGATCGCGGTCCGGTGCCGCTGGACGGCTTCCTCGCCGAACTGGTCGACGGAGACGATCAGCACCTGGGCGGCGCCCTCGAAGGCGTGGGCGAGGCCGGCGGGGTCGGTGAAGCCGCCCTCGCGCACCCGGACGCCCCGCGCGGCGAGGTCCTCGGCCTTCTCCGGGTCGCGGACGCTGACGCCGACGCGGTCGGCGGGGACGCGGCGCAGGAGGTGCTCGACGATCTGGCGGCCCAGTTGGCCGGTGGCGCCGGTAACGATGATCACGGGTTCTCCTTCTCGTGTTTCCGATTCACTGTTTCCGCTGGAATCATCTATACGGTAACACTGATATTTTCGGGGTTACCGCTCGGCGGGTATCGTTGGAACATGCAGAGTGGAGCCCCTGAGGAGACGGCGACCGGTGAGGCCGCGGGTCGGGAGGTGACGCGGCAGCGGGTCGTCGAGGCGGCGATCGGGCTGCTGGAGCGGGAGGGCCGGGAGGCGGTGACGACGCGTGCCGTCGCGGCCGCGGCCGGGCTGCAACCCCCGGCGATCTACCGCCTCTTCGGTGACAAGGAGGGCCTGCTGGACGCGGTGGCCGAGCACGGTTTCCACGCGTTCCTCGCCACCAAGCACGGGGCCCCGGAGCCGGAGGACCCGGTCGAGGGGCTGCGCGCGGGGTGGGACCTGGCGGTGGAGTTCGCCGTGGACAACCCCGCGCTGTACGCCCTGATGTACGGCGAGCCCAGCCGGGCCGCGTCGGCGGCCTTCCGGACCGGGATGCGGATGCTGAAGGAGCGGGTGCACCGGCTCGCCCTCGGCGGCTGGCTCCGGGTGGACGAGGACCTCGCGGTGCAGATCATCCACGCCACGGCGCGGGGTGCGGCCCTGACCTGGCTGTCCCTGCCCGAGGAGGCCCGGAACCCCGCCCTGCTGAGCATCCTCCGGGACGCCATGACCAACGCCGTGACCGACCCGGAGCCGGCGGTACGGGACACCGGTCCGGCGGGGGCGGCCCGCGCCCTGCGCGCCGCCCTGCCCGAGCAGACCGTCCTCAGCGGGGCGGAGCGGCGACTCCTGCGGGAGTGGCTGGACCGTCTGTCGTAAGGCTCAGAACGCCCACCGGGTGTGGGTGAAGAGACCGCCCTCCCGCCCGAACCCGTACGCCGTACCGGGCTCCACCGCGAACACCACGGCCCGCCCGGTGCGGAACGCGTCCGAGATCCCGTGGAAGGTGCCCTCGGGCGACGTGATGTGCGCCCCGTACTTCGCCTCGTAGGCCGCGATCACCTCCTCCACCTTGGCCGGGTCGGAGACCTGCTCCGCCCTCCCCTCGACGATGAGATCGAGCCCCTCGGTGAGGGAGTTCCGCCCGGTGGTCAGCGCGCAGTGCGCGTTGTGCGCGAGGTTCTTCGCCTTCTGCTCCTCCGGCCCGGTGGAGAAATACAGCACCCCCTCGTGCCAGGCGGCGATGACCGGGGTGACGTGCAGCCTGCCGTCGGGCCGCACGGTGGACACCCAGAAGATCTCCGCCTCCTCCAGGCGGCGCTGGGCCTCCGGCCAGGGGGTGGGGGTGACGTTCTCGGCACCGGGACGGGGGTGGATGGCGGAGCTGTAGCGGGGGTCCAGATCGGTGGTGGGCATGGCGGACTCCTCTCGTCTGCCTGACCAACGAGGACCGACCGGTATTGGTCGCCACCTCACCCACCCGGAGGCTTCCGACGAGGGTCTGGTACGTCTCCTCGGTGCTGCGGGAGGCCCTGCTGGACTGGTGGGCCGGATCGGCGCGTCAACTACTGGACGCGCTGCGGGACTCCGGCCCGGATCGCATGCTGGACCTGGTGGGAGACCTCGCAGTCACCGCAGACAGTGGGCGCCGCCGCCCGCCACCAGCTCCAGGAGATCGCGGTACACACCTACGACGCCCAGCTCACGGCGGGCGCCCCGCAGCCCCTGCCCACGGAGGTGGCCCTCGACGGCGTCGACGAGTTCCTGTCCACCTGCTGCGCGACGACAAGCCCGTGGCCCCACCAGCCGGCCACGGTCGACTACCAAGCCGTGGAGGGCAGTTCCTGGCGCCTCACCCTCTCCCCCGGCGGAGCACGGGCGGCCCCGCCTCCCCGACACCGCCGCTTCGGCCGACGCCTCCCTCCTGGGCACCGCCGCCGAGCTGGTCCTGGCCCTGCACGGCCGCATCCCGGTGGACTCCCTCAAGAGCGACGGCGACCGCCGCCTCTTCGACCAGCTCCTGGACTGGGACCCGGATGCACCGTCCAGTTGATCCACGCCGAGGCTCGCGGACGGGATCGTCGACCCGCTTCAGCCGACCAGGCGACGGCGCCAGTCCAGTGGGGTGACGGTGATCGCCCGGCCGGGATCACGGTCCCACTCGGCGTGGAGGCCGACGGCTTCCAGGGCGGCCACGACCTCCTCGCCGACGGCCGCGGTGGTCTCGGACGAGTTGTCGAAGCCGCCGTAGAGGAGCGTCAGCCCGTGGCCGGCCGCGGCGGAATCCGTGCACTGGTCGTGGAAGTAGACGTAGCCGCGCGCATCGGGCTCGCCCTCACCGCCGATCTCGGCCTGGCCACAGCCGCGGCAGCAGGTGAAGTTCTCACGGGCCGTGATACCGGCCTCCCGCAGGGCGGTGAACGCACGGGTGAGCCGTTCGGGATCGGTCTCGCCCCGCCACCCGGCCTGCTCCGCGACCCGCTCCAGCCACAACCGGTCGGCCAGCACCTCCGCCTGCCCCCGCGAAACGGGTCGGCGGTCACCGGCGACCAGGTACTCCTCCGCGAGTTCGGCAAGTTCGGCGCGGGAGACGTAGCCGGCGACCAGCACCTCACGGACGCGCCCCTCCAGCTCCCCGCGCTCGTCCTCATCGAGGTCGAGCGGAGGCACTTCCCGGGCGGGGCCCATGTCCAGCGGCGACCAGGCCAGAGCACCGCCCCAGCCGGCCTCCTGGCGCACCCAGCCGGTCATCGCCGCGATCACGGCTTCGGGCCCGTCGGCCATCGCCTGGAAGTGCCGGTCGGCGGACCCGTCGCGGTACTCCACCGTGTAGTCACCGCCGGCCTGGTGCCAGACCTGGGCGAAGACGTCGGGCAGGTCGGGTATCCGCTGCACCACCAGGAACCGGTCACCGTCACCACCGATACGCCGAACCAGCACGGCCAACTCCTCGGCGGACACGCGGACGAGCCGCTCCCGGTTCTCCGCCTTCACCACGATCTCGAGCATGCCCGCACTCTGACACACCCCACTGACAACGGACCTACTCATCCCCAGCTGCACGAACCAGCGCCCGGCACGCGCGCGCGGAGGCGCTGCGCCGCCGCCGGACGCGCACCCTCACCCCTCCTCCAACCGCCCCAGATGCGCCGTGACATCGTCCACCAGCCGCCCCAACAGCCGCCCCAGATCGGCCCGCTCCTCGTCCGTCCAGCCCGCGATCGCCTCGGCGAACCACCCGACCAGTGAGCCGGCGTAGCGGTTCGCCGCCTGGGCCCCCTGCTGGGTGGGCTCGATGAGGCTGGCGCGGCGGTCGTGGGGGTCGGCGACGCGGTGGACGAGGCCGCGCCGTTCGAGGGCCTGGACCTGGCGGGTGACGTGCGGGCCCACGACCTGCATCCGCTCCGCGATCTCACCGATCCGCAGCGGGCGGTCCGCCACATGGAGGGTCACCAGGACCCCGACCGCGGGCCGGTCCAGCGCGAGCCCGGCCGCCTCGGCAGCGCGCTCGGCGAGCCGGCCCCGGTTGACGGCGTTGCTCAGCTGGGCCAGACGGGGCACCACCGCGAGCACGTCGGCCGACGGGGCGTCGGGGGTCTCTGGGTTCACATCGCACTCCATTTGCATACCTTAGTTAGGTATCTATATCCTCCAGACAGGAAGGACCCCGGGAGTCTCCCATGCCTTCCAAAAGGATACCTAAGGTACGCATCTTCGCCCACCTGTCCGGAAGGACCCCGCCGTGACCCGATCCACCCCCCGCACCGTCCTCATCTCCGGCGCCAGCATCGCCGGCCCCGCCCTCGCCTACTGGGTCGGCGCCTACGTCCTCGCCGGTGAGCTGGCCACGCGGGCCGACCACACCGAGGCGTTCACCGCGTACGAGCGGATCACCCGGGACTTCGTGGAGGCCAACCAGGCCCTCGCCACCGCCGGGGGCACCTTCATCACCCCCACCACGCGGGAGATGCTGGACGCCCGCAACGCGGCTCTCCAGGACGCCGCCGCCCTCAACGGCGAGGAGGGCCGCGCCGCCCACGCCGGCCTGGTGCTGCCGGACTACGCGGGCTGACCCTTCAGCGCGCCACCAGGCTCGATCCCCGGACCACCAGCTCCGGTCGGAGCACGACCCGGCGGTGTACGTGTCCTCCGGTGTTCTCCGACTCCGTCTCCTCCAGCAGGAGTTCGGTCGCCAGCGCGCCCATCGTGACTGCGGGCTGGCGTACCGAGGTGAGCGGGACCGCCGAGGCGGCGGCGAACTCGATGTCGTCGTAGCCGACGATCGCCATGTCCTGGGGGACCTTGACGCCCGCCGCGTAGAGGGCCTGGAGGACGCCGAGGGCGAGCAGGTCGTTGGCGCAGAACACCGCCGTGGGGCGCTCGGCGAGGCCCAGAAGGCGGGCGCCCGCGTCGCGGCCGGCGGCCACGTCCAGGCGTTCGGTGGGCAGTTCGCGCAGCACCTCAGGGCCCAACCCGGCCTGGACGAGCGCGAGATGGGCGCCCTCGCGGCGGTCCCTGACCTGTTTGAGCTGGGTCGGCCCGCTGACGTAGGCGATCGAGCGGTGCCCGGTGTCCACGAGGTGGCGCACGGCGAGGGCGCCGCCCGCCACGTCGTCCACGGAGACCGAGCACTCGGTGGTGCCCTCGGCCACCCGGTCGACCAGGACGAACGGGATGCGGTGGCGCCGGAAGGCGTCGATGTTGCGGCCCGTGGCGTCGGTCGGGGTCAACAGCACGCCGCGCACCCGGTGTTCGGCGAAGAGGGAGAGGTACTCGGCCTCCTCGGCGGGGCTCTGGCCGCTGTTGCAGACCATGACGCCGATCCCCGCCTCCCGCGCGGCCCGTTCGGCGCCCCGGGCCACGTCCACGAAGAAGGGGTTGCCCATGTCGAGGACGAGCAGCGAGATGATCCGGCTGCGTCCGGCCCGCAGTTGGCGTGCGCTCTCGCTGCGTACATAGCCCAGCCGGTCGATGACGGCCTGGACGCGCAGCCGGGTCTCCTCGGTGACCGAGTCGGGGCGGTTGATGACGTTGGAGACGGTGCCCACCGAGACCCCCGCGTGCCGGGCCACGTCCTTGATGCCGACTCTGCCTGCCATGCGCGCCCTGCTCCGTTCCGCCGTCCCCACCCCGCACCCAGCCTATGCCGGGTCAGAACCTGTACCGGTCGATGTTGTCCCGGTCGAAGACGGTGGGTGCGCCGAGGTCGATGACGCCCTTGTCCCCGAGGGTGAAGGTGCCCAGGCTCCCCGCCTCGAATGTCTCGCCGCGCCGCCCGGTGATCTGCCCGGAGGAGAGGGCTACGGAGGCGTGCGCGGCCAGGGCGCCGAGCTTGGCGGGGTCCCAGAGTTCGAAGGCGTCGACGGTGCCGTTCTTGACGTAGCGGCGCATGTCGTCCGGGGTACCGAGGCCGGTCAGGCGGACCTTCCCCTTGTACTTGGAGCCGGAGAGGTACTGGGCGGCGGCCTTGATGCCGACGGTGGTCGGGGAGATGATCCCGGCCAGCCTCGGGTGTTCCTGGAGAAGGCCCTGGGTCTGCTGGAAGGACTGCTGGGCGTCGTCGTTGCCGTAGGCGGTGGTGACCAGCTTCATGTCCTTGTACCGGGGCTTCTTCAGCTCGTCCTTCATGAAGCCGATCCAGGTGTTCTGGTTGGTGGCGGTCTGCGCGGCGGAGAGGATCGCGATCTCCCCCTTGTAGCCGAGCTGTCTGCCGAGGAGCTGGACCTGGGAGCGGCCGAGGGCCTCGGCGCCGGCCTGGGACACGAACACGTCGCGGCACCCGGTGTTGGTGTCGGAGTCGTAGGTGACGACCTTGATGCCGTTCTTCATGGCCTGCTTGAGCGCCGTGCACAGGGCGCCGGGGTCCTGCGCGGACACCGCGATGCCGTCGACCTGCTGCTGGGTGAGGGTGTTGACGTAGGAGACCTGGCCGGAGGTGTCGGTGGCGCTGTTCGGGCCGACCTCCTTGTAGGAGGAGCCGAGTTGCTTCAGGGCCTGCTCGCCGCCCTTGTCGGCGACCGTGAAGTACGGGTTGTTGACCTGCTTGGGCAGGAAGGCGACGGTGAGGCCCTTCTTGGTGGGGGCGTGCGGGTCGGCCTTGGCGTGGGAGGCGTGGGCGCCGGCGTCGTCGTCCGCCACGGACTTCTTGGTGGTGCCGCCGCAGGCGGTCAGGGCGAGGGCGAGCGAGACGGCGGCGGCGAGCGCGGCGCACGCCGGGCGGAGGGCTGGGGTGGGCATCGCGGGTGGGTCCCTTCAGGAGGCGTGCGGCAGGGCGGTGGCGGCGCGCACAGCCCGTGCGGTGCGGGCGGCGGCGATCCGGCGGGCGAGGCGCGGGCCGAGTACCGAGGCGACGAGCAGGATGCCGGTGACGACGATCTGCGACTGCGCGGAGACGTTGAGCAGGCTCATCACGTTCTGCAGGGCGCCGAGCAGGAAGACCCCGGCGACGGCGCCGCCGAGGGTGCCCCGGCCGCCGTCGAAGCTGATGCCGCCGAGCAGCACGGCGGCGACGACGGAGAGTTCGAGCCCGGTGGCGTTGTCGTAGCGGGCGCTGGCGTAGTGCAGGGCCCAGAAGATGCCGGTGGCGGACGCCAGCAGCCCGGTGGCGGTGAACAGCCACAGCTTGTGCCGCTTGACCCTGATGCCGGCGAACCGGGCCGCCTCCTCGTTGGCCCCAATGGCGAACAGGGACCGCCCGAAGGGGGTGGCGTGCAGGACGAGGACGGCGACGGCGAGCAGCACCAGGAAGGGCGGCAGGGCGTACGGGACGAAGCTGCCGCCGATGCGGCCCGCCGCGAAGTCGAGGTACCGGCCGGGGAAGTCGGTGACCGCGTCGGAGCCGAGGACGATCTGCGCGATGCCCCGGTAGGCGGCCATGGTGCCGATGGTGACGGCCAGGGACGGCAGCCCGAGCCGGGTCACCAGCAGCCCGTTGACCAGCCCGCAGACCACCCCGAGCAGCAGGCACAGCGGGATGATCGTCTCGATCGCCATTCCCGCGTTCCACAGCGCGCCCATCACCGCCCCGGACAGCCCGGCGGTGGAGGCCACCGAGAGGTCGATCTCCCCGGAGACCACGAGCAGCGTCATCGGCAGCGCGATCAGCGCGACCGGCAGGGTGCTGCCGATCAGGAACGACAGGTTGAGGGCGTTGCCGAAGCCGTCCACGAAGGCGAAGGACAGCAGGAGCAGGACGAGCAGCAGGGCGCCGACGACCGTGTCCCAGCGGACGGCGCGTACGAGGGCCGAGTCAGTCATGGCGGAGGTCCCTCCGGTGCGGCGCGGACCGTTTCTTCAGGGCGCGGGCGACGCGCAGCGCCACGATCCGGTCGACGGCGATGGCGAGCACGAGCAGGACCCCGTTGATGGCGAGCACCCATACGGAGCTGGCGCCGAGCGCGGGGAGCACGCTGCCCACGGTGGTGAGCAGCAGCGCGCCGAGCGCCGCGCCGTACACGCTCCCCGAGCCGCCGGTGAAGGCGACTCCCCCGACCACCACGGCGCTGACGACGGTGAGTTCGTAGCCGCTGCCGGTGGAGCTGTCGACGTTGCCGAAGCGCGCCAGGTAGAGCGCCCCGGCGAGTCCGGTGAGGGCCCCGCAGGCGACGTAGGCGGCCAGGACGCGGCGGCGTACGGGGATGCCGGCGAGCCGTGCCGCCTCCGGGTGGGAGCCGAGCGCGTACAGTTCGCGGCCGCCGCCGAAGTTGCGCAGGTAGTAGGCGGTGGCGACGAGCACGGCGAGGGCGATCAGGGCGAGGTAGGGAACGGCGGACAGGCCCCCGGAGCCGAAGTCGGTGAAGGCGTCGGGCAGGTCGGAGGCGGTGATCTGGCGGGAGCCGACCCAGATGGAGTCGGCGCCCCGGACGATGTACAGCGTGCCCAGGGTGACGACGAGGGCCGGGACCCGGCCGAGACTGACGAGAGCGCCGTTCAGCAGCCCGCACCCGATGCCGAGGGCGACGGCCAGCAGGACCGCGACCAGTGCGTTGCCGCCGCCCTGGAGGAAGTCCCCGGCGGCGAAGGCGGTCAGGCCCAGCACGGAGCCGACGGACAGGTCGACGTTGCGGGTGATGACCACCAGCGCCTGACCGGAGGCGACCAGCACCAGGATCGTCGCGTTGAGCAGCAGGTCCTTGACGCCCTGCGCGGAGAGGAACTCCGGGTTGTCCGCCTGGGTGACGGCGACCATCACCAGCAGGACGGCCAGGATGGCGAGTTCGCGGAGCCTGAACACCCGGTCCAGCAGCCGGGTCTCCGCCGCCGTGCCCGGCTCGACGGTGGGCGCGGGGGTGCGGCCGGTGACGGTCATCGCGCCCTCCCCGTGGCCGCCGCCAGGACGGATTCCTCGGTGGCGTCGGCGCGGGGCAGCTCGGCGGTGAGCCGGCCCTCGTGCATGACGAGGACCCGGTCGGCCATGCCGAGGATCTCCGGCAGGTCGGAGGAGATCATCAGCACCGCGACCCCGTCCGCGGCGAGCCCGGACAGCAGCCGGTGCACCTCGGCCTTGGTACCGATGTCGATGCCCCGGGTCGGCTCGTCCACGATCAGCACCCGGGGCCCGGTGGCGAGCCACTTGGCGAGGACCACCTTCTGCTGGTTGCCGCCGGACAGGGTGCCCACGGCGTCCGCGATCCGCGCGTACTTGACCTTCAGCCGGACCGCCCAGTCCAGCGCCCGGCCGCGCTCCGCACCCCGGTCCACCAGACCGGCCCGTACGGTCGAACGCAGGCCGGTCAGGCCGATGTTGCGCTCGATGGACATGTCCATCACCAGCCCTTGGGCGCGCCGGTCCTCCGGCACCAGGACCAGCCCGGCGGCCATGGCGGCGCTCGGGGAGCCGTTGGTGAGCGGCCGGCCGCAGACCTCGGCGGTCCCGGCGTCCCACTTGTCGACGCCGAAGACGGCCCGCGCGACCTCGCTGCGCCCGGCGCCGACCAGTCCGGCGAGGCCGACGATCTCTCCGCCGCGCACATCGAAGGACACATCGGTGAAGACGCCCTCGCGAGTCAACCTCCGCACGCTGAGCGCCACTTCACCGGGCTCGGCCGGTTGCCTCGGGTACAGCTCGCCGAGGTCCCGGCCGACCATGCGGCGGACCAGGGTGTCCTCGGTGAGGTCGGCGACCGGCTCGGAGGCGACCACCTCGCCGTCCCGCAGCGTGGTGACGTGCCCGCAGAGACCGAAGATCTCCTCCAGCCGGTGCGAGACGAACAGGATCGCGCAGCCCTGGTCGCGCAGGGCGCGGACGACACCGAAGAGGCGGGCCACCTCGCTGCCGGTGAGGGCGGCGGTCGGCTCGTCCATGATGAGCACGCGGGCGTCGAAGGAGAGCGCCTTGGCCGTCTCCACGAGCTGCTGGTCCGCGATGGAGAGGCCGCGCGCGGGCCGCTCGGGGTCGAGTCCGACGGCGAGACGGGCGAAGAGCGCCCCGGCGGCCGCGTTCATGGCCCGGTGGTCCACGCGCCGCAGGGAGCGGCGGGGCTGGCGGCCCATGAAGATGTTCTCGGCCACGGACAGGTCGGGAAAGAGCGTCGGCTCCTGGTGGATGACGGCCACCCCGGCGTCGCGGGCGTCGGCCGGGCCGTGCAGGACGACCGGCTCGCCGCGCAGCGACAGTGATCCGGCGTCGGGCCGGTGCACCCCGGCGAGGGTCTTGATCAGGGTCGACTTCCCGGCGCCGTTCTCGCCCGCGAGGGCGTGGGCCTGGCCGGCGTACAGCTCCAGGGAGACGTTCCGCAGGGCGCGCACGGCACCGAAGGACTTGCTCAGGCCCTGCGCGGCCAGGACGGGGGGCTCCGGCATGGGGGGCTCCGGCATGGGTCACACCGATCGGTCGGTCGTGAAAGGTTTCAGGGAATTGCAGGGAAGCTAAACCCGGCCCAACTACCGAGTCAATGGGCGGGACTTGAAAAGGACGGAGGGCAGCAGGTGCCCTTGACGGGACTCGCGAGCACCCCTAGCTTCGCCTTCTGTGAAACGATTCATCGCCGAGTCGTTACGGAGCCGACCGTGATCAGCAGAAGACGACTGTTGGGCACCACCGCCGGGACCGCCCTCGCCGCCACCCTGGCCCCGGGCGCCCCCGGGGCCCTGGCCGCCGCACCGCGCGCCGGGCACCCCACCCTCCGGGTCTCCCGGCCGACCGTGGAATACGTGCGCAACCCCCTGGGCATCGACACGCCCCGGCCAAGGCTCAGTTGGCCGATGACCGCCGAGGGGCACGACCGGACGCAGACCGCCTATCAGGTCCGGGTCGCCACCCGTCCGGACCGCCTGACCGCGCCGGACGTGTGGGACAGCGGCCGGGTGAAGTCCGCCGACTCGGTCCTGGTCCCTTACGCGGGGCCGGAGTTGAAGGCGCGCACGCGCTATCACTGGCAGGTGCGCGTCTGGGACGGTGCCGGTCAGGTGGGCGCGTGGAGCGAGCCGGCCTGGTGGGAGACGGGCCTCACGGCAGCCTCCGACTGGACGGCCCGCTGGATAGCCGCTCCGGGCAGTGTTGTCGGGGCACCTTCCCTGGAGGGCGCCTCCTGGATCTGGTTCCCCGAGGGCGATCCCGCGAGCAGCGCCCCGGCCGCGACCCGCTGGTTCCGGGGCCGGGTCGAGGTCCCGGCCGGGGTGACACGGGCCCGCCTGGTCATGACGGCCGACGACGGCTTCACCGCCCATGTGAACGGCGTACCCCTGGCGCACACCGAGCCGGACGGCCCGGCGGAGAACTGGAAGCGTCCGGTCGTGGTGGAGGCTCAACTGGATGCGGGTACGGCCGTGTTCGCGGTGGCCGCGACCAACGCCAGTGAAGGACCGGCGGGTCTGCTCGGTCTGGTCGAGCTGACCACCGCGTCCGGTGTGCACACCGTCGTGACCGACGCGTCCTGGAGGACGGTGGCCAAGGAGCCCACGGGTGACTGGCGTTCGGCCGGCTACGACGACAGCACGTGGTCGGCCGCCAAGGTCGTCGCCCCCTGGGGGCAGGGCCCTTGGGGCAAGGTGACCCCGGCCTGGTCCCCCGCCGCGCAGTTGCGCCACGAGTTCCGCGTCCCCGCCGGGAAGACCGTCGCACGGGCGCGCCTGTACTCCTCCGCGCTCGGCCTCTACGACGCCCACCTCAACGGCGCCCGCGTGGGCGAGGACCGCCTCGCGCCCGGCTGGACCGACTACCGCGAGCGTGTCCAGTACCAGACCCACGACGTCACCGCGCAGCTCACCTCCGGCGTCAACGCCCTCGCCGTGACCCTCGCGGCGGGCTGGTACGCGGGCAACATCGCCTGGTTCGGACCGCACCAGTACGGCGAACGCCCGGCCTTTATCGGCCAGTTGGAGATCACCTACACCGACGGCTCGACGGACCTGGTGCTCTCGGACTCCCGCTGGCGCGCGGCCACCGGGCCGGTCACGAGCGCGGACCTGATCTCCGGCGAGGAGTACGACGCCCGCCGGGAGACACCGGGCTGGACACGGGCCGGCTTCGACGACACCGGCTGGACGCCCGTGGACGAGGCCGACAAGGTGGCGGCGAGGCTGGTCGCCCAGGTCGACGGCCCCGTCCGGGTCGAGCGCGAGGTCGCCGCGAAGAAGGTCACCGAGCCGAAACCCGGCGTCTTCGTCTTCGACCTGGGCCAGAACATGGTGGGCGCGGTCCGCCTGCGCGTCCGGGGCGAGCCGGGCACCTCGGTACGGCTGCGCCACGCCGAGGTACTGAACCCCGACGGCACGCTGTACACGGCGAACCTGCGCACGGCTCGGGCCACGGACCGCTACGTCCTCAAGGGCGGCGGCACCGAGACCTTCGAGCCGCGCTTCACCTTCCACGGCTTCCGGTACGTCGAGGTGACCGGCTTCCCTGGCAGGCCCCCGCTCGACGCGGTCACCGGCCGGGTGCTGCACACCTCGGCCCCCTTCACCCTGTCCTTCAAGACCAACGTGCCCATGCTCAACCAGTTGCACAGCAACATCACTTGGGGCCAGCGCGGCAACTTCCTCTCGGTCCCCACGGACACCCCGGCCCGCGACGAGCGGCTCGGCTGGACCGGTGACATCAACGTCTTCGCGCCGACGGCCGCCTACACCATGGAGTCGGCGCGCTTCCTCACCAAGTGGCTGGACGACCTGCGCGACGGCCAGTCGGCGGACGGCGCCTTCCCGAACGTGGCCCCCGTGATGGACGTCGGCGCCGGCGCGGCGGGCTGGGGCGACGCCGGGGTGACCGTGCCGTGGGCGCTGTACCGGATGTACGGGGACCTGCGGGTGCTGGAGCACGCCTGGGCGTCGATGGTGAGGTGGCTGGACCATCTGAAGGCGCACAGCACCGGCTACCTACGGCCCGACGAGGGCTACGGGGACTGGCTGAACCTCCAGGACGAGACCCCGAAGGACGTCATCGGCACCGCGTACTTCGCGCACAGCGCCGATCTGGTGGCGCGGGCGGCCGAGGCGCTGGACCGGGACCCGGAGCCGTACCGGACGCTGTTCGGCCGGGTGCGGGACGCCTTCCGGGCCGCGTACGTCACCGGGGGCGGGCGGGTGAAGGGGGACACGCAGACCGCGTACGTCCTGGCGCTCTCCATGGACCTCCTCGCCGACGCCGACCGCGCGCCCGCCGCCGCCCGGCTGGTCGAGCTGATCGAGGCGCGGGACGGGCATCTGTCCACCGGCTTCCTCGGCACCCCGAGGCTCCTGCCCCTGCTCACCGACACCGGTCACACCGAGGTCGCCCACCGGCTGCTGGCCCAGCGCTCGTACCCCGGCTGGGGCTATCAGATCGACCGGGGCGCCACCACGATGTGGGAGCGCTGGGACTCCATCGAGCCCGACGGCACCTTCCAGGACGCCGGGATGAACTCCTTCAACCACTACGCGTACGGCTCGGTCGGCGAGTGGATGTACGCCCACCTCGCCGGGATCGCGCCGGCCGCGCCCGGCTTCCGGAAGATCCTGGTGCGGCCCCGGCCGGGCGGGGAGGTGACCGAGGCGCACGCCCGCTTCGACTCGGGGTACGGACCCGTCTCCACCGACTGGACGACGGGCGCGGAGGGGTTCCGCCTCACCGTGTCCGTACCGCCCAACACCACCGCCGAGGTGTGGATACCCGAGGGCCGCCAGAAGGCCCAAGTCGTCGGCGGCACGGCCAGGCTGCTGCGCCGGGAGGACGGCTGCGCCGTCTTCGCCACGGGCTCGGGCACCCACCGGTTCACCGGCTGACCACCCATCCTCCAGAAGGGCTGCGCGATGACCAGTAAGGACGAGCCCCGCTCGCGGGAGGCCGTGAAGGCGGCGCTGGGCGCCCAGACGGTCGAGACCCCGTCCTGGGCGTACGCGAACTCCGGCACGCGCTTCAAGGTCTTCGCGCAGCCCGGCGTACCCCGCACCCCCTTCGAGAAGCTGGACGACGCGGCCCGCGTGCACGCGCACACCGGCGTGGCGCCGGCCGTCGCCCTGCACATCCCGTGGGACCGCGTGGACGACTACGGCGAACTGGCCGCCCATGCCGCGAAGTTGGGGCTGCGGATCGGCACCGTCAACGCCAACGTCTTCCAGGACGACGACTACCGGCTGGGCTCGGTCACCAACCCGGACCCGGCGGTGCGCCGCAAGGCGGTCCGGCATCTGCTGGACTGCGTGGAGATCATGGAGGCGACCGGGTCGCGGGACCTGAAGCTCTGGTTCTCCGACGGCACCAACTACCCCGGCCAGGACGATCTGCGGACCCGCCAGGACCGGCTCGCCGAGGCCCTGCGCACGGTGTACGACCGGCTGGGCGACGGCCACCGGATGCTGCTGGAGTACAAGCTGTTCGAGCCCGCCTTCTACGCCACCGACGTGCCGGACTGGGGCACCGCCTACGCGCACTGTCTCCAACTCGGCCCGAAGGCACGGGTGGTGGTCGACACCGGGCACCACGCGCCGGGCACCAACATCGAGTTCATCGTGGCCAGCCTGCTCCGCGCGGAACGGCTCGGCGGGTTCGACCTCAACTCCCGGTTCTACGCGGACGACGATTTGATGGCAGGCGCCGCCGACCCCTTCCAGCTCTTCCGCATCATGTACGAGGTGGTGCGCGGGGGCGGGCTCACCCCGGACGTGGCCTTCATGCTCGACCAGTGCCACAACATCGAGCCGAAGATCCCGGCGATCATCCGTTCGGTGATGAACGTCCAAGAGGCCACCGCGAAAGCACTGTTGGTCGATCCCGAGGCCCTGGCCCACGCCCAGCGCACCGGTGACGTGCTCGCGGCCAACGGGGTCCTGATGGACGCGTTCAACACGGACGTACGGCCGCTGCTCGCCGAGGTGCGCGAGGAGGCGGGACTCGACCCCGATCCGATGGCCGCCTACCGGCGTTCGGGCTGGGCGGAACGGATCGTGTCGGAACGGATCGGCGGCGAGCAGGCGGGGTGGGGCGCGTGACACGGCAGGCCGACGCGGTGGACGAACTCCTGGCACGGGCGCACCGGTTGGGCGCCGACCCACGCAACACCAACTACGCGGGCGGCAACGCCTCCGCGAAGGGCACGGCCGTCGATCCGGTGACCGGTGACGACGTCGGGCTGCTGTGGGTCAAGGGCTCGGGCGGCGATCTCGGCACCCTCACGACCGAGGGGCTGGCCGTGCTGCGCCTGGACCGGCTGCGCGCGCTGACCGGTGTCTACGCGGGAGTCGAGGCCGAGGACGACATGGTCGCGGCCTTCGACTACTGCCTGCACGGCAAGGGCGGTGCCGCGCCGTCCATCGACACCGCCATGCACGCCCTGGTGGACGCGGCCCATGTGGACCATCTGCACCCGGACTCCGGTATCGCGCTCGCCTGCGCGGCGGACGGTGAGAAGCTGACCGCCGAGTGCTTCGGCGAGCAGGTGGTGTGGGTGCCGTGGCGGCGGCCCGGTTTTCAGCTCGGGCTCGACATCGCCCGCGTCAAGGAGGCCAACCCGCGCGCGATCGGGGTGATCCTGGGCGGGCACGGCATCACCGCCTGGGGTGACACCTCCGCCGAGTGCGAGCGCAACAGCCTGCACATCATCCGCACCGCCGAAGCCTTCCTGGCCGCGCGCGGGAAGGCGGAGCCCTTCGGCCATCTCGTCTCCGAGTACACACCGTTGGCACCGGAAACACGTCGGGAGCGGGCGGCCGCCCTGGCCCCCACGATCCGCGCGCTCGCCTCCCAGGACCGGCCGCAGGTCGGCCACTTCGACGACTCCGCCGAGATCCTGGAGTTCCTGTCGCGCGCCGAGCACCCGAGGCTGGCCGCGCTCGGCACCTCCTGCCCGGACCACTTCCTGCGCACGAAGATCCGCCCCCTCGTCCTGGATCTGCCTCCGACCGCCCCGCTGGACGAAGTGCGCTCGCGGCTGCGGGAGTTGCACACCGCTTACCGCGAGGAGTACGCGGCCTACTACGCCCGGCACGCGGGTCCCGGCTCCCCCGCGATGCGCGGCGCGGACCCCGCGATCGTGCTGATTCCGGGCGTCGGCATGTTCTCCTTCGGCCGGGACAAGCAGACGGCGCGGGTCGCCGGCGCGTTCTACCGCAACGCCGTCAACGTGATGCGCGCGGCCGAGGCGGTGTCGTCGTACGCGCCCATCGAGGAGCGGGAGAAGTTCGGGATCGAGTACTGGGATCTGGAGGAGGCCAAGCTGCGCCGGATACCAGGACCGCGCCCGCTGGCTACCCGGATCGCGCTGGTGACGGGTGCCGGTTCCGGTATCGGCCGGGCGATCGCGCACCGGCTGGCCGCCGAGGGTGCCTGTGTGGTGGTGGCCGACGTCAAGGGCGCGGAGGCGGTGGCCGAGGAGCTGGGCGGGGCCGACCGGGCCGTCGCGGTCACCGTGGACGTGACGAGCGAGGAGCAGATCGCCGCCGCGTTCCGCCGGGCGGTGCTGGCCTTCGGCGGGGTGGACCTGGTCGTCAACTGCGCCGGGCTCTCCGTGTCCAGGCCGCTGCTGGAGACGACGGCACGGGACTGGGACCTCCAGCACGCCGTCATGGCCCGCGGCTCCTTCCTGGTGTCCCGCGAGGCGGCACGGGTGATGACGGAGCAGGGGCTCGGCGGCGACATCGTCTACATCGCGTCCAAGAACGCGGTGTTCGCGGGTCCGGACAACATCGCCTACTCGGCGGCCAAGGCCGACCAGGCCCATCAGGTGCGCCTCCTGGCGGCGGAGCTGGGCAAACACGGCATCCGGGTGAACGGCGTCAACCCGGACGGTGTGGTGCGCGGCTCCGGCATCTTCGCGGGCGGCTGGGGTGCCCGGCGCGCGGCGACGTACGGCATCCCGGAGGACGAGCTGGGCGCCTTCTACGCCCGCCGCACCCTGCTGGGCCGCGAGGTCCTGCCCGAGCACGTGGCCGCCGCGGTGTTCGCGCTGACCGGCGGGGACCTGACCCGCACGACGGGTACCCACATCCCGGTGGACGCGGGTGTGGCGGCCGCGTTCCTGCGGTGACCGCCGCACACGCGTACGCGGCGGTCGACCTCGGTGCCTCCAGCGGCCGGGTCATGGTCGGCCGGGTCGGCCCGGACACCCTCCGCCTCACGGAGGCCCACCGCTTCCCGAACCGCCCGGTGCGCCTGCCGTCCGGGCTGCACTGGGACGTGCTCGGGCTGTACGCCGGTGTCCTCGACGGCCTGCGCGCGGCGGGACGTCTGGCCCGGCTCGACTCGGTCGGCATCGACTCCTGGGCCGTGGACCACGGCCTGCTGGACGCCGACGGCGCCCTCCTCGCCAACCCCGTGCACTATCGGGACACCCGCACCGAGGGCGTCCCCGAGCGGGTGTGGGAGAGGCTCCCGCCGCCGGAGCTGTACGCCCGCACGGGGCTCCAGCACGCCCCGTTCAACACGCTCTACCAGCTCGTCGCGGCCCGGCACAGCGCACAACTCCGTGCCGCGAAGCAGGTGTTGCTGATCCCGGACCTGTTCACGTACTGGCTGACCGGGACACGCGGCACCGAGCTGACCAACGCCTCCACGACCCAGTTGATCGACCCCCGTACCCGGAGCTGGTCGCGGGAGGTGGCGGACCGGACCGGTGTCGACCTCGGTCTCTTCGCGCCGCTGCGGCTGCCGGGCACCCCGGCCGGGTCGCTGCTGCCCGCCGTGCTGGAGGAGACGGCGCTGACCGGTCCGGTGCCCGTGACCACGGTCGCCTCGCACGACACGGCGTCCGCCGTCGTCGCGGTCCCGGCCGCCGCCGGGGAACGCTTCGCGTACATCTGCACCGGCACCTGGTCGCTGGCGGGGCTGGAACTCGACTCCCCCGTGCTGACCGAGGCGAGCAGGCGGGCCAACTTCACCAATGAACTCGGCCTCGACTCCACGGTCCGCTATCTGCGCAACATCATGGGCCTGTGGCTCCTCCAGGAGTGCCTGCGCGCCTGGGGTGAGCCGGACGCGGGTCCGCTCCTGGGCGCGGCGGCGGCAGCGGAGCCGCTCCGGTCGGTCGTGGACGCGGGCGACCCGGCGTTCCTGGCCCCCGGCCGGATGCCGGACCGTATCGCCGCCGCCTGCCGGGCCACCGGACAGCCGGTGCCCGAGGGCCGGGCGGCGATTGTCCGCTGCGTCCTGGACTCCCTCGCCCTGGCCCACCACCGGGCCGTCGAGGACGCCCAGCGGCTGTCCGGACGTTCGGTGGACGTCGTACGGATCGTCGGCGGGGGCGCGCGCAACGCGCTGCTCTGCCGGCTCACCGCCGACGCCTGCGGGCTCCCCGTCGTCGCGGGCCCGGCCGAGGCGTCGGCCCTGGGCAACGTGCTCGTCCAGGCCCGCGCGCACGGCGGCACCGGGGAGTCTCTGGCCGGGCTGCGCGCCCGGGTGGCCCGCACCCAGCCGCTGAGCCGGTACGAGCCCGGGGGCACCACGCGTGCCTGGCGGGCGGCCGGTCAGCGGCTGGGCCTCGGTCAGACTCCGGTGGCGGTCACGGCCGAGGAGTAGACCAGCACGACCCGGTGGTTGTACTGGATCGTGTACATCTTCTTGGCGCCGGTGACGACCTTCCCGGAGGAGAAGTAGTCGTCGGTGTTGACCGGCGGCCGGGTGGCGACGTACGCCTGGCCGGGGGGGACGGTGTAGTAGCTGAGCGCCGCCTGGGTGGAGGGGGACAGCCCGGCCGGATACTCGGACGGGTCCGGGTAGCTGGAGCCGTAGACCGCGACCGGGGTGGTGCCGGCGGCGGATACCAGGATGACGTCGTGGGCGGGCGTGGTGTTGGCGCCGGCCGGGTTGTAGAACCAGACCTTGGTGCCGCTGTACCAGATCGCCGTCCAGTCGCCGTCGGTGCCGGCCACCACGAACTGCTGGCCCGCCTGCGCGGTGGAGCCCCAGTCGCTGATCCGGTCGGTGCCCGCGGCGCCCTTGTGGATGGCCTGGTCACCGAAGAGCGGGGCGGTGGCGTCGGGCGCGGTGCGCAGGTAGACGAAGTTCGCGGCCTGCTGCTCACGGACGCAGGAGGGGGTGGCGCCGGTGGGGTCGTCGCCGGGGCAGATCTGCACGGTCTGCTGGTTGCCGGCGAAGCCGGGGGCGATCGTCACGGCCGAGCCGACCGGGCCGACGCCGTGCTCCCCGGTCACCGGGGCGCCGAGCAGGCTCATGAAGTGCTCCCAGTCCCAGGCGGTCCCCGGGTCCCAGTGCATGCCGGAGATCAGGCTGGAGCTGGGGCCCGCCACATCGTCGTGGCCGATGACGTGCTGACGGTCCAGGGGTATGCCGAAGCGGTCGGCGAGGTAGCGCACCAGGGACGCCGTGTCCTGGTACTGCGCCTCGGTGTACCAGGTTGCGCCGTGCGCGGCGTAGCCCTCGTGCTCGATGCCGATGGAGTGCAGGTTCGTCGAGTAGTTGCCCGCGTGGTAGGCGACGTCCTTGGTCGGCACCATCTGGGTCACCGCGCCGTCCGAGGACCGCATCACATAGTGCGCGGAGCTGCCGCCCGGGTTCTGGAACGTCGAGATGGCGGACTGGTACGACGACTCGGTGTCGTGGATGACGATCGTGTCGATCCGGATGCCGTTGGCGGGCCGGTTGGAGACCTGGCCGTTGGACGCGGCCGCCGGGACGAACGTGCAGCTGACGTCGGACGGGCACTCGGTGGCGGCCGTGGCGTTACCGGCCGACTGCCCCTTGACCGGGCGGACGTCGCTGTCGGCGGCCACCGACACGCGCTGCCCGTCGGAGGTGGTGCGGGCGGCGCCGGTGCGGAGCGTGGTGAAGACGCGGTCGGCGAAGGAGGCGGCGGTCCGCTTCTGCGGGGAGCCGCTGTAGCGGGCGACCGCGCCGTACCACCGGCCGGGGTCCGCCGACAGGCCGCCTCGCACCGACTTCTGGTAGGAGGCGAGCAGCGCCGCGCCGCCCGCGATGTTGGCGGCGGGGTCCGTACGCAGCTCGGCCGGGGTGAGCCCGGTGAGCTTCGCGGCGGCGCGCAGGGTGTGCAGCGCGGGGTCCTTCGCCAGGTCGGCGAGGTCGGACCGGCCGACGGCTCCGGCCGGGCCGGAGGCCAGCATCGCGGGGGTGACGTCGGTGAGGTGCATCGGGCCGTAGCCGCCGCTGGTGCTCACCCGGCCGCCGTGCGCGTCCCACGCCGACTCCTGGTACGAGACGGCGAGCAACACCTGTGCGGGGACGTGGTACTTGGCGGCCGCCACCGCGAAGGCGTGCTGGCGCGCGCCGGGCCCGGACGGCGCGGGCGCGGCGGCCTGCGCGGTGGCGGGCACCAGCCCGGTCAGGGCTCCCGCCGTGAGCGCGCCCGCGGCGGCCAGACCGAGCAGCCGATGCCGTACGGCCGGCTTGTGGGCCGCGTTCTCCGTGGTTCTTCCACTCTTCATTTGTTTCCGCACTCCATGGCTACCAGGAAAGGATAAAAAGGCATTCGTCATCGCATTGCCGCCCTTCATTCCGAGCGTCAATTCCCTTGCACATCAGTGGCGTTCGAACCGTATGGCCGTTGCACTCAGTTGCGCAACCAACCCCCGGAGGGCATACCTGCCTCACCCGATCACCAGGCGCTCGCGGCACGGACCGGCCGGTCGGGCTAGGTTTTTCCCATGGCTCCACCCCCACCACAGACGCCCGCGTCCTCGCCCGCCGCCCCGCCGGACACCGGCCAGGACGGGCTGATCAGGGTGCGTGGTGCCGACGAACACAATCTGCGGCATGTCGATGTGGACGTACCCCGTGACCAGGTCGTGGCGTTCACCGGAGTGTCGGGGTCCGGCAAATCGTCGCTCGCGTTCGCCACCATCTACGCCGAGGCCCAGCAGCGGTACCTGGAATCCGTCGCGCCGTACGCCAGGCGGCTGATCGACCAGGGCGCGGCCCCCCGGGTCGGCTCGATCACCGGTCTGCCGCCGGCCGTGGCGCTGCGCCAGCAGCACAGCGGGGGCAGCACCCGCTCGACGGTGGGCACCGTCAGCCGGGTCTCCAACGTGCTGCGCATGCTGTACTCGCGCGCCGGCACCTACCCGGCGGGGCGGACCCCGGAGGACCTCGCCGGAACGTTCCCGCGCGACGCCGCGCCGCTGGACTCGGACAGCTTCTCGCCGAACACCGCGGTGGGCGCCTGCCCGACCTGCTCCGGTCTGGGGCGGCTGCACAGCGTCGACGAGAGCAAGCTCGTGGGCGACGACTCCCTGAGCATCCGCGAGGGCGCCATCGCGGCCTGGCCGGGGGCCTGGCAGGGCAAGAACTACCGGGACATCCTCGCCGAGCTGGGCATCGACATCGACGTCCCCTTCCGCGAACTGCCCGCCGCCCGGCGCGAGTGGCTGCTGACCACCGACGAGCAGCCGACGGTCACCGTGCACCCGGTCCGGGACGCGCACCGGGTGCAGCGCTCGTACCAGGGCACATACATGAGCCCCCGCAGGTGGGTGATGCACACATTCGCCACCTCCAAGGCGGCGCATCTGCGGGCCAAGGCCGCCTCGTTCATGGCCGAGGAGATCTGTCCGACCTGCCACGGCAAGCGGCTGAACCCGGAGGCGCTGGCGGTGACCATCGCCGGGCAGGACATCTCGGTCGCCACCTCGATGCCGCTGAGCCAGCTGGCGGCCTTCCTGGAGTCGGCCCGCGACCACCCCGACACCCTGGCCCTGCCGGCCGAGCGCAGGCAGGCGGCGCACGCCCTGATCGGCGGCCTGCGGGACCAGCTCCGTACGCTGACCGACCTGGGCCTCGGCTACCTCGCCACCGGGCGCGCGACCTCCACCCTGTCCAGCGGCGAGCTGCAACGGCTGCACATGGCCACCCAGCTCCGCAGCGGCCTGTTCGGCGTCCTGTACGTGCTGGACGAGCCCTCGGCCGGGCTGCACGCGGCCGACACGGAACTGCTGCTCACCGCGCTGCGCAGGCTCCGGGGCGCCGGGAACAGCGTCTTCGTGGTGGAGCACAACGCGCAGGTGCTCGCCTCGGCCGACTGGATCGTGGACATGGGTCCGGGCGCCGGGCGGCACGGCGGCGAGGTCCTCTACAACGGGCCCACCGAGGGGCTGGGCGGGGCACCGGAGTCGGTGACCGCCCGGTACCTCCCGCTGGACGCGCCCACCGTGCCGGGCCCCGAGGAGCCGCGCCGGCCGGAGGGATGGCTGCGCCTGGAGGGGGTCACCGGCCACAATCTCCGTGACCTGGACGCGAGTTTCCCGCTCGGCACGCTCACCGCGGTCACCGGCGTCTCCGGGTCGGGCAAGTCGACCCTGGTCCGGCGCGCCCTCGCGGAGACGGTCCGCGACCATCTGCACGCCGACGAGACCGCCGAGGACATCGCCCGCAACCCCGTCCCGGTGGAGACCGCCGACGAGGAGGAGGCCGGGGTGCCGGCGTGGGACCTGGCGGAGGACCGGGTAACAGTAGCTTCCAGTACGGGACTTGAGCACATCAACCGTCTGGTGGTGGTGGACCAGAAGCCCATCGGACGCACCCCGCGCTCGAACCTCGCCACCTACACCGGCCTCTTCGACAGCGTCCGCAAACTGTTCGCCGCCCAGCCGACCGCGCGCGAACTCGGGTACACGGCAAGCCGGTTCTCGTTCAACGTGACCCAGGGCCGCTGCCCGCACTGCCTGGGCGACGGAGTCGTCAGCATCGAACTCCTCTTCCTGCCCACGGAGACCTCCCCCTGCCCGGTCTGCGAGGGCGCCCGCTACAACCCCGGCACGCTGATGGTGCGTTACCGCGACAGCACCATCGCCGACGTGCTGGCGATGAGCGTGGAGGAGGCGCACGAGTTCCTCGCCGACGTACAGCCCGCCGCCCGTATCCTCAAGCTGCTCTCCGACATCGGGCTCGGTTATCTGACGCTGGGTCAGAGTGCCACCACCCTGTCCGGCGGCGAGGCCCAGCGCATCAAGCTGGTGAGCGAGTTGCACCGGGCACCGCGCGGCCACAGCCTCTACCTGCTGGACGAGCCGACCACCGGACTGCACCCGGCCGACGTGGACCTGCTGATCGGGCAGTTGCAGCGCCTGGTGGACGCCGGGAACACGGTCGTCGTGGTGGAGCACGACCTGCGCACGGTCGCCGCCGCCGACTGGGTCATGGACCTCGGTCCGGGTGCCGGGGACGACGGGGGCCGCATCGTCGCCGAGGGTCGCCCGGAGGACGTGGCCCGAGCCGGCGGCACCCCGACGGCCGACCATCTGGCGCGCCGCCTGTCAGCCCGCTGACCTGCGAGGCTGCCATCTGTCCATATTTGTCGGCATATTCGATGATTGTCGGTAGCATGGATACGGTCGTAGTCGCGCGAGTGCCACAGCGTGCCCGTGGGGCTGCCAGCCGAGGGGTGCGGGCAGGACGCTCCCCGACACGGAAGGTGAGCGATCATGACGGGCAAGATGGACGCATCAGAGGCCGCGCGCATCATGGCGGACCCGAATGCCACGCCGGAAGAGCGCTCGGTAGCAGCCAGCGCCCTGTCGGACACCGAACGCGGCCACCACACGAGCAAGCGCGTCGGCTCCGAAGCGGGCCAGCTCCTGGACGACAAGAACATCTCCGAGGACGACCGGTCCGTGGCCGGCAGCGACCTCGAGCAGGACCGCAGGCGCAAGGGCCACTGAGCCCCTCCGGCCGGAACGCGCGCCAGAACGCGTGAGATGGACGCCGCCCGTCACGCGGCGTCCATCTCGTCGTGCGGACCGGGGAGTTGCGCGCCACCCCCACCGGCCGCCGCCTCCGCGGTGACCGCGAGGCCGGCGAACCAGGTCGCACCAAGATCATAAACGGACCCGGAGTCGGGCGGGAAACCGGCAACTACGCTCCTCCGCAGCCCTGTTCAGGCCGAGAGCTCCCAGGCGTACGGCGGTTCGGCGCCGCAGCGGGAGCAGGTCAGGGCCGCCGCACGGGCGGCGAAACCGAGCACGTCGCGCCAGATCTCCGCGTCCAGCCCCGCGACCGCCGCGTGGCTCAGCGCGCCGACCTCGCGCAGCCGGTGCAGCAGCGCCGCGTTCACCGTGTCGCCCGCCCCGATGGTGTCGGCCACCGTGACCGGCGTACCCGGCACGCTCACCCGGCCCGCGCCCCGGCTCCACACGCTCAGTCCGTCACCGCCCCGGGTCAGGACGATCGCCGCGGGGCCGCGCTCCAGCCACGCCGACAGGTGAACGTCGAGATCCTCACCGGACCCGGTGCCCGCCAGCCATGCCGCGTCCTCCACCGACAGCTTCAGCAGGGCCACGTGCGGCAGCCAGGACAGGAACCGCTCCCGGTAGGCGCCGGCGTCCGCGATCAGCCCGGCCCGGATGTTGGGGTCGAGCGCGGTGAACACCCCGCGCGCCGACTCCCGCTTCAGCAGCGCCTCGTACGCGCTCGCGCCGGGCTCCAGCACCAGCGAGCAGGTGCCGACGGAGAGGGCGGTGACCCCGTCCGGCAGCGCGGGCGGGAGGGCGAACAGCCGGTCGGCGGTGCCCTCGGTGTAGAAGCCGTAGCCCGCCGAACCGTCGCTGCCCACGTCGGCGACGGCCAGCGTGGTGGGCTCGGGGCCCCGCTGGACCAGCGCCGTGTCGACACCGGCGTCCGCCAGCCCCGACAGCAGGGCGGCGCCGAAGGCGTCGGTGGACACGCGCGAGCAGAACGCCGTCGGGGAGCCGAGGCGGCCCAGCGCGACGGCCGCGTTGTACGGCCCGCCGCCGCGCTGCGGGAGGAGCGGCGGCAGGGCGGGCGCCGGGTCGGAGCTGACGGGGGCGGGCACGAGGTCGATGAGTGCCTCGCCGGCGACGACGATCACAGGGCTGTTCCTTTCGGTGCGCCGTGGTGCGGCGGGGCGAAGTGGACGGGGTGAACGGGTGGGCGGGGTCGGCGGGATGGCCGTCAGCCGGGGAGGCCGGCGGCGCCCGGCGGGCAGCCGCAGGAGGTGCGGTGGACGAGGGTGCAGGGCAGCCGGACGGTCCGCGTGGGGCGGCCGGGCGTGTCCAGGCGCTCCAGGAGCAGGCGCAGCGCCAGTCCGCCGAGGTCACGGCTGGGCTGGCGTACGGCCGTGAGGCTGGGCGAGAAGAGGTCGGCCCACTCGAAGTCGTCGAAGCTGACGAGCGCGACGTCCTCCGGGATGCGCAGTTCCGCGTCGCGGAGGGCCTGGAGCGCGCCGATGGTCATCGCGTTGTTCGCCGCGATCACGGCGGTGGGGCGGCCGGGCGAGGCCAGCAGGCGCTCGGTGGCGTGGCGGGCGCCCTCGGAGGCGGAGTGGCCGTGGGCGAGCAGGGCGGGGTCGAAGGGCAGACCGGCCGCGTCGAGTCCCTGCCGGTACCCGTCGACGCGTTCGGTGGTGGTGCTCAGTCCGGCGAGTCCGGCCACCAGGGCGATCCGGCGGTGCCCGAGCGCGGCGAGGTGTCCGACCAGCTCGCGTACGGGGGCGACGCCGTCGGCGCAGACCTGGTCGTACGCGGGTTCCTCGGCCTCGTCGACGAGGCGGTCCAGGAAGACCGCGGGGATGTCGGCGCGGTCCAGGTAGGCGAGGAGTGCGGAGGGTTCGGCGGAGGGGGCGATGATCACGCCGTCCACCCGGCGCTCGTGGAGCATGCGGACGACGCTCAGCTCGTGCCCGGGGTCGTCGTGCGGGTCGGCGATGAGGAGGCCGTAGCCGGTGGCGAGGGCCTCGGCCTCGACTCCCTGGAGGATCTCGGTGAAGTACGGGTTGCTGATCGCCGAGACGGCGAGGCCCACCGAGTGGGTGCGGGAGGTCACCAGGGACCGGGCCAGGGTGTTGTGGATGTAGCCCAGCTCGTCGATGGCGCGCAGCACCGCGTCCCGGGTCGCGGGGCGGACCGGGCGTGTGGCGTTGAGCACGTGGGAGACCGTGGCCACCGAGACACCCGCGTGCCGTGCCACGTCCGCCATCGTCCGCATCGGTTCTCCTTCGTGTGCCCCGTGCCGCGTGTCCGCCCGCCCGCGCCGGAGCCGGCCGGGGCCGAGCGGACCGGGGTGGGTCGGCTCGTCCGTCCATGAGATGCCAATGACCTATCAAAAGTCACACGTAAGCGTTTGCGCAAACGCTTACGCGCGGATTAGGTTTCCCGGCGTCTTCGGACTTCCGTCCGCACACTGTCGTGAGGAGGCGCCATGCGCGCTGTCGTGGTCACCCAGCCGGGAAGCGCCGAGCTGGCCGTCATACCCGATCCGAGTCCCGGTCCCTCGGAGGTGGTCGTCCAGGTCAGCTCGTGCGGCCTGTGCGGGACGGACATGCACATCCTGGGCGGCGAGCTGCCGTCCGTGCCCTACCCGCTGATCCCCGGCCACGAGCTGACGGGTGTCGTGGTGGAGGCCGGCAAGGACGTGCTGTTCCCGGCCGTCGGCCAGCGCGTCGCCGTCGACCCCAACACCCCGTGCGGCGCCTGCCACTACTGCCGGATCGGGCGCGGCAACCTCTGCGAGCACTACACGGCGGTCGGCGTGACCCGCAACGGTGGTTTCGCAGAGTACGTGGCCGTCCCCGCCGCCCGCTGCCACGTCCTGCCCGAGGGCCTGTCCGAGGCGGCGGCCGGACTGGTCGAGCCGCTCTCCTGCGCCGTGCACGGCCTGAGCCGGCTGCCCCGCCGCCCCGGTGAGCACTACCTCGTCTACGGCGCCGGGACCATGGGCCTGATGATGGCGGCCCTGGTCGGCAACGCGGGCGCCGCCTCCGTCTCCGTCGTCGACCCCAACGTCCGCCGCCTGGAGCTGGCCCGGCGCATGGGCGCCGACGCCACGGCCGCGAACGCCGACGAGCTGGGCCGGGAGCACGGCTTCGAGGTCGTCATCGACGCCACCGGTGTGATCGCGGCCATCGAGGACGGTCTCGGCCGGGTCCGCAAGGGCGGCACCTTCCTCCAGTTCGGCGTCGCCGACCCCTCCCGGCGGGCCACCTTCTCGCCGTACATGGTCTACAACCGCGAGATCGACATCATCGGCTCCATGGCGGTGCACAACGGGTTCCAGCCCGCCGTCGAGATCCTCGCCGGCGGTCTGGACCTCGACCCGCTGGTCAGCGACGTGCTGCCGCTGGAGAACTTCGACGACGCCGTCACCCTCTTCCGCGCGGGCGCCGGACAGAAGATCCACCTGGCCCCGCAGGCGGACGACCCGCGCACGACGGCGGTCCGGTCGGCGGCGGCCACGGTCGCGGACGCGGCGTCTTGAGCGGCCCGCCCAAGGCGGCGCCGCAGCGGCGCCCACGGCTGCGCAACGCCCTGATCTGGGTGTTCGGCGCCCTCGGCGGCATCCTGTGGGGGTACGACACGGGGGTGATCTCCGGTGCGATGCTGTTCATCCGCCGGGACATCGCGCTGTCGCCTCTGCTGGAGGGCCTGGTCGTCTCGGGCCTGCTGGTGGGCGCGATGGCGGGCGCCGGGCTGGCCGGAAAGCTCTCCGACGCCTGGGGCAGGCGCCGCCTGATCCTGGGCGCCGCGCTCGTCTTCATCGTCGGCACGGTCGGCGCGGCCCTCTCCTCCGAGGCGTCGCTGCTCATCGGGGCGCGGGTGCTGATCGGCGTGGGCGTCGGCATCGCCTCGGTCGTGGTGCCGCTCTACCTGACCGAGCTGGCGCCGGTGGAGGTGCGCGGCGGACTCGCGTCCCTGATGCAGCTCCTGGTGACCGTGGGCATCTTCCTGGCCTACCTCACCGACTACGCCCTGGCCCCGGCGCACGCCTGGCGCTGGATGATCGGGCTCGGTGTGCTTCCGGCGGCGGTCCTCGCCCTCGGCATCCTCACCCAGCCGGAGAGCCCGCGCTGGCTGGTCGGACGGGGCCGCCGGGACGACGCACGCGCGGTGCTGACGCGGCTGCGCGGGGACGGCGAGGCGGCGCGCACCGAGCTGCTGGACATCGAGCGGACGCTGGAGGAGGAGCGGGCGGAGACGCGGCGGCTGACGCTGCGCGACCTGCTCTCCCCCAGGCTGCGGCCGATGCTGGTCGTCGGTCTGCTGCTGGTGTTCTTCCAGAACTTCGGCGGCATCAACACGATCATCTACTACGCCCCGACGCTGCTGACCAGCATCGGCTTCGGCGACAACGGCGCGATCCTCGCCAACGTCGGCATCGGCGTCGTCAACATGCTGATGACCCTCCCGGCGATGCGCCTGATCGACCGCCGGGGCCGCCGGCCGCTGCTGCTGTGGGGCTCGGCCGGGATGTGCGCCGGCATGGTCGTCCTGGCCGCCGTGAACCTCACCCCGCTCGGCCACGGCTCGCTGCTCGCCCCGCTGACGCTCTTCGGTGTCGCGCTGTATGTGGCCGCGTTCGCCATGTCGTGGGGGCCGGTGCAGTGGGTGATGCTGCCGGAGCTGTTCCCGACCCGCATCCGCGCGGGCGCGGTGGGCGTGTGCGTGGTGTTCAACTGGCTGTTCAACATGGCCGTGGCGCTGGTCTTCCCGTCCCTCCTGCACGCGTGGGGCGCGGGCGCCAACTTCGTGATCTTCGCCGTGACCACCCTGGCCTCCGGCGTCTTCGTCAAGAAGCTGCTGCCGGAGACGCGGGGGCGGACGCTGGAGCAGATCGAACGGGACCTGCTGCGTCGCGGCGACGAGGCCCCGGAGCCGGCCCCCTCGACGGTGTCGGTCGGCTGAACGGGTCCGGGGCCCCGGCATCGCGCCAGGGCCCCCGGAATCCGGCTACTCGAAGAACTTCAGCCCCCACCCGGTGTCCGAGGTGGGTCCGGGCACATTGGCGCGCCGGTATGTGGTGTCGCCCCACCACGCGAACGACCCGGTGTACCAGTACCGGTTGTCCCAGGAGTACGGCGTGCCCTTGGCCACCGCGTGGAACATCAGCGGGAAGCGCGGCCCGGCCGGCGGGCTGGTGGCGATGTCCCCATTGAGCAGGACGAAGGTGTGGTGCCCGGGGCCATTGACGTACAGCGTGGGGTCCCAGCCGGCCATCATGGTCGAGCGGTTGGAGCCGAAGAGGCAGCCGTTGGACTTGTACCAGTCCCACACGTACGTCGGATCGCCGCCGGCTCGCAGCCGCAGGTCCGCCAGGCAGTACTGGTCGCTCCAGCTGCCGTTCGCCGAGTAGACGATGTGGAGCTGGCCACCCGGGTCCCGGATCGCCTCGGGTGCCTCGTTGATGTACGGGTTGCCGACCACCCGCTCCCAGCTCTCCCGTGGCTGGGAGATGACGTTTCGCGCTCCGGTCGGCGTGGTGGGGCTGCTCATCCGGGCGATGTAGAGGTTCTGCTCGACGTTGGTGTCCCCCGCCCAGCCCGACCAGACGAACCAGCGCTGCCCGCTGAACGTGAACATGGTGCCGTCGATGGCCCACTTGTCGTCCGGGAGCGCGAGCCGGGTCTCGCCGCCGTAGCCGCTGTCGGGGCTGGCGGAGCTGATGACGAACATCCGGTGTGCGGAGCCCCGTCCTGCGGTGAAGTAGATGTAGTAGCGCCCGCCGTCCGTGGTCAGTTCCGGCGCCCACACCTCCCCGCGCCCCTGGGTGTCCGACCACACCTGCCGGGCGGACGCGGAGGCGAGTCCGGCGGTCGAGGACGCCTGCCGTACGGCGATCCCGCCGCCGGTGGACTGCGCCGAGATGTAGGTGGAGCCGACCCGGATGACGCTCGGGTCGGCCGCCCGCAGCGATGTCTGCTCGGCCATGGCCGGCCCGGCGGAGGCGAACGACAGCAGCGCGGCGAAGAGGCCCGACACCGTGAGCACAAGGACAGCTCGGAAGCTGCGAAATGATGTCATGCGGGTCTTTTACATCGATGCAAGGACACTGCCCAGCCCTCTTGCGGACCCAAGTCCTCCGCCGTTCCCCCGGAATACGAAATCCGGGAGGCGCCGTGTGGGCGCCTCCCGGATGACCAAGTCGGCGGCGAGGAAAGCGAAGGAACTCGTTTCAGGAAAGGAAGTTGAGAAGGAAGCCCCTTCATGGCCTCGCCGCGGGCAACGCTAGCACTCAGGCCGGGATCAGGTCGCGCAGATTTTCGGGGGTGATGACACGCGAGTCCGGGTGCAGCCCCTCGGGCCGCACCAGGCCGATGTACGTCACCGGCTCGTCCGGCACCGTCTCGCCGTCCCACTGCTCCACGGGCGCGGTGCCGTCGGCCATCAGGCCGGTCAGGTACCGCACCGTCAGCTGCTCCCGCTCCACGAGCGCGCGCACCACCATGGACACGGACGCCTGGTTCTCCTCGACCCGGTTGGCATCCGTGATGCCCGTCAGGTAGAGGTGCAGCCACTTCGCCTGCCACCGGCCGTGATCCCCGCGCCGGAACACCAGCGGCAGCGCCACCCGGCCCGCCCCGCGCAGCTCCGACTTCATCCGCACGCTGCGCGGCTCGAACGGCCGGCCCTTCTGCTCACCGTCGCGCAGCATGAACCCGAAGAACGACTCCTCGGTCTCCTCGAAGCCCTCGCCCGCATAGATGTTGACCTGCGGGACGATGAACGAGCCGCGCACCCGGCCCAGGGTCAGCTCGATGAACTCCGAGGCGCCGTCGGGGGCTTCGGTGATGTCGCCGGAGTGCCGGCCGCCGACGCCCCTGAGAGCCGTGTAGGAGAGCCAGGAGTCGGTGCTGTAGTCGGCGCGCAGCAGCAGCGCCGACAGGTCGTAGTCGGTCCGGCGCTCCGTCTCCTTCCAGTACACGAAGAAACGGAGCCGCTCGCCGTCGACCTCCGAGACCGACCCGCGCGGCAGCACGCCCAGCCCGGCCGCGGTGGCCCGGCCACTGAGCGGGAGCGCCACGTCGAGGACGGCGGGGTCGAGCAGCAGCCGGCCCGGCGCCGGGAGCCGGCGGCGTATCTCGGCGTCCAGGGCGGCGATCAGCCGGTCGCGGTCGCCCGCCGGTACGGGCGGGCGGGCGTCGGGGGTCACCCAGGCGCGGCCCCGGCGGTTGACGAAGATCCGCGAACGGCCGCTCTCCCGCGCCCTGTTGTGCAGGTGCTCGCGCACCGAGAGCACGACCCGGCCGGAGACGTCGGGAGCCACCCGAACCGCGGCGGCGATCACCGCGTCCCGCTCCTCCTGGCCGGCGGCGCCGCGCAGCAGGAGGTCCAGGGCGCGGAACAGCCTGCCGGGCGCGGACTCGAGCAGCTTCACCGCGCCGAGGACGTCGGACGCGGTGAGCAGTTCCTCGATCCGGCTGTCGAAGGACCGCGCCTCCTTCTCGCCCCGGGCGACCGCGAACACGTCGGCGGCGTGCGGCCAGCGCGGGTACTCGTGCGGGTGGAGGCGCTCACCGAGCCGCTTGAAGGGCTCCCGGTGCGTGTGCACGTCGGCGAGCTTCGCGGGATTCGCCGCGATCACGGCGTCGAGACCTGCGAGCAGCCCTCGGCGCAGCGGCCGGGGCACCGACCGGAACCGGGTCGGTTCCTGCAGCGTCACGTCACCGCCGGAGAGTACGCAGGCCAGCCGCAGCACATCGGTGACGGTGTCGAGCAGGAGGTCCGCCCCGACGCCGAGCCGCGCCTCGTTGATGACGGCCCGGTTCTCCCGTACCGGAATCCGCTCCGGCTGAGGATCGAGCGCGCAGCGCTGGGCGAGGGTCCTGAGGTCGCGCAGGTCGTCCTCGTTCAGCGGGGTGGTGCTGCCGGCGAGGGCGAGGTAGAGGGCGCCGAGTTCGGTGTCCAGGTCGCGGCCGAGGTGCAGGACGGTGATCCGGTCGCCCGCCGAGGCGATCAGTTCGTCCTGGGCCGCGAGCATCTCCTCGTACGTGTGCTGGTACCGGCCGTAGGCGGGCAGGCTCAGCAGGTCCACGGCCCCGCGCGTCAACTGGGCCAGCACCTTCCCGCGTGACGCCTTGTCACCGAGCGCCTCGGTCACGCATCGCGTCCAGAACTCTTCGGTGGCCGGCACGTTGGCGGGGAAGTCGATGAAGTAGGAGTTGTGCCGGACATGGTCGCCCGCCATCTCGCGCACCACGGGCAGCGTCCGCCTGGCGGTGTGCACGACCGCGGCCTCGGACAGTCCCGACAGCCGCTCCAGCAGCTCGGCCGAGAGCTTGAAGCCCACGGAGGCCAGCACGGCGTCGAACTGCCGCGCGACGACCGTGCCTGCACCGGCCGAGCCCTCGGGGGCGGGAAGCCGGTGTGTGTGCCGGATGACCAGCGATTCGAAAATCTGCGCCATTCCGGGATGATCGCAGAGGCGGACACACCGCCGCACGGGAGTTTTGCCGGGTGTCGCACCGGCGGCGCCGGTCCGCCGTGCGGCCGTCAGCGGGTGCGTTCGTAGTGGCGTCGCGCCTTCTCGCGGTTGCCGCAGGCGGCCATCGAGCACCAGCGGGCCCGGTTGGCACGGCTGCGATCGAGCAGGAACAGCCGGCACTCGCTGTTGGCGCACGGCCGCAGGCGGCCGGGCATGCGCTCCTCGGTGTCCGCCCAGGCGAGTACGGTCTCGACGGCCAGCCGGGCGTGCGGGGCGGTCCTGAGCGTCCACCGAAGGCCCTCCCGGCCGACCTCCGGAACCTGCTGGACGCCGTCGAGCAGCGGCTTCAACGCCTCGGGCGAGCGCACTCCGCCGACGATGTCCCGCAGGACGTCCCGCGCCTCCCGGAGCAGCTCCAGTTCCGCGAGGCTGCCGTCGCCGCCGTGTTCCCGTGCCCAGCTCCGGCCTTCGGCCGAGTCGGCGAGGGCGTCCTGTTCGCGGCCGTCGACCAGCGGCCTGCTGTTGAGCAGGTCCAGCAGCGTGTTCATCGAGCATCCTCCCTCTAACCATACCGGAGCGCTTGACAGGTTAGCTCACGCGTGCTTGCCTGGCCAGAAGCTAACCGGATACTGCACACGAAGGGGTTAGACATGAACTCGGTGCACCACCGGACCGCCACCGTCGACGGCCACGAGATCTTCTACCGCGAGGCCGGACCGGCCGACGCTCCCACGATCGTCCTGCTGCACGGCTATCCGACCAGCTCGTTCATGTTCCGCGAGCTCATCCCGCTGCTGGCCGACGACTACCACGTCATCGCGCCGGACCACCTCGGCTTCGGCCTCTCCGACGCCCCCGACGCAGCGGACTTCACCTACACCTTCGACGCCCTCGCCGAGATCACCTCCCGGCTGCTCGACCAGCTCGGCGTGGACCGCTACGCCCTCTACGTCCAGGACTACGGCGCCCCCATCGGCTGGCGCCTCGCCCTCAAGCACCCCGAGCGGATCTCCGCCGTCGTCACGCAGAACGGCAACGGTTACGAGGACGGTTTCGTCGAGTCGTTCTGGACCGACGTATGGGCGTACGGGGCGAACCCGGGCCCCGACACCGAACCCGCCGTACGCGCCGCGCTCAGCCGCGACGCCATCCGCTGGCAGTACCTGCACGGCGTGCCCGACCCGAGCGTGGTCAGCCCGGACACCTGGGAGCACGACGTCGCCCTGGTCTCCCGCGAGGGCAACGACGAGGTCCAGCTCGCCCTCTTCCGCGACTACGCCAGCAACCGCCCGCTCTACCCGGCGCTGCACGACTTCCTGCGCAGCAGCGAGGTGCCGGTGCTCGCCGTGTGGGGCCGCAACGACGAGATCTTCGGCCCGGCCGGCGCCCTGGCCTTCACCCGGGACGCCCAGGACGCCGAGGTGCACCTGATCGACGGCGGCCACTTCCTGCTGGAGAGCCACCTCGATGTCGTCGCGGGGTATCTGCGCGGCTTCCTCGGCCGGGTACTGGGCTGAGGCCGTGGGTCTGTGTGCGGCCGCCATATGGGGGCCGCACGCACACTCCCGCCCCGAACTATGTAGCCCCACCACATGTGCCCCTGACCTGCCCCTTCCTACGGTGTGCCGACACCACCCGTCCCCACCGCACACAAGGAAGTGGCGCACATGGCAGCCGACCACACCGCTCCCCCGCCCCCGGCGAAGCTCCCCCGCATCGTCGCCGCCAGCCTCATCGGCACCACCATCGAGTGGTACGACTTCTTCCTGTACGGGTCGGCGGCGGCCCTGGTGTTCAACAAGCTGTTCTTCCCGGACTCCGACCCGTTGGTGGGGACGCTGCTGGCGTTCGTGACCTATGCGGCCGGGTTCGCGGCGCGACCGCTCGGGGCGCTGGTGTTCGGGCACTTCGGGGACCGGCTGGGGCGCAAGAGGCTGCTGGTGCTGAGCCTGCTGCTGATGGGCGGGGCGACCTTCTGCATCGGCCTGCTGCCGACCCACGCCACCATCGGCACCGCCGCGCCGGTGCTGCTCACCGCGCTGCGCCTGGTGCAGGGTTTCGCTCTGGGCGGCGAGTGGGGTGGCGCCGTCCTGCTGGTGTCCGAACACGGGGACGCGCGCAGGCGCGGCTTCTGGGCCTCGTGGCCGCAGACCGGCGCGCCCGCGGGGCAGTTGCTCGCCACGGGTGTGCTGTCCCTGCTCACCGCCACCCTCTCGGACGACGCGTTCACCGCCTGGGGCTGGCGCGTCCCCTTCCTGCTCTCCGGTGTGCTGGTGGTCGTGGGGCTGTGGATACGCCTCTCCGTCGACGAATCGCCCGTCTTCAAGCAGGCGTTGGCCCGCGCCGAGGCACGGCAGGGCGAGGCGGCGGAGAAGCTGCCGCTGGTGTCCGTGCTGCGCCACCAGTGGCGCGAGGTGCTCGTCGCCATGGGCGCCCGCCTGGCGGAGAACATCAGCTACTACGTCATCACCGCCTTCATCCTCGTCTACGCCACCACCTCCGCCGACGTCTCCAAGCAGACCGCGCTCAACGCCGTACTCATCGGTTCCGCCGTCCACTTCGCGGTGATACCCGCCTGGGGCGCGCTCTCGGACCGCGTCGGACGGCGGCCGGTGTACCTGTTCGGCGCGGCCGGCGTGGGCCTGTGGATCTTCCCGTTCTTCGCGCTGGTGGACGCGGGTACCTTCGGGCGGCTGGTGCTTGCCGTTGTCGTCGGCCTGATCCTCCACGGCGCCATGTACGCGCCCCAGGCAGCCTTCTTCGCGGAGATGTTCGCCACCCGCGTCCGCTACTCCGGCGCCTCCATCGGCGCCCAGTTCTCCTCCGTGGCCGCCGGTGCGCCCGCCCCGCTGATCGCCACGGCGCTGCTCGCGGAGTACGACAGCGCGACCCCGATCGCCCTGTACGTCATCGGCGCCGTCCTGCTCACCCTGGTCGCCGTGGGCGTGGCCGTCGAGACCCGCGACCGGGACCTCGCCGACGTCACGGCCGACGGCGCCTCCCCGTCCGCCCCGGTGGACACGGCGGACCCGGTGGCGAAGACCCCGGCCCCCTGACCGGCGTCGGCCGGCACCCCCGTGCGGGTGCCGGTCAGCGGCGTCCCGGACCCGACAACCCGTGCAGCCTCAGCGCGAGTTGGATCTCCAGCACGCGGGACGGGGTCTGCCAGTCCTCGCCCAGCAGCCGGCCCACCCGTTCCAGCCGCTGGGCGACGGTGTTCACATGGACATGGAGCACCTCCTTGGTGCGGGCCGGGCTCATCCCGGCGGCGAAGTAGGCGTCCAGGGTGCGCAGCAGATCGGTGCCGCGCCGCGCGTCGTAGGCGACGAGGGGGCCGATGGTGCGGTCCACGAAGCCGCCGATGTCCCGGTCCCCGGCGAGCAGCAGCCCGAGGAAGCCGAAGTCCTCGGCGGCCGCGCCCTCCCCCGACCTGCCGAGCAGTTGGAGAGCGTCCAGGCAGCGACGGCCCTCGGCGTAGGCGGCGGCCACCTGGTCGGGGCGGGCGGCCAGGCCGGTGACGGGGGCGGAGGCTCCGACGGTGACCGGCTGGCGGACGGCGGTGCCCAGTTCGCGGGCGGTGCGCCGGGCCAGTTCCGTGGCGGTGTCGCCGGGGCCGAGCGGGAGCAGCAGCACGGTGCCGCCGTCGCGGGTGCCGGCCAGGCCGTGCCGGGTGGTGGCGAGGTGGGAGGCGGCGGACCACAGGCGGCGCCTGGCGGCGGCCTCCTCGTCGGCGTCGGCCGAGGCTGCGTCGAGGCGGGTGGCGAGGACGGCGTGGGTGGCGTCCAGGTCGGCGTCGAGCCGCGCGGCACGTTCCCGCAGCAGGCGCGGGTCGCGGTCGCGGGCGTCGAGGAGGTCGTCCAGGAGTTCGCCGCGCACCCGGCGTTCGGCCTCGGCGGCGGAACGGCGGGCCAGCAGGAGCAGGGAGGTGACCATGGCGGCCCGCTCCAGGGTGCGCTGGTCGACCGGGTCGAGGTCGGGGTGGCCGTGCAGGACGAGCGCGCCGAACACCTCCTCGCCCGCTGCCACGGCCGCGATCCAGTCGGGCCCGTGGCGCACGGCGTGCCCCTCGGCGCGGGACGCCTCCAGCGCCTCGGCCGGCGTGCCGCCTGTCTCGGTGAACTCCACCGCCCCGTCGAGGACTTCGGCGACGGCGGCGGCCACGTCGTGCACTCCGCCGCCGCGCAGGACGAGTTCGGCGAGCCGGTCGTGCACCTCGGAGGCGCGCTCGATGACGGCGCTGCGGTCCTGGATGACCTCGTTGGCGCGTTCGAGTCCGGCGAGGGCGGCCTGGGTCCCGGTGAGCAGGTTGGTGGTGTCGATGGCGGCCGCGGCGAGGGCCGCGAAGGAGCCGAGCAGGGCGATCTGTTCGCGCTCGAAGACCCGCGCGCGCCGGTCGGCCGCGAAGAGGACGCCGATGACCTGCGGGCCGAGCGTCAGCGGGACCCCGACGATGGCGAACAGGCCCTCGTCGCGCACCGCGACGTCGATGGTGTCGGTGTGCTGGAAGCGGGCGTCCTGGAAGTAGTCGTCGGTGACGTACGGCCGGGCGGTCTGGGCGACGAGTCCGCCGAGCCCCTCGCCCATGCCGAGCCGGAGCTGCTGGAAGCGGGCGGAGACGGAGCCCTCGGTGACCAGCATGTAGGTGTCGCCGCGCTCGGGGTCGTTGAGGCTGAGGTAGGCGATGTCGGTGGCGAGCAGGGAGCGGGCGCGCTGCACGATGGCCCGCAGGACCGCGTCCACGTCCCTGAGCCCGGCCAGGTCGTGGGCGGTCTCGAAGAGGGCGGACAGCTCCGCCTCGCGGCGGCGGCGCCCCTCCAGCTCGGCGCGGACGCGCAGCGCGAGGAACTTGGCGTGTTCCAGCGCGGCGACCCGGTCGACGGACTCCCCCTCGGCGCGGGCGAGCAGGACGGGACGTTCGTACGCCTCCGGGGAGGCGTCGCGGGCGAGCAGTTCGAGGTAGGGGGCCTCCGCACAGGCGACGGCCCCCGCCGCGGCGGCCCCGGTGGCGGGGCGCGCGGCCGACTGGAGTTGATCGGGAGACATGGCCACAGGATCGCTCATCGTGGGCTCGGCCCGTCAGCCCTGTGGACAACTCCGCGAGGGCCCACGCGGGCTGGTCGGGACACCGGTTCAGTGGGCCGTCCAGCCGCCGTCCAGCACCAGGGAGGTGCCGGTGACGAAGGACGCCTGCGGGCCGCAGAGGTAGGCGACGGCCTCCGCGACCTCCTCGGGTTCGATCAGCCGACGCAGCGCGCTGTCCTTGAGCAGGACCTCGGAGAGCACCTGGTCCTCCGGGATGCCGTGCGCCTCGGCCTGGTCGGCGATCTGCTTCTCCACCAGTGGGGTGCGCACATAGGCGGGGTTCACACAGTTCGACGTCACCCCATGGGGGGCGCCCTCCAGCGCCGCCGTCTTGGACAGCCCCTCCAGCCCATGTTTGGCGGCCACATAGGCCGACTTGAAGGCAGAGGCGCGCAGCCCATGGACGGAGGACACATTGACGATGCGCCCCCAGCCCTGCGCGTACATATGGGGCAGCGCCCCACGGATGAGCCGGAACGGCGCCTCCAGCATCACCGTCAGCACGGTGTGGAAGACCTCGGGCGGGAACTCCTCCAGCGGCCGTACCAGTTGCAGCCCGGCATTGTTGACCAGGACGTCGGCCCCGGCGGCGGCCTCCTCGGCCGCGTCGAGATCGGTGAGGTCGACCACCCGGGGCACGATCCGGCCCGCGAGGCCCCCGGCCCGGCCGGCCAGCTCGGCCAGCCCCGCCGCGTCCAGGTCGAGCGCGCGCACCTCCGCCCCGGCCGCCGCGAGCCGGAGCGCACAGGCGCTGCCGATGCCTCCGGCGGCCCCGGTGACGAGGGCGACCCGGCCGGCGAGGTCCAGGGCGGAAGAGGTGCTGGGCTGAGGGCTGGGCGAGATCATGCTTCGACCCTAATGACGCGCCCCCGGCTCGCCACATAGGGCGAGAACCCATACTTCAGCCAAGAGTCATGGGGTCGAACCATGTGGGTGTCTCGGACAGGGCCTGCTTGATCCGGAACAGCGAGAACTCGTTCAGCTCCGGCAGCGCGTCCACCGCGAACCAGCCCACGTCCAGCGACTCGTCGTCGTTGACCCGCGCCTCGCCGCCCACCGCCCGGCAGCGGAAGGTGATGTCCATGTACTGGCACTCGTCGCCGTTGCCGTAGGTGATCGGCTGGAGGGCCTGCACCAGGACGACCCGCTCGGGCACACAGTGCACGGCCGTCTCCTCGAAGACCTCGCGCACGGCGCAGGCGGCGGGCTGCTCCCCCGGCTCCGGGATGCCACCGACCACGGACCACTTGCGGGTGTCGGTGCGGCGGCCCAGGAGCACCCGCCCCTCGTCGTCGAAGACGATGGCGGTGACACCGGGCATCCAGAGCAACTGGGTGCCCGCCGTGGCCCGGAGCGCGGTGATGAATTCAGGTGTAGCCATGGCCCCGACCCTAAACGGCCCGGCACCCGCCGACCGCCACGGCCGGGCGCGCCCGCCCGGCTGGACGCCGAAAGCGCGCCGCTAGGCACTGTCCGGCGGATCATGTGACTTTCCGACCGGCTGCTCGTTGGACGGAGCATGGGTCGGGGGGATCTGACGAATCGCGAGTGGTCGCTGCTCGAGCCGCATCTGCCGTCCGCGGGCGGTAGGGGAGGCCGGTGGAGCGACCATCGCACGGTGATCAACGGGATCCTGTTCCGGGTTCGGACCGTTGTCCCGTGGCGTGACCTGCCGGAACGCTATGGGTCCTGGAAGACGGTCTATGAACGGCATCGCCGCTGGTCGGCGGACGGCACCTGGGACCGGGTCCTGCAGGCGGTCCAGGCCGACGCCGACCTGGCGGGGCGGATCGACTGGTCGATGGTCGGAGTGGACTCGACGTCCTGCCGGGCTCACCAGCACGCGGCCGGCGCCCGCAAGGCCAGGCCGCGGGTTCCGAAAAAAGGACGACGCCCCGGCACCACCGCCCCGATGAGGGACTCGGACGGTCCCGGGGCGGTCTGACCTGCAAGATCCACCCTCGCCGGCGAGGGTGGATGCCGTCCCATGGCCCTGCTGCTCACGCCGGGTCAATGGGGCGATGCCCCGCAGCTGATCGAGGTCCTGGACCGGATCCGAGTCCCCCGGCCGCTGGGCGGACGGCCCCGGACCCGGCCCGGCCACGTCAGCGGCGACAAGGCCTACAGTTCCCGCCGCAACCGCCGCTACCTGCGAAGACGCAGGATCAAACACACGATCCCTGAGCCGAGGGACCAGCGGGCCAACCGTCGGCGCAGAGGCAGCACGGGCGGCAGACCCGCCGGGTTCGACCGCGAGCGCTACCGGCGTCGCAACGAGGTCGAGCGGACCATCAACCGGCTCAAGAACTTCCGCGCTGTCGCCACCCGTTACGACAAACGGGCCTACGTCTTCCACGGCACGGTCACCGCAGCAGCGATCCGCTTATGGCTCCGACCATGATCCGCCGGACAGTGCCTAGACGCCCGAGGCCCGTCGGCCGCGTGCCACCACCGCGCCCGCCCAGCCCAGACCGCCCGCCGCGACCAGCAGCAGCGCCAGTTCGGGCAGGATGCCGAGCCGGGTGGCGGGCGTCTCGGAGGTGCGCAGCGGGACCTTCATGTCGATGTGGGCGGGGACGAACATCCCGGTGTGCCGCACTACCCGCCCGTCCGGCATGATCACCGCGCTGACGCCGCTGGTCACCGGCACGGTCACGGCCCGGCTGTGCTCGACGGCGCGGACGCGGGACATGGCGAGCTGCTGGTAGGTCATCTCGCTGCGGTCGAAGGTGGCGTTGTTGCTCGGCACGGAGATCATCTGGGCGCCGTGGGTGACGGTGTCCCGCACGGCCCAGTCGAACGCGGCCTCGTAGCAGGTGGCGAGGCCGACCTTGACGCGGCCGAAGCCGAAGACGCCCGGCTTGTCGCCCCGGCTGAAGTCCTGGCGGACCATGCTGGTCCACTCGCTGTTGATCGCGCCGATGAGCGACCGCATCGGGAGGTACTCGCCGAAGGGCTGCACCTGGCGCTTGTCGTAGGTCTGGAGGGGTCCCCTGACCGGGTCCCAGAGGATCTGCTCGTTGAGGAGCCTGCCGTCCCGCTCGACGACCGAGCCGACCGAGATGGGCGCGCCGATCGCCTCGGCGGCGCCCTGGATGACGGCGGCCGCGTCGGGGGCGGCGAAGGGGTCGATGTCGGAGGAGTTCTCCGGCCAGAGCACGAAGTCGGGGCGCGGCGCCTTGCCCGCCGCGACCTCGGCGGCGAGCCGGCGGGTCTCCCGCGCGTGGTAGTCGAGCACCGCGCGCCGCTGGGCGTTGAACTCCAGGCCCGCGCGCGGCACGTTGCCCTGGATCAGCGCCACGGTCGCGGTCCCGGCCTCCGCCTTGTCGCTGACCAGGGCGCGCGCGCCGAGCGCGCCCACCACCGGCAACACGAAGCTGAGCAGCGCGACGACGGCGGCCGATCGCCGTACCTCGCCGTCGCGGCGGCGCAGTGCCAGCCGGACGATCTCGTAGAGGCCGAAGCCGCACAGGACGACGCCGAAGCCGAGCACCGGGGTGCCGCCCAGCGCGGCGAGCGGCAGGAAGACGCCGTCGGCCTGTCCGAAGGCGACCTTGCCCCAGGGGAACCCGCCGAAGGGCATGCGCGCGCGTACCGCTTCCCCTGCGGTCCACAGCGCCGCCGCCCACACCGGCCACACGGGCAGCCTCGACACGGCGGCGATGCCCACGCCGACGAGCGCGACATAGACGGCCTCGATGGCGACGAGGGCGATCCAGGGGCCGGGGCCGACCTCCACACCGGTCCACACCAGGAGCGGCAGCAGGAAGCCGAGGCCGAAGAGGTAGCCGAGGCCGAGCGCCGTCTTCCAGGTCCGGCCGCGCAGCGCCCAGGCGAAGCAGGCGAAGGCGGGCAGCGCAAGCCACCACAGGGTGCGGGGCGGGAAGCTGACGTAGAGGAGCACGCCGCTCAGCGCGGACACGAGGGCCGGGACCAGGCGGATCAGGCGGGCGCGGGCGCCCTTGGCCGGGGACGGCTGGAGCCGGTCCGGCCGGTCCACGGAAGTTGCGGTGACGGTCACCCTGGGGAGTGTACGGCGGTCCGCACACCCCCCGACATGCCGGTCATCACGGCATTCACGCGCAACTCGTCCACAAATCGGCCCGCAGCCGTTAGCGTGATCCGAGCCTCGGCGGCGCGGCCGGTCCCGGCCGGATGCCGTCGCGAGGTGCGGCCACAGGTCGGGGGACCGGGTGCGAGGGGCAACGGGTGGCGTCGACGGGGATGGAGCGCGCGTCCGGGGTGGACGTGGACCGCGCGGGACGGAACGGGTCCGACGGTGCGGGGATGGTCCTGCTCGGGCTGTGCGCGGCCTGGGCTCTGATATCGGCGGCGGCGCACGACGGGCGGCCGGAGGGGATGCTGCTGGCCGTGCTCGCCACGGCGGCGGGCTGCGCGGCGGGGCGGATGTCGGGGGCGCTGCTCCCGGTGGCCGCGCCGTGCGCCGGGGCGGCGGCCGCGCTGGTGCTGGCCGTGACGATGCCCGGCCCGCTGCCGGGACCGGCCTACGCGGCTCCGCTCGGGCAGGCCGGTGCCGTGGCGGCGCTGCTGGCGCTGGCCACGGGCGCGCTGTGCTGCGCCGCCTGGTCGACGCCGGTGCCGGGGATGCGGCCCCTGCTGTGGCTGTCGGCGGCCGCGCTGGTGCCGGCCGGGGCGCTGCTGGGTTCGCCGGGCGGCTGCGCGGCCGGGGGCGCGGTACTGCTGTGCTCGGTGGCCGCCGGTTCGATCCCGTACCGGGGCGCGGGCCTGGCCGGACTGTCGGTCGTGGCCGGGGTGGCGGCGGCCGCGGTGTGGGGGCTGGCGGCGGGGGTGCTGCCGGGCGGGTTCGCCGCGGAGTTCACGGAGCGGATCGGGCCGTACCGGGTGGGGCTGTGGGGCCGGGCGCTGCGGCTGGCCCGGGAGGCGCCGGTGTGGGGGGTGGGGCCGGGGCGTTTCGGTACGCCTGGTGATCCGGTGGGGCGGCCGCACTCGGCGCCGCTGCAGTTGCTGGCCGAGCAGGGGGTGGTGGGGGCGCTGCTGCTGGCGGCGGTGTTCGGTTGGGTGCTGCACGCCCTGTGGCGAGCGGCCCGGCCGACGCCGGTGGTGCTGACGGCGGGTGCGGCGCTCACGGCGCTGGCGGTGATCGCGTCGGTGGGTGACGCGCTGAGCTTCACCACGGTGACGGCGGGCGCGGGACTGCTGGCCGGGTGGGCGACGGCGCGCCCGTGGGGCGAGGAGGAGCGGGCGCCCCGCGCGGAGCCGGTGCCCCGGCAGGAGCCGGTGGGCTGAGCGGGTCGGTGCGCGTCGTCAGTGCGCGTTGCCCGGGGTGATGGCGAGCAGCCGGGCCCGGATGACGCGGACCGCCGACTCGGCGTTGTCCACGGTGATGGTGAAGGTGTGGCCGTCCCACAGGCTGAGCACGATGCCCTCGCCCCGGCGGACGACCACGGCGGTGCCCTTCTCGGGGCGCCAGCGGTAGCCCCAGCCGCCCCAGTGCCGGGGGGTGACGTGCGGGAGGTACTCGGCGTCGACGACCTGGGAGAGCGGGATGCGGCGGCGCGGCAGCCCGACATGGCCGCAGCGGACCTCCAGCGCGTCCCGGTCCAGCTTGAGGTCGACGTGCACGAAGGCGAGTGTGCCGAACAGGACGAGCAGCCCGACCGCGATGCAGCCCACCACGGACATGACCAGGGCGATGATCCCGGAGGTCCACGCGGACTGCACGGCCAGTTCGATGCCGAGCGCCATGCAGGCGGCGCCGGCCAGCGCCAGCACCCACTGCACGCGGTTGGTGGCGCGTCCGGTCCAGACGTCGGGGTGCGGGGCGTCCTCGGAGTCGCGGTGCTCCCTCATGTCTATGAGGTTACCCAGGTTCCGCCGTGGTGGTATCCGGTCACGCAGAGGTACTGCTCCGGGCGGACGGGCGGACCGCGCGGGCGCCCGGTGTCACATCCGGTCGGCGAGCGGGCCGGTGGTGGGCAGCAGCCGTCCCTCGGCGTAGTGCAGCGCGGCGGCGGGCAGCGCGCTCCCCTCACGGCCGCTGAGCAGCACGGTGAGGGAGCCCCCGGCGGGGGCGTCGGGGGCGGCGCTCTCCCCGATCCGGCGCAGCGCCTGGGAGGCGACGGCTCCGGCGGAGCCGTGCAGCACGAGCGGGGCGGCGCCCGGCTGCTGGACGGCGGCGCGGATGCGTTCCGCGACGAGTTCGTAGTGGGTGCAGCCCAGGACGACGGTCGTGACGTCGGGCGGGGTGAGTTCGGCGGCGGCCGCGACGGTCGCGGCGATGGCCTGCTCGTCGGCGTGCTCGACGGCCTCGGCCAGCCCCCAGCAGGGCACCTCGGTGACCTGGACACCGTGCGCGAAGTCCGCGATCAGACCGCGCTGGTAGGGGCTGCCGGTGGTGGCGGGGGTCGCCCAGATCGCCACGTGTCCGCCGCCGGCCGAGGCGGGCTTGATCGCGGGTACGGTGCCGATCACCGGGATGCCGGGTTCGCAGAGGGCGCGCAGCGCGGGCAGGGCGTGCACGGTCGCTGTGTTGCAGCCGACGATGAGGGCGTCCGGCCGGTGCGCGGCGGCGGCCTCGGCGACGGCGACGGCACGCCGGGTCAGGTCCTCGGGGGTGCGCGGGCCCCAGGGCATACCGTCGGGGTCCAGGGAGAGCACGAGATCCGCGTCGGGCCGAAGGCGGCGGACCGCCGCGGTGGCTGCGAGGAGGCCGATTCCGGAGTCCATGAGCGCGATCTTCACCCGGCCACGATAGTCGATGACCGTTGACGGGCCCTTCGGGTGGGGCAGACTGCGGCCGTGAGCGCCATCGTGTGGACCGCCGCCGTATCCCTCGCCGTCTGGTGCTGGCTGCTGCTGGGCCAGGGCTTCTTCTGGCGCACCGATGTACGCCTTCCCCCGCGCCGCGAGCCCGAGGAGTGGCCCCCGGTCTGTGTGGTCGTCCCGGCCCGTGACGAGGCGGCCGTGCTGCCCGCGAGCCTGCCCTCGCTGCTCGCCCAGGACTATCCGGGCCGGGCGGAGGTCTTCCTGGTGGACGACGGCAGCCGCGACGGCACCGGTGAGCTGGCCCGCGAGCTGTCCGCGCGGTACGGCGGGCTGCCGCTCACGGTGGACTCCCCCGGTGAGCCGCCCGAGGGCTGGACGGGCAAGCTGTGGGCGGTCCGGCACGGGATCGCGCTGGCTCGCGCGCGTGATCCCGAGTTCCTGCTGCTGACGGACGCGGACATCGCGCACGCCCCGGACAGCCTGCGCTCCCTGGTCGCGGCGGCCCGTACGGGTGACTTCGACCTGGTCTCCCAGATGGCCCGGCTGCGCGCGGAGAGCCCCTGGGAGCGGCTGGTGGTCCCGGCCTTCGTCTACTTCTTCGCCCAGCTCTACCCGTTCCGGTGGATCGGCCGCCGGGGAGCGCGTACGACGGCTGCGGCCGGGGGCTGTGTGCTGCTGCGGGCGGACATGGCCGAGCGGGCCCGGATTCCGGACGCGGTCCGGCACGCGGTCATCGACGACGTGGCGCTGGCGCGCGCGGTGCGGGCGAACGGCGGCCATCTCTGGCTGGGCCTGGCGGACCGGGTGGACAGCGTGCGCCCGTACCCGGGGCTCGGCGAGCTGTGGCGCATGGTGGCGCGCAGCGCGTACGCCCAGCTCAGGCACAGTCCGGCGCTGCTGCTGGGCACGGTGGCGGGGCTGGTGCTGGTGTATCTGGTGCCGCCCGTGTCGGTGGTGGCGGGCGCGGCCGTGGGGAGCGCGCCGACGTGCGCGCTCGGCGCGGTGGCGTGGGCGGTCATGGCGGCGACGTACGTGCCGATGCTCCGCTACTACCGGCAGCCGCTGTGGCTCGCTCCTCTGCTGCCCTTCACGGCGTTCCTGTATCTGCTGATGACCCTCGACTCGGCGGTCCGGCACTACCGGGGCCGGGGCGCCGCCTGGAAGGGCCGTACCTACGCGCGCCCCGACGCCGTGCCGGACGAGGGCTGAGGGCGGCTCACTTGCGGCCGGGCGTCCAGTTCATGCCCCAGCCGTAGGCCCGGTCCACGGTGCGCTGCGGGCTCACCCCGCGCTCCGGGACCAGATAGCGGGCCTCGCGCCGGACGACGAGGTCGCCGCCCGCGTCGGTGATCAGCGCGAGCGCGCACACCGTGGAGGGCACCGTGCACTCGTCCAGCGAGAAGTCGATCGGGGCGCCGTGCTGGGGCCGCAGGGTGACGGTGGCGTGCAGGTCGGCGAAGGAACGGGCGCCCTCGTAGATGGTGACGAACACCAGGACCCGTCTGAGGTGCTCCTTGTGGTCGAGACTGATGGTGAGGTTCTCACCGTCCGTCACGGCCCCGGTCCGGTCGTCGCCGTCGAGATGGATGTACGGCGGCCGCTCCAGCGCCCCGAAGGCGTTGCCGAGGGCCTGTACGACGCCTTTGCGGCCGTCGGCGAGTTCGTACAGGGCGCACAGGTCGAGGTCCACGTCACCGGGTCCGGGGCCCCGGCCGCGGCCGGTGATGTGCTTGCGGGTCTGCCAGTTGAGGTTGACGCGCATGACGCCGGAGGTGCCGCCCTGCTTGGCCAGGGACACCGAGGGGGTCGCCTTGGTGAGTGTGACCTTGGCGGGCGGGGCCGGCGGCGCGGCCGGGGCGGGGGGTGCTGCGGGGTGCCCGGGGTGCTGGGGTACGTCGACGGTGATGCCGAAGTCCGTCGCGAGGCCCTCCAGTCCGCTGTCGTAGCCCTGGCCCACGGCCCGGAACTTCCAGGAGCCCTGGCGGCGGTAGAACTCGCCGAGGACGAAGGCGGTCTCCACGGTGGCGCCGGTGCTGTCGAAGCGGGCGGCGGTGTCTCCCGTGGCGGGGTCGGTGACCTGGACGGCGAGACCGGGGACCTGGCCGAAGGTGCCGCCGTCGGCCGAGGCCGCGAGGACGATCCGTTCGACGCCGGCCTCCACGCGCGCGAGGTCGACGAGCAGGGTGTCGGTGACCTGCGCCCCGCCGGCCCGCTTGCCCTCGTGGCGGACCGCGCCGGAGGGATGCGCGGGCTGGTTGTAGAAGACGAAATCGCCGTCCGCGCGGACCCTGCCGCCCGAGAGAAGCAGTGCCGAGGCGTCCACGTCGGGGATGCCGGGGCCCGCCCGGCGGGTCACCTCGACACGGAGCGCGGTGACGGGCACCGGTGTGTTCGACCCCTTGGGCATTGACATGTCCGCCCCCATCTGTACATCTTCCGACGCTCCGTCAACCGCCGGTAATCGGACAGGAACTCGCCTTTTACACGATCCAGACACCGGATGGAGTCCATTTTTGCCAAGTTCGCTCGGATTAGCGATCGCAGATCGCCGCCGACACGGAAAACAACCCTCTTATCGGTCTCCCCAACCAGCACATCGTGGGCTTAACTTATGTGCCATGACCTCCCCCCGCTCCACCTATGGCGGCGGCTACTACTCCGCCTCCTTCCCGGACACCCCGATCTACGACTCGCTCGTGGCCGAGCGGGGCACCCCGCAGATCGCCCCGATCCGGGTCCCGGCCGCCTATGACACCGGTCTCGGCATGCAGTCCTCCCCGGGCATGCCCTCCCCCGGCGGCAACCTCCCCGCACTGCCCTCCGCTCTCCCCGCGCTGCCCGCGGCCCCCTCGCCGCAGCCCGCCTACGGCTACCCGCAGCAGCAGGCGCCCCAGATGCAGCCGACGCCCACGGCGTACATCCCGCAGCAGGCCGGCGCCCCGCGCGGCTACCCCGGCGCGCAGCCCCAGCCGCCGCGCCCGGCGCCCTCGGGCTACGAGGCGATGCGCCCGGCCGCTCCCCGGCCGCCGCAGCAGCCGTACCAGGAGCCGTACAACAACCAGCAGTACCGCGGCTACTGAGCCCGTTCCGCTCCTCGTAGCGGCCGTCCGGCTCCGGGAACGCGACTCCGCGATCGATCGATGCCCACCGTGACCAGCGGTGGAACCGGTTCGACGACGGGGGGAGGTCGTCACCCCGCCCGAGCCGCCCCGTCCCCCTTGTGCCGTGTGCCGTCGCCGGGCCTGTCGCCCGGCGGCGGCATTCGTCCGTCCCCCTCCGTCTGCCTCTCCCGACGGTGCCCGTACCCCGTCACACGGGGAACATGCCGCTCACTTTTCCCAGCCGTACGGACCGGCGGGCGTCCACATCCCACACCGCGTCACCACTGGTCGGCTGTTCGGGCACGGGAACCGGGAACTCCCCCCGCACTTCGGTCGTTGGGCGAACATGAGAAAACCGTGAGAGAGACCGCAGGGACGTGATGTCCTTCTCCCGTGCCCTCTTCACCGGGCCGGGGGATGAGCGGGGCCGACACGGGGCAGGACAGGGGGCGTCGGAGCGAAGGGGGGTGGGGGACGTGCGGACCATCAGCGGTGTGTGGCGCTGGCGCGGCAATCCGCTGCGCCGCCCGACCGATCTCGCGGAGGCATGGGTGTGCCTCGTCGCGCTGTTGCTGACGCTCGTGGCGATGCCCGTCGTCGGCGTCGTCACCGGGTCGGCGACACAGGACTCGCTGCGGCGGTCGGTGCGCGAGCAGCGGCACACCCGGCATCTGGTCACGGCCACCGTGCTTCGCACCCTCGCACAGGCCCCGCCCGAGGCCGATCCCGACACCGGCGCGGCCCGTACCTCGCGCAGCCGGGTGGTGGCCGGGTGGACCGCGCCGGACGGCAGCCGCCGGCAGGGCGCGGTGCTGGCCGAGGTCAAGTCCCCCCGCGCGGGTGAGCACTTCAGGCTGTGGACGGACCCGGCCGGGCGAATAACGACCCGGCCACTGGACTCCGCCACCGCGCGGGCGCACGCGGTGCTGGCCGGTTTCGGCGCCGCCGTGGTGGCGGCCGGGCTCATCGAGAGCGTGCGGCGCCTCGTCGTGTGGCGCATGGTCCGCCGCCGCCACGCGAGTTGGGACCGCGCCTGGGACCGGGCGGGCCCGGACTGGGGCAAGGCCGACACGGGCAGCTAGGGGGTGTCGTTTGGATCAGGTCGGCCGAGAGTGACTGCGCCGCTCGGGTCGGCATGATCCAAACGACAGGCCCTAGGGCTGGGCGGCACGGGCTCCGGGTCCGGGGTTGCGGCTCTGGTCGGTCCGCCGCCCGCGCGCACGCTACGGTGGACCGGCCGACTCGCTTTCGGCATCGACCCGCGCGCGAGCGAGCCGAAGGCCGCGCCGGAGTCCGGAACACGCGTATCCGTGAACGCCCTTGGGGCGCTCCGCGGCCCGCCGTCCCGGCACCGGCTGCGGAGCCCCTGAGGCGGACGAGCACAAGTACCACGAGGTGGGGGCACGGCAACGCCATGGCACAGGGCACGGTCCAGGTGACGCACACCGGCACATCGCGGTGGCGACGCCGCACGGGTGAGTACGCGTCGCTCGCGGCCGCTCTCGAGGCCGCCTCCGACGGCGACGTCCTCACCATCGCCCCCGGCACCTACCGGGAGAACCTCGTCGTGCGGCGGGAGGTGACACTGCGCGGCCCCGACAACGCGCCGGGCTCGGTGCGGATCGCGCCCGTGGACGGCGTCCCGCTGACCGTGCGGGCCTCCGCCGTGGTGCAGGGCCTGCATGTGGAGGGCCAGGACGGCGCCGCCCCGGCGCTGCTGGTGGAGGAGGGCACCCCCGAACTGCTGGACGTGCGGATCGTGACCCGCTCCGCCTCCGGCATCGAGGTGCGCGGCGGAGCACGCCCGACCGTGCGCCGCTGCACGGTGAACAACCCGGCCGGCATCGGCGTCCTCGTCCTCGACGGCGCCGCCGGGGTGTTCGAGGAGTGCGAGGTCGTCTCGGCCGGCCAGGCGGGCGTGGCGGTGCGCGGTGGCGGCCGTCCGCGCCTGGACCGCTGCCGGGTGCACCACGCCTCGGGCAGCGGACTGAGCGCGACCGGCGAGAACTCCGCGCTGGAGGCGTTCGGCTGCGAGGTGTACGAGGTCCGCGGGGCCGGGGTGCAGATCACCCAGGGGGCCACCGCCCACCTCACCGACTGCGCGGTGCACCGCACCTCGGCGGACGGCGTCACCCTCGACACCGACGCGGTGCTGACCCTGGCCGACTGCCGTATCCACGACATCCCGGAGAACGCGGTCGACCTGCGCTCCCGTTCGGTGCTGACCCTGACCCGGACGACGGTGCGCCAGTTCGGGCGCAACGGCCTGTCGGTGTGGGACCCGGGCACGCGCGTGGACGCCAACCAGTGCGAGATCTTCGACAGCACCGGCGACTACCCGGCGGTCTGGGTGAGCGACGGCGCGACGGCCGTACTGGACTCCTGCCGGGTGCACGACGTGCCGGACGCCCTGTTCGTGCTGGACCGGGGCTCCCGCGCGGACGTGGTGGACAGCGACCTCTCCCAGGTGCGCAACACGGCGGTCTCGGTGAGCGACGGCGCGACCGCCCAGCTCGACGACTGCCGTATCCGGGACGCGGCGACCGGCGCCTGGTTCCGGGACCACGGCAGCGGCGGCACGCTGAGCAACTGCACGGTGGACGGCACCCAGACCGGCGTGATCGTCACCAAGGGCGCGGACCCGACGATCGAGCGCTGCGCGGTGGAGAGCCCCGCCGAGGCGGGGTTCTACGTCTCGGCGGGCGGCCGGGGCAGCTTCGTCAACTGCCGGGTGACCGGCAGCGGCGGCTACGGCTTCCATGTACTCGACGGCTGCCGTACGACCCTGCGCAAGTGCCGTACGGAGCGCTGTGTGCGCGGTGGTTACGAGTTCGCCGAGGGCGGTCCGGACGCGGGCTCGGGCGCCGGTCCGGTCGTGGAGGACTGCTCCAGCGACGAGAGCGGCGCGTTGCGGCCCCCGGCGGCGCAGGACACGGCGGTGCAGACGGTTCCGGCGTCCACCGGCGGGCTGCTCGGCGCGATTCCGGGACAGCGTGCCGTCGGCGCGGAGCCGTCGGCGGCGGCGCCCGTGCCCGAGCGGGAGACCCGTACCTCGAAGGCGGTGATGGGTGAACTCGACGCCCTGGTTGGCCTGGAGAGCGTCAAGCGCGAGGTGCGGGCGCTGACCGACATGATCGAGGTGGGCAGACGGCGACAGAAGGCGGGGCTCAAGGCGGCCTCGGTCAAGCGGCATCTGGTCTTCACCGGCTCCCCCGGCACCGGCAAGACGACGGTGGCCCGGCTGTACGGGGAGATCCTGGCCGCGCTCGGGGTGCTGGAGATAGGGCATCTGGTGGAGGTGTCCCGGGTCGATCTGGTGGGCGAGCACATCGGTTCCACCGCGATCCGCACCCAGGAAGCGTTCGAACGGGCCCGGGGCGGGGTGCTGTTCATCGACGAAGCGTACGCGCTGTCGCCGGAGGACGCCGGGCGTGACTTCGGCAAGGAGGCCATCGACACCCTGGTGAAGCTGATGGAGGACCACCGGGACGCGGTCGTGGTGATCGTGGCGGGCTACACGGCGGAGATGGAGCGCTTCCTGTCGGTCAACCCCGGTGTGGCGTCCCGCTTCTCGCGGACGATCACCTTCGGGGACTACGGCCCCGAGGAGCTGCTGCGGATCGTGGAGCAGCAGACGGACGAGCACGAGTACCGGCTCGCGTCCGGCACGGCGGAGGCGCTGCTGAAGTACTTCACGGCGCTGCCGAAGGGCCCGGCGTTCGGCAACGGCCGTACCGCGCGGCAGACGTTCGAGGCGATGGTGGAGCGGCACGCGAGCCGGGTGGCGCAGTTCGCCGACCCGAGCACCGACGACCTGACCCTGCTGTACCCGGAGGACCTGCCCGAACTGCCGTGAGGCGCCGTCACTTCCGGTCCGGTTCCGGGCGGGGTGCGGGCAGGTCGGGGTGGAGGCGGGCCAGCAGGCGGTCGCGTTCGCGGACGAAGACGGGGTCCTCCTGGTAGTCGGAGTGGCCGAGGATCGGCGCGGGCAGCGGGTGTTCGGGGGTGCGGCCGTAGGCGCGTGGGTCGGGCAGCGGCTCGTGGTCGACCTCGGTGCCGTGCCCGGCGGGCAGCCGGATGGGGCCGCCGATGGGGTCGGTGCGGCGGTGGAGGTTGCGCCAGCAGCAGATGTCCCGGTGCAGGGCGGCGAGGGCGGCCGGGCCGAAGTGGGCGGGGAACCAGCGCCCGTAGAGCCGTTCCAGCGGTGAGCCGTAGGTGAGCAGGGCGACGCGCTGCCGTACGGCGGGCGGGAGCTGCCAGGCCGCGGCGGCGACCAGGACGCTGCCCTGGGAGTGGCCGGAGAGGACGAGACGGCCGCCGGTGCGCTCGGTCCAGGTCGCGGTGCGCCAGGTCAGGTCGGGTACGGCGCGCTCGGCGTAGCACGGGGGCGCGAAGGGGTGCGCCGCGCGCGGCCAGAAGGTGCCGACGTCCCACAGGATGCCTATGGTCCGGCGGGCGGAGGCGTCCTTGTAGGCGCGGCGCCCCCAGGTGACGAAGAGCAGGAAGCCGACGCCGACCAGCCAGGAGCCGAGCGTCTGGCAGATCTCGGCGGCGACATGGACGGGGGCCCAGGCGTCCCGGGCGGCGTGGGCGGGAGCGAGCCCGGTGGCGAGGGCGCCGGTGAGGGCCCCCGCGCCGGCGATCAGGGTGGCGACGGAGCCGACGGCGAGGATCAGGGGCGCGCGGTCGGTGAGGGTCGCCATGGCGCGGACGTGGGCGATGCGCCGCGTGCGATGGGGGTCCTCGGGCTCACCGGGGTGCTCGGCGCGCACCCGTCGGCGCTCGGCGCGGGCGAGGCGCGCGGTGCGCCGGGCCAGGAAGGCGATCAGTACGAGGAGCACGGCGAGTACGGGCGGGATCGCGGACGCCTGCCAGGTGAGGGTGACGGGCGGGCCGGTGATCGAGGCGCGGGTGCCGTCCAGCCAGTCGGCGACGCGCTGGGCGACTCCGCCGGAGGCGACTCCGCCGAGCGCGCATGCCAGCAGGGCGACGGCCGGTCCGCCGAGGCCGCGCATCGCGGCGCGGGGGTCGGGCAGGCGCCGGTGCAGCCGGCGGGCGACGACCGCGAGGGCGACGACGAGGATGCCCTGGGCCAGCATGATCGCGCCGAACGCCGGGTCGCCGGGCAGCCGCCCGGCGGACTGCCAGCCGGGCCGGGCCGAGCAGGCGTAGGTGACCGCGAGCAGCAGCAGGGCGAGGGCGCCGAGCGGGAGGGCGCGCAGCAGGTGGCGGTCGAGCGCCTGGTCGAGTTCGCGTTCGCTGCGGCCCCGGCGGCACACCACCGCGACGACCGCGCAGGCCCAGGTGAGGATGCCTGTGCCGAGCAGGACGCCGAGGAGGTCCAGGAGTGCGGGTCCGCCGGGGCGGTGGTCGAACCGGACGGCGGGCAGGGTGACGGCGGCGGCGACGGTGAGCAGGCCGGCCGAGGTGTGCGCGGCGCGGAGCCGGGCACCGAGGCGGCGGCCGTACCAGAATCCGGGGCGGGCCAGCGCGCCCTCGTCGGCGGCCGGTTCGGCGGTGGTGGTCAGGGGGCGGTGGGACTCGTACGCGCTCCAGGTGCGGTGGGAGAGGTACCAGAGCAGCGCGGTGAGCAGGGTGGGCGCCAGGGCGGCGAGGGCGAGGCGGCGGCCGGGCGGGGTCCACCAGCCGCCGGAGAGGCTGGGCGAGAGGAAGGTGAGCCAGGTGTGGCGGCCGGCGCAGGCGGGGGCACCGGCGCACTGCCAGGCCACCAGGTCCAGCGCGACCTCGGAGGCGGCGGCGACCAGGAGCACGGTCAGGGTGAGCGCGGCCAGCCGGACGAGGAGGCCGTAGAGGCGGACCGAGGGGCCGGGGCGCTCGACGGAGGGGCGCATCCAGTGGGCGAGGTTGACCACCATGAAGGGCAGCAGCAACAGCCACAGGGCCCGGGTGCCGTTGCCGGAGGTGAGGTTGCACCAGACGTACGCCTCGCGCACCGGGCCTTCGCCGGGGCGTTCGTCCAGGGCGGGTCCGGCGGGTCCGGGGGACTCCGGGACGTCCTCGGCGCGGCGGTAGACGGCGGCCGTGTCGTCGCCGGTCACGCGGATCGTGCGCGGCTCGGCGAGCATCTTCTCGGGGGTGGTGCCGCCGACGCCGTGCACCAGCAGTTCCAGGCCGCGTGCTCCGCCGGCGGATGCCGGGGGCGGCGGGTCGGGAGGGCCCGGCCGGGGATCGGTGATGCGTTCCCGCGCGTGTTCCACTTGTCGTCCGCACTTCCGTTGTCACCTGAGGAGTCTCAAGTCCGTGCGGGCTTCAGGTTCTCCGCTTCCAAGGTGGCGTACACCTGGCGGACGGCCCTTGTCACGGAATCTCCCCGATCCGGGTGACGAGGGCCGCCATGGTGGCCGCACACATGTGCGCGCGCCCTATGTGTGCGTGGTGACAGCCAGTGGCGCGCCCCATGGCGGCCCGTGACAAGATGAGAGGCCGACGCATGTGGTGCGCCCGGGGAACGGGCAGGTCACCGTAGATGCGCCGGGAAGCTCGGACAGGTGTGGCGAAAGGACCGGAGCGTACGTGAGCGAGAATCAGAACCTCCTCGCGGAGCAGCGGCGCGCTCTGATCGTGGACGAGGTCCGGCGGCGGGGCGGGGTCCGGGTCAACGAACTGACCCGGCAGCTGGGCGTCTCGGACATGACCGTGCGCCGCGATCTGGACGCGCTGGCCCGGCAGGGTGTGCTGGAAAAGGTGCACGGCGGTGCGGTCCCGGTGGTCGAGGCGAGCACGCACGAGCCGGGTTTCGAGGCCAAGTCGGGCCTGGAGCCGACCGCCAAGGAGGAGATCGCGCGGGCGGCCGCGCGCCTGGTGGCGCCGGGTTCCGCGATCGCGCTGTCCGGCGGTACGACCACCTACACGCTCGCCCGCCGGCTCCTGGAGGTGCCCGACCTGACCGTGGTGACGAACTCGGTGCGGGTCGCGGACGTGTTCCACACCGCGCAACGCACCACGGGCCGGCGGCCGGGCGCGGCCACGGTGGTGCTGACCGGCGGGGTGCGCACCCCCTCCGACTCCCTGGTGGGTCCGGTCGCGGACCGGGCCATCGCCGCCCTCCACTTCGATGTGCTGTTCCTCGGCGTGCACGGCATATCGGTGGAGGCCGGACTGTCCACGCCGAACCTCGCGGAGGCGGAGACCAACCGGCAGCTGGTGCGCTCGGCGCGCCGGGTCGTGGTGGTCGCCGACCACACCAAGTGGGGCACGGTGGGCCTGAGTTCGTTCGCCGCGCTGCACGAGGTGGACACGCTCGTCACGGACGGCGGGCTGCCCGCCGAGGCCCGTGCGGAGATCTCCGAGCGGCTGCGGCGCCTGGTGGTGGCGGGCGAGCCGGAGGACGACGAGGAGCCCGAGGGCCCCGAAGAGGACTGACGGCCTCCCGAGGGCCCGGTCAGCCCGGCCACACGCCCGTGGCCAGCAGCGATTCGATCGCGGCCGTGTACGGCCCGATGTCGAGGTTCTGCTCCTCCAGCCAGCTGTCCGAGTAGTACTTGTCCAGGTAGCGGTCGCCGGGGTCGCAGAGCAGGGTGACCACACTGCCGTTCCGGCCCTCGGCCACCATCTCGGACACGATCTTCAGCGAGCTCCACAGCCCGGTCCCGGTGGACCCGCCCGCCTTGCGGCCGAGCGCCCGCTCCAGCGCGCGTACGGCGGCCACGCTCGCGGCGTCCGGGACCTTCATCATGCGGTCGATCGCGCCGGGCACGAAGCTGGGCTCCATGCGCGGCCGCCCGATCCCCTCGATACGGGAGCCGCAGTCGTAGGTGACGTCCGGGTCGCCGGTGGTCCAGCCCTCGAAGAAGCAGGAGTTCTCGGGGTCGGCCACACAGACCCGGGTGTCGTGCTGGAGGTAGTGCACATAGCGGGCGAGGGTGGCGGAGGTGCCGCCGGTGCCGGCCGTGGCGACGATCCAGGTGGGCACCGGGTACCGCTCCAGCGCGAGCTGCCGGAAGATCGACTCGGCGATGTTGTTGTTGCCGCGCCAGTCGGTGGCGCGCTCGGCGTAGGTGAACTGGTCCATGAAGTGGCCGCCGGTCTCGGCCGCGAGCCGCGCGGACTCGGCGTACATGGTGCGCGGGTCGTCCACGAAGTGGCAGCGGCCGCCGTGGAACTCGATGAGCCGGCACTTCTCGGCGCTCGTGGTGCGCGGCATGACGGCGATGAACGGGACCCCGATCAGGGAGGCGAAGTACGCCTCGGAGACGGCGGTCGAGCCGCTGGACGCCTCGATCACCGGGCGGTCGGGACGGATCCAGCCGTTGCACAGGCCGTAGAGGAAGAGGGAGCGGGCGAGGCGGTGCTTGAGGCTGCCGGTCGGGTGGGTCGACTCGTCCTTGAGGTACAGGTCGATGCCCCATTCCTCGGGCAGCGGGAAGCGCAGCAGATGCGTGTCCGCCGAGCGGTTCGCATCCGCCTGGACCTTGCGCACGGCCTCTTTCAGCCAGTCCCGGTAGACGGCGTCACTGCGGTCGACATCGAGGGTGACGCCGGTCCGGGCCGGTGGGGTGGTGCTCACGGCGGGGCTCCTTACGCTGGGCGCCGACGACGCCCGGCGCGGTCGGCAGCCCGATCATAGGCATCAGTCGCACCGCTTCTCACCTGCATCAACGCATCTTTGAGCCACCCAAAGGCAGCCTGGGGCACACCCGTACGAGGGGGCGCGGGGGCGCATTGGCGCGAGTGCTGCGGCGCCACGTGCGCCCCGTCCGCGCGCACTGGTGCTCCCGTCCGCGCCGGGGCAGACTGCACCGCGTGGACCGGCCGCCACCCGGGGGCCGGTGGACGGTACGCGCGAGGGGGCGGTGCGGGATGGCGGAGCCGGAGTTCACGGCGAGAGGCGTGCGCATCGGCAAGGGGGTGCGCTCGCTGACGCGGGCGGGCCGGGTCCGGGTCGGCGACGGCAGGGTGGAGCTGCTCACCAGTGCGGGCAGCGAGATCGACAGCGCCCCCGTCGGGACCGTAAGGGCCTCCAGACCGTGGTTCGCCCCGCAGGACCGGGCGCAGGCCGAGCTGAACGGCCGGCGCTACCAGCTGACGCTCACCGAACGTGCCGCCGAGCCCGGTGAACCGGGGCCGCCCGCCGCCGGACGGTTCGTCGAAGCGGTGCGCCGCGCGGCCGGCCGGGGTGGCTGACCTGCGGGCCACCGTGGCGAGTTGCGGGAGGGCGGGCACTGCGGCACGCTGATCTCACGTCACTCTGGGTTTACCGGAGGTAACGCTGCGGACCAGCCCGTCGGCCTCGACGGCGGCGGTCACAGGGACGTCGGCGCCCTCCCGGATTTCCGTTGTTCTCCGTGTTCCTCCGGTCAATCCGGACCTCACACCGGGGAGTCGCAGCCGTGATCAGTTACCCGAACAGGCACTGCACGGTGGAGCTCCAAGCCCTGCCGTCGCGGATCGGCCAGGTCCGCAGAATCGTATCTGCGCAATTGCGCTACTGGCGTCTGGACCCCTTGATAGACCGGGCCGCGCTCGGTGTGACCGAGCTGCTCAGCAACGTCCACCGACATGCCCGGCCCGACAAGTCGTGCACCGTGGAGCTGGAGTTCCAGTCCGACCGGCTCACCGTCTCGGTCCGCGACCGCGATCCCCGTCTTCCCGTGGTGCCCGAGGGCGCCGACGCGTCGGACGCCGGACCGCTCGCCACCTGCGGGCGCGGGCTGGTGATGGTGGCCGCCGTCAGCGAGAGCTGGGGGTGCCGCCCGGACGGCGAGGACGGCAAGGTCGTGTGGTTCGCGCTGTCCGCGACCGCCGCCCCGGCCCCGCTTCCCATGGCGCCGAAGCCGCTCCGCGCGGCGGAGAAGCGGCCCGAGCCCGCCCAACTCACCGTCCAGCAACCGGTCCGCGCACCGGAGCCGGTCGTGGTCCACGCACCGGCACCCGAGCCTTCGGTGACACACGGTCCGGTCCGCTCCCCCGAGCCCGCCGTGGCCCACGCCCCGGTCGCCACCCCGGCACCGGAACCCGCTCTGGCCCACGCGGCACCCGAACCCGTGGCCCCTCAACCGGCCGAGCCCGTGGTGGTGGCCGTGGCTTCCGCGACGTCGGCCGTCCCCGGCTGACCGCACGGAACGCGTGCCCGGTACCGCGCCCGTGCGCCGTACCGGGCCACGCCGAGCCCTTCGCTACGCCCCGAAGAAGCGCCTCGCTGCCAACTCCAGGTAGGACGCCAACGGGCCGGGCCGCGAACGGAGTTCGGACAGCGAGCCGATCAACTCCACCCGGTCGAACTCGGGGTCCACCCCGGACGCGGTCTCGGTGCGCGCCAATTCCGCGTACCGCTCCCGCAGTTCGCGCGCGGGCCGCGGCGGGGCGGTGAAGAGGAACCCCAGGCTGCCCCGGGCGCCAAGGACGACCGGCCCCGGTACGAGCGCGTCGGCGGGGGTGTCCGAGCCGGTCTCCTCGGCCAGTTCACGCGCGGCGTGGGCGCGGAGCAGCTCCAAGTCCAACGCGCCCCCGTCACCCGGAGGTTCGAGCGTCCCGCCGGGTGGCTGCCACCGGCCGGGGGCGGAGGTGGTGGGCGACATCCGGCCCACCAGCAGACGCCCGTCGTCGCAGGGCTGGAGCACGGCAACGAACAGGGCCGCGACGGCCGGCGCGCCCGGCAGCCCGCGCAGGGCGCGGAACCGGTACGTCAGCCTCGTCCAGGAGACCGACAGGCCGCCCGCGCCGTCCCGTTCGTACCCGGCGAGCGCGGCCACCGGGCCGTCGAACAGGGTCGGGTTGGCGCGTACGGCGGCTGCCCAGCGGGCGTCCATCGTGGTGCGCTGGGCGGCGGTGAGACCGGGCGGGGCGGTCTCCTCGAAGCGGAGGCGGGAGACGTCCCACAGCTCCGCCGTCACCGCAGGACCGTCTTCCCTCACCGCAGCGCCGCGAGCGGGTCGTCGAGGACCGGCTGCCAGGCGAGTTCGGCGGCGCCGACCAGGCTGTCATGGTCCAGGGTGCACGGCAGGATGGGGACACTGCCGCTCTGTCCCCACAGGCTGCGCTCGGCGACGACCGCCCGCAGCCGCTCGGGGTCGGCGTTGAGCAGGCCCCGGTGCAGTCCGCCGAGGATGACGCGGTCGGGGTTGAGGATGTTCACCAGTCCGGCGAGCCCCAGTCCGAGCCGGTCGATCAGGGTCTCGGCGGCGGCGCGTACGGCGGGCTCGGCGTACCGGGTGCGCAGCAGGTCGTCGGCCTGGTCGAGGAGTGAGACCTCGGGGCCGGGATCGAGGCCGGCCTCCGTGAGCAGGGCGAGCGGGTCGGCCTCGACGTCGAGGCAGCCCCGGCTGCCGCAGTGGCAGACGCGGCCCTCGGGATTGACGGTGAGGTGGCCGACCTCCAGGGCGAGGCCCGAACTCCCGGTGTGCAGGCGGCCGTCGAGGACGAGGGCGCCGCCGACACCCCGGTGCCCGGTGGCCACGCACAGCAGGTGCCGGGCGCCCCGGCCCGCGCCGTGCCGGTGTTCGGCGAGCGCGGCGAGGTTGACGTCGTTGCCCGCGAAGGCGGGGCCGGTGATCCCGGCGGCGTGCACGAGGTCGGTGAAGATGCGGCGCACCGGCTCCCCGGCGGGCCAGGCCAGGTGGAGGGGGTTGAGGGCGAGCCCGTCGGGTTCGGCTACGGCGGACGGCACGGCGAGTCCGGCGCCCACGCAGCGGCGGCCGGTGGCGCGCAGCAGGTCGGCGCCCGCCTCCACCACCGCGCCGAGCACCTTGGCAGGGTCCGCGTCGACGGCCTCGCAGCCGGGCGTGGTCGCCACGATCCGTCCGCCGAGGCCGACCAGGGCGGCGCGGAAGCCGTCGGTGTGCACTTGCGCGGCCAGCGCGACGGGCCCGTTCTCGGCGACCTCCAGGCGGTGCGAGGGGCGGCCCTGGGAACCGGCGGGGGCGCTGGGGCGGGCGTCGACCCTGATCAGGCCGAGCGCCTCCAGTTCGGCGGCGACGGCACCGGCGGTGGCGCGGGTGACGCCGAGTTCGGCGGTGAGCACGGCGCGGGTCGGGGCGCGTCCGGTGTGCACCAGCTCGAGGGCGGGCCCGAGGGCACCGCGTCCCCGGTCCAGCCGCGCCCGTGAGATGGGTCCTGCCCCCGCCTTCCGGGGGTCCGCCATGCCGCTCATGGGGGCGAGTCTCGCATGATCCGCGCCGGTCGTGACCGGTCTCGTGACCCATGTGACACGGTCAATCACCGGAGGCGGCCAGGCCGCTCACCCGGAGGGTGATGTTGAGCCGACCGGTCAGGCCCAGCCAGGGCGGCGCGGTGCCGGGGAGCACGCGCGGGACGCCGTGGAAGGCGAGGCGGGAGGGGCCGCCGAAGACGAACAGGTCGCCGCTGCGCAGCTCCACGTCCGTGTAGGGGCGGGTGCGGGTCTCGGTGTTGCCGAAGCGGAAGACACAGGTGTCGCCCAGACTGAGGGAGACCACCGGGGCCGCGGAGCGTTCGTCGCCGTCGCGGTGCATGCCCATGCGGGCGTCGCCGTCGTAGAAGTTGATCAGGGCGATGTCGTAGGGGTCGCCGGGGACCGCTTCCGGGCCGAGGGCATCGGCGACCGCGTCCCGGGCCAGTTCGCCGAGCCAGGCCGGGAAGGGTTTGACGGGCGCGTGGTCGCCGTCGACGACGGTGCGGGCGTAGGCGTACGGGTACCAGTGCCAGCCGAGGCAGACCTGCCGGGCGGTCATCGTGCCGCCGCCGGGGGTGTGGACGGTGCGCAGTCCGGCCGGCGGGCGGGCCCATCCGCGGCAGGCGGTGAGCAGCGCGCGCTGCCGGTGCTCGTCCAGCCAGTGCGGGACGTGCACGGCGCCCGGTGCGGCTTCGGCCCGCTCCCGCGGGAAGAGTTCCACGTCCATGCGCCCCATCTTGCCGCAGGAGCGGCCGACCGGGCCTGAGCTGCGGCTCGGCTAGCCTGGGGGGCGATGAACGACCGCATGACGACTCCGTGGGGCGAGACCGAGCTGTCCCGTTTCCCCGATGATCCCCGCGACCGGCTGCGTGCCTGGGACGCCTCCGACGCCTATCTGCTGCGGCATCTGGCCGGGGAAGGGGTGGATCTGTCGGGCGAGGTGGTGGTGCTCGGCGACCGCTGGGGCGCGCTGGCGACGGCGCTCGCCGCACACCGGCCGACGCAGATCACCGAGTCCTTCCTGAGCCAGGAGGCCACGCGGGCCAACCTGGCGCGGGCCGGGGTCGGCCCCGGCACGGTACGGCTGCTGACCACGCAGGACCCGGTGCCGGAGCGGGTGGACGTGCTGCTGGTGCGGGTGCCCAAGAGCCTGGCGCTGCTGGAGGACCAGCTGCTGCGGCTGGCGCCCTCGGTGCACGCGGGGACGGTGGTGATCGGCACCGGCATGGTGAAGGAGATCCACACCTCCACGCTGAAGCTGTTCGAGCGGATTCTCGGGCCGACCCGCACCTCGCTGGCCGAGCAGAAGGCCCGGCTGATCTTCTGCACCCCGGACCCGTCGCTCGTCGCGCCGGTCAACCCCTGGCCGTACGGCTACACCCTGCCGGACGGGGTCGGGGCGGCGTCGGGGCGGCCGGTGGTCAATCACGCGGGTGTCTTCTGCGCCGACCGGCTGGACATCGGCACCCGGTTCTTCCTGGGGCACCTGCCGGAGACGCGCGGGCGCCGGGTGGTGGACCTCGGCTGCGGCAACGGCGTGGTGGGCACGGCGGTGGCGCTGGCCGACCCGGAGGCCGAGGTGCTGTTCGTGGACGAGTCGTTCCAGGCCGTGGCCTCGGCGGAGGCCACGTACAAGGCGAACGGGGTGCCGGGGCACGCCGAGTTCCGGGTCGGGGACGGGCTGGCCGGGGTGGCGTCCGGCAGTGTCGATCTGGTGCTGAACAACCCGCCGTTCCACTCCCACCAGGCCACCAGCGACGCCACGTCCTGGCGGATGTTCACCGGCGCCGAGCGCGCGCTGCGGCCGGGCGGCGAGCTGTGGGTGATCGGCAACCGGCATCTGGGCTACCACACGAAGCTGAAGCGGCTGTTCGGCAACTGCGAACTGGTGGCGAGCGACCCGAAGTTCGTGGTGCTGAAGGCGGTCAAGCAGGGCTGACGCCCAGTACGCGGATAATTCGGGCCACCTCCTCGGCCATGGCCGTGCGGCCGTCGGCGAGGTAGGTGCGCGGGTCGACCGTCCCGGGGTGCCGGCCGAGGTGGTCACGGACGGCCCGGGTGAGGGCCGTGTTGAGCGCGGTGCCGACGTTGACCTTGCCGATGCCGCCCTCCACCGCCCGCGCCAGCTCGTCGTCCGGCACGCCCGAGGAGCCGTGCAGCACCAGGGGTACGGCCAGTTCGGCGGAGAGCCGCTTGAGCAGGGCGTGGTCCAGGCCGGCGGTACGGGTGGTCATGGCGTGGGTGCTGCCGACGGCCACGGCCAGCGCGTCGACACCGGTCCGCGCGACGAAGTCCCGCGCCTCGGCGGGGTCGGTACGGGCTCCTGGGGCGTGGGCGTCCAGCGGGGGGCTGCCGGCCTTGCCGCCTATCTGGCCCAACTCGGCCTCGATCCAGAGACCTTGGGCGTGCGCCCAGTCGGCGGCCGCGAGCGTGGCGGCCAGGTTCTCGGCGTAGGGCAGGCGGGCGGCGTCGTACATCACCGAGCTGAACCCGGCGTCGGGGGCGCGACGCAGAAGGCCGTCGCTCTGGACGTGGTCGAGGTGCAACGCCACCGGGACGGCGGCCTGTTCGGCGGCGGAGACGGCGGCGTGGGCGAGCGGCTGGAGGTGGCCGTTCCTGAACTTAACCGCGTTCTCGCTCACTTGGAGCACGACGGGCGCTCCGGCCGCTTCGGCTCCCATGACGACGGCCTCGATGTGTTCGAGGGTGATGATGTTGAACGCGGCCACGGCGGTACGGAGTCGGGCTGCCCGGGTGATCAGTTCACCGGTGGTGGTGAGAGGCACGGCGACTGCTCCCTTCCGCGTTCAGGGGGTGAGGATCACCGAGCGGGTGAGGTGGCGGGGCCGGTCGGGGTCGAGCCCCCGCGCGGCGGCGACCGCCACGGCGAGACGCTGGACGCGGATCAGTTCGGCCAGCGGGTCGAGACCGCCCTCGATCCACAACGCGCCGGTCGCGCGCACCTGTTCGGCGAGCCCCTCGGGGGCCGGGCCGAGCGTCCAGGTCGCGGTGTCCTCGCCGCTGATACTGATCGGGCCGTGCCGGTACTCCATCGCCGGGTACGCCTCGGTCCAGGACAGCGACGCCTCGCGCATCTTCAGCGCCGCCTCGTTGGCCAGTCCCACGGTCCAGCCTTGGCCGAGGAAGGTGAACTCCCGCCGCTCCACCAGTCCTTCGGGCAGCGGGGCGGTGAGGGCCGCGCGGGCGTCGGTGACGGCGGCCGGGGTGTGCAGACCCAGGTGCGCGCGGAGCAGGGTGAGGGCGGAGGTGGCGAACCGGGTCTGCACGACGGAGCGTTCGTCGGCGAAGTCGAGGACCACCAGGCCGTCGGCGGCCTGCCGGATCGGTGTCTCCGGGTCGGCGGTGATCGCGGTGGTGCGTGCCGTGCCCTTCAACTGGGTCAGCAGGTCGAGCACTTCGGTGGTGGTGCCGGAGCGGGTGAGGGCGACGACCTGGTCGTAGGACCGGCCGCGCGGGAACTCCGAGGCGGCGAACGCGTCCGTCTCGCCCTGCCCGGCGCCCTCGCGCAGCGCGGCCACGGCCTGCGCCATGAAGTACGAGGTCCCGCAGCCGACGACCGCGACCCGCTCCCCCGGCACCGGAAGGGCCGCCCGGTGCGGGCCCGCCTCCCGCGCCGCCCGCTCCCAGCACTCCGGCTGGCTGCTCAGCTCGTCCTCGACATGGCTCATGCCACACCCCCCCCAGGCTGATCGTTCTTGCAAGATACGGGGGACTTTCGAGCACAATCAAGCATCGGGACGGAAATCACCGGTGCGTTAGGGTCGCCGGGAGATCACAGGAACGGAGACCCGATGGCGCGGGACACCCGCTGGCAGGCACTGCTCGAACTCCTCGCGGAGCGGGGCCGGCTGGACGTCGAGGAGGCGGCGGCCGAGCTGGCGGTGTCGGCGGCGACCATCCGCCGGGACCTCGACGGGCTGGCCGAGCAGCGGATGCTCGTACGGACGCGGGGCGGGGCGGTGGCGCACGGGGTGTCGTACGAGCTGCCGTTGCGCTACAAGACGGCCCGGCACGCCTCCGAGAAGCAGCGGATCGCGGCCGCGGTGGCGGAACTGGTGGCGCCGGGCGAGGCGGTGGGGCTGACCGGGGGCACGACGACCACGGAGGTGGCCCGCGCGCTGGCGGTACGCCCCGATCTGGCCGCCGGCTCACCCGCGTTGACCGTGGTCACCAACGCGCTCAACATCGCGGGGGAACTCGCCGTACGGCCGCAGTTCAAGATCGTGGTGACCGGCGGGGTCGCGCGTCCGCAGTCGTTCGAGCTGGTCGGGCCGCTCGCCGACGGGGTGCTCGGCGCGGTCACGCTGGACGTGGCGGTGCTCGGGGTGGGCGCCTTCGACCCGGTGCACGGCGCGGCGGCGCACGACGAGTCGGAGGCGGCGGTCAACCGGCTGCTCTGCGAGCGCGCGGAGCGGGTGGTGGTCGCGGCCGACTCCAGCAAGCTCCAACGGCGGGCGTTCGCCCGGATCTGCGGCCCGGAACCGGTGGACACCCTGGTGACGGACACCGCGGTCGCCCCGGAGACGGTGCGCCGGTTCGAGGAGGCGGGCGTGCGGGTGCTGGCGGTCTGAGCCCGCCGGAGCGGACAGGGGGTGCCGCCGGCTCAGGCGGCCGGCAGGCCCACGCTCACACCGAGCCGGGTCACGGCGTGCCGGAAGAAGCGCTCCCGGTCGAGCACCACCTGCTCGAACTGCCCGAACACCTCGAACCCGACCAGCCCGAACAGCTCCGCCCAGGCGGCGACCATGGCGGGCGCGGCCTCCACCGGCAGCTCGGGGGCGATGTCCGCCGCCATGCGCTCGGCCTCGGTCCGCAGCTCGGCGGGGAGTGCCAGGCCGGTGAGGCCGGGCCCCCGGTCGGCGTCGCGGACGACCCCGATCAGCACCATGGCCACCCGCGCGGCGGACGAGATGGTGGTGGCGGGGGCCGCGTATCCCGGTACCGGCGACCCGTAGATCAGGGCGTACTCGTGCGGGTGGGCCAGCGCCCATACCCGTACCGCCTCGCAGGCGACCGTCCAGCGGCGCATCAGCTCCCCCTCGGGGACGGCCGCGTGGGCGGTCTCGGCCGCCGCGCCGATCGCGTCGTAGGCGTCGATGATCAGCGCGGTCAGCAGGTCGTCGCGGCTGGGGAAGTAGCGGTACAGCGCGGAGGACACCATGCCCAGCTCGCGGGCCACCGCGCGCAGCGAGAGCTTCGACGCGCCCTCGGCGGCGAGCTGCCTGCGGGCCTCGTCCTTGATGGCCGCGGTGACCTCGGTCCTGGCCCGTGCGCGGGCGCCCTCTGCGGTGCTCATGCCGGTCAGTGTGCCATTACGGAGCAGTGCACACAAAGCAGAGCACTGCTCTTGCGCGAGAGCACTGATCTCGGCACACTGGAACCAGAAGCGAGAGCACCGCTCTCCCGAACCCCTGGGGGTCGTCATGTCGTCCGCGCCGTACTACCTGAAGGCAAGCCCGCTCGGCACGTGGTTCAACGGGCTGGTCGGCAAGCTGGCCCGCCTCGGTGTCAGCCTGGCGGGCAGTGCGGAGCTGTCGGTGCGCGGCCGCAGGAGCGGCGAGATGCAGCGCATCCCGGTCAACCCGCACACCTACGAGGGCGAGCGGTACCTCGTCTCGGCGCGCGGACACTCCCAGTGGGTGCGCAACATGCGTGTGGCGCACGGCGGTGAGCTGCGGGTCGGCCGGAAGGTGCGGCCGTTTCGCGCGGTGGAGCTGCCGGACGCGGAGAAGCTGCCGATACTGCGGACCTACCTGGAGCGCTGGGGCTGGCAGGTCGACAAGTTCTTCGCCGGGGTGACCGCGAGCAGCCCCGACGCGGAGATCCTCGCGGCCGCCTCCGACCACCCGGTGTTCCGGATCACCGTCACGGACTGACGGTGATCCGGACTGACGGTGCTCACCGTCACGGACTGACGGTGTCCCCCTGCTCCGGGCGCTCCGGCTGTTCCTCCTGCTCCGGCCGGTTCTCCGGCACGGTCCGCCCCCGGTCCAGCGCGGCCAGCGCCCGCTGGGCGAGCGGACGGGACCTGACCATCTCCCCCAGCGTCGTCGCACCGGTGGTGATGTCCCGGAACGCCTTCCACGCGGGCCGGAACCCGGTGATCCCGGCGTGGAAGACACCGGGACGGCGCTCGAAGGCGGCCAGCAGCCGCTTGCCGACGCTCATCTCCACGCCGAGCCCCGCCTTGATGGCGAAGGCGTAGTTCAGGGCCTGCCGGCGGGTGTCGACCGCGTCGTGGGCCTCGGCGATCCGTACCGCCCACTCACCCGCCAGGCGCCCGGAGCGCAGCGCGAAGGAGATGCCCTCACGGGTCCAGGGCTCCAGCAGACCGGCCGCGTCCCCGCAGACCAGCACCCGGCCGCGGGAGAGCGGGGAGTCGTCGGCGCGGCAGCGGGTCAAGTGCCCGGAGGAGATGCTCGGTTCGAAGCCGGCGAGGCCCAGCCGGGCGATGAAGTCCTCCAAGTACCGCTTGGTGGCGGCCCCTTCGCCGCGCGCGGAGATCACGCCGACGGTGAGCGTGTCGCCCTTGGGGAAGACCCAGCCGTAACTGCCGGGCAGCGGGCCCCAGTCGATGAGGACGCGGCCCTGCCAGTCCTCGGCGACGGTGTCCGGCACCGGGATCTCGGCCTCCAGGCCGAGGTCGACCTGGTCGAGCTTGACCCCGACATGGGCTCCTATGCGGCTGGCGCTGCCGTCCGCGCCGACGACCGCGTGGGCCAGTACCGTCTCGCCGTTCTGCAGGACCACGGCGACGGTGCGCCGGTCGGGGACGGCCGAGCCGTGCTGCTCGACGCGCTGCACGGTGACGCCGGTGCGCACCTCGGCGCCCGCCTTCTGGGCGTGCTCCACCAGCCGCTGGTCGAACTCGGGCCGGTTGATCAGCCCGAACAGCATCTGCCGGGAGCGGCGGGTCCGGGTGAAGCGGCCGTTGTGGGAGAAGGTGACGGCGTGCACCCGGTCTCTGAAGGGGAGTTCGAAGCCGGGCGGGAGCGCGTCGCGGGAGGGGCCGATGATGCCGCCGCCGCACGTCTTGTAGCGGGGCAGTTCCGCCTTCTCCAGGATCAGCACCCGGCGGCCGGCGACGGCCGCCGCGTAGGCCGCCGAGGCGCCCGCGGGTCCCGCGCCGACCACGACGACGTCCCAGACCCGCCGCTCATCCTCCGCCGAAGTGTTCTCGCCGCTCACGATGGTCCATCGCTCCGATCAAGCCGCTGCCGCTCCCCCGGTGCACCGCTGACACGGGGCGGGGGACCCCCATGTCCCACGCATCCTACGGCGGGTCCCCGGCGTGGGCCGCTGTGGGAGGATCGGTGTATTCCAGCAGTTCAACGTCGTACCCCACGAGGAGCCGTGCCCATGTCGTCGAATCCGGTCGCCGAGACCGTCGCCTCGCTGATGCCCCGCGCCAAGGCGGAGCTGGCCGAGCTGGTCGCCTTCAGGTCGGTGGCGGACTTCGAGCAGTTCCCGAAGAGCGAGAGCGAGGGCGCCGCGAACTGGATCGCGGACGCGCTCACCGCCGAGGGCTTCACCGACGTGGCGCTCCTGGACACCCCCGACGGCACCCAGTCGGTGTACGGCTACCTGCCCGGCCCCGAGGGCGCGAAGACCGTGCTGCTCTACGCCCACTACGACGTGCAGCCCCCGCTGGACGAGGCCGGCTGGACCACGCCCCCGTTCGAGCTGACCGAGCGGGACGGCCGCTGGTACGGGCGCGGCGCGGCCGACTGCAAGGGCGGCCTGATCATGCACCTGCTGGCGCTGCGCGCGCTGAAGGCGAACGGCGGGGTGCCGGTCAACGTCAAGGTGATCGCGGAGGGTTCGGAGGAGCAGGGCACGGGCGGCCTGGAGCGGTACGCGGAGGCGCACCCCGAGCTGCTGACGGCGGACACCATCGTGATCGGCGACACCGGCAACTTCCGGGTGGGCCTGCCGACGGCGACCACCACTCTGCGCGGTATGACGATGCTCCGGGTCCAGGTCGACACCCTGGCCGGGAACCTGCACTCGGGCCAGTTCGGCGGCGCCGCCCCGGACGCGCTCGCGGCGCTGATCCGTCTGCTGGACTCGCTGCGCGCCGAGGACGGTTCGACCACGGTGGACGGCCTCACGGCCGACGCCCGCTGGGAGGGCCTGGAGTACGGCGAGGAGCAGTTCCGCTCGGACGCCAAGGTGCTGGACGGCGTGGAGCTGATCGGTGACGGTTCGGTGGCCGACCGCCTGTGGGCGCGTCCGGCCGTGACGGTCGTCGGCATCGACTGCCCGCCGGTCGTGGGCGCCACCCCGTCCGTGCAGGCCGCCGCCCGGGCGCAGATCAGCCTCCGGGTGCCGCCGGGCGTGGACGCCGCCGAGGCGACCAAGCTGCTCACCGCCCACCTGGAGGCCCACGCGCCGTGGGGCGCGCGGGTGAGCGTCGAGCAGGTCGGCCAGGGCCAGCCCTTCCGCGCCGACACCACGAGCCCCGCCTACCAGGCGATGGCCGACGCGATGGCGGCCGCCTACCCCGGCGAGACCATGCAGTACGCGGGCCAGGGCGGCTCGATCCCGCTCTGCAACACCCTCGCCGGTCTCTACCCCGACGCCGAGATCCTGCTCATCGGCCTGAGCGAGCCCGAGGCCCAGATCCACGCGGTCAACGAGAGCGTCTCCCCCGAGGAGCTGGAGCGCCTCTCGGTCGCGGAGGCCCTGTTCCTGAACAAGTACGCGGCGAACTGAGCGAGTTGACGACGGTGCGCCCGCCCGTGGGAGTGTGCGCACCGTCGTCGAGTGCGCGTCAGCCCACCGGCACCCCCGCCTCCAGGTACAGCGCCGCGCCGCGTTCGCGGGCTCTCAGCGCCCAGCGGAGGCGTTCGTAGCGGACCGGGGGGAGCATGGTGGCGGCCTCGCGTTCGGTGGCGAAGCGCCAGGCGCGCAGTTCGGGGCCGGGCAGCAGCACACGGGCGGCCTCGTCGGGGGCGAGGCGGCCGCCGTCGAAGAGCAGGCGGAGTCCGCCGTGGCCGGGCGGGGCGGGACGCTCCCAGTCGACCACCAGCAGGCGGGGCACCTCGCGCAGCCGGATGCCGACCTCCTCGGCGACCTCGCGCATCCCGGCGCGGGCCGGGGCCTCCCCCCGCTCGACCACCCCGCCGGGGAACTCCCAGCCCGGCTTGTAGGTCGGGTCGACCAGCAGCACCCGGTCCTCCGCGTCGAAGAGCAGCACCCCGGCGGCCAGCGTCTCCCCGGCCGGCTCGGGCGTCTGCACGATCTCGCACGGCCGGGCCGCCCCGCTCCCCACGGCCTCGGTGATCCGGACGGCGCTCTGGTACGGCGTGAGCCCGCTGGTGTCGACGGGGTACGCGTCGGCCGTGAGCCAGGAGGCGAGGGCCGCGCGGTAGGGCTCGATGTGGTCGTAGGCCCACTGCCGCTCGCGCATCTCGGCGTCCGGAACGCCCGGCGAGGGCTCCCGCCCGGCGATCCGCTGGCGCAAAATCGTTTCGGCCGGGGCGAGCAGCAGATGGCGCACGGAGATCCGGCGGGCGGCGAGGCCGCCGAAGATCTCGTCGCGGTACTCCTGGCGCAGCAGGGTCATGGGGACCACCAGGGTCCCGCCCAGCTCGGCGTGGAGCGCGGCGGCGGTGTCGATCACCAGGCGGCGCCAGATCGGCAGGTTCTGGAAGTCGTCGACCTCGGCGAGGCGCTTGGCCGGCAGCAGGCGCGGGAGCGCGGCGCCGATCAGCTCGGGGTCGAAGATCGTGCTGTTCGGGATCAGTTCGATCAATTCCCGTGCGGTCGTGGTCTTGCCCGCACCGAACGCGCCGTTGATCCAGACGACGGTCACGGTTCCCCCTCTTCTGTTGGCCCCCTGGGGCTTGCCCGTTCCACCCTGTCACGGAAACCACGCGCAGTTGAGGGCGCACAGCACGGTGCCGGGACCCCTGGGGCGGGGTCCCGGCACGGTGCCGGCGGCCGGTTCCGGCCGTTACTGGCCGAGCGCGCCCTCGTCCACGTCGAAGCTGTCCTGGCTCACGATGTGGTCGACGGTGCTCAGGGTGTCGTCCACCTTGAGGTCGCTGAGCCCGGCGTTCTCGGCGGCGTGCGACGGGGTGAGGGCGGCCACCACGAATCCGGTGGCGAGGCTGGCGATGGCGAGCATGCTGCGCTTCTTCATGCCGTGATCAACTGCTTGATGGCCCGAGGGGTCACGCGGTACGGGTTTCGGCCAGCCGAACCACCAGGACCGAACAGATCCGTCCTACCCCTTCCAACAGACTCGGACACGTCCTACCGTGATCGCGCACCGGTGCCCCGTCCCTGTCCGCCGCGAGCCGGAGGAACGCCGACGATGCGTCACCCTCGTCCCCGCACGCACCGCATCCGAACAGCCGCACTGCTCCTGACGACCCTGCTGAGCACGGGCGGTCTCGCCGCCCCTGCCACGGCCGCGCCCCCTCCCCGGGCCCCCGCCGAGGGCCTGGCGCCCACCCCGCCGATGGGCTTCAACAACTGGAACTCCACGCACTGCCGGGCCGAGTTCAACGAGGACATGGTCAAGGGCATCGCCGACCTCTTCGTGACCAAGGGCCTCAAGGACGCGGGGTACCAGTACGTCAACCTCGACGACTGCTGGGCACTCCCCCAGCGGAACGCCGACGGCAAGCTCGTCCCGGACCCGGCCCGCTTCCCGCACGGCATCTCGGCGGTCGCGGACTATGTGCACGCCAAGGGCCTCAAACTCGGCATCTACACCAGCGCGGGCACCAAGACCTGCGACGGCGCGGGCTTCCCGGGCGCGCTGGGCCACGAGGAGAGCGACGCCCGGCAGTTCGCCGACTGGGGCGTGGACTACCTGAAGTACGACAACTGCAACAACCAGGGCGTGGACGCCCAGCAGCGCTACCGCACCATGCGCGACGCCCTCAGGGCCACCGGGCGCCCGATCGTCTACAGCATCTGCGAGTGGGGCGAGAACAAGCCCTGGGAGTGGGCCGCCGGCGTGGGCCAGCTCTGGCGCACCACCGGCGACATCAGCGACAGCTGGGGCTCGATGCTTTCCATCCTCAAGCAGAACCTCCCCCTCGCCCCCTACGCCGGTCCCGGCCACTGGAACGACCCCGACATGCTGGAGGTCGGCAACGGCGGGATGACCGACACCGAGTACCGCTCCCACTTCTCGCTCTGGTCGGTCATGGCGGCGCCGCTGCTCATCGGCACCGATCTGCGCACCGCCTCCCCCGCCACCCTGGACATCCTGGGCAACAAGGAGGTCATCGCGGTCGACCAGGACCCGCTGGGCAAGCAGGGCACGGTGATCTCCAGCGAGGCGGGGCGCTGGGTGGTCGCCAAGGAGATGGCCGACGGCAGCCGCGCGGTAGCCCTGTTCAACGAGTCCGGGACCGCGCAGCGCGTCGCCACCAGCGCCGCCGCCGTGGGCCTGCCCCGCGCCGCCGGCTACACCCAGCGCGACCTCTGGCAGCACCGGGACACCAACACGGCCGGCACCATCGCGGCCACCGTCCCGGCCCACGGCACCGTGCTGCTCCGGGTGTCGGCCGACGGCCACTGGGCGGAACACCCGCCCGCCGTCGAACTCGGCCTTGACGAGGCGCCGTTCGTCGAGCGGGACACCCCGGCCACGCTCACCACGACCGTCACCGGCCTGGGCCGCACCCCGGCCCGCGAGGTCTCGGCCGCGCTGACCGGCCCGGAGGGGTGGACCGTACGCGCCCTGTCCCCCGCCACCAGGGCGAGCCTCCCCAACGGGGGTTCCCTGCGCACCCGTTGGCGGGTGACCGCGCCGCCCGGTACGCCCGTCGGGTCGTACGTCCTCTCGCTGCGCGTGCGGTACCGCTCGCCCGCCGGGGAGCGGGTGACGAGTGAGCTGCCGGTGAGCGCGTCCGTGGTGGTGCCGCCGCCTGCCGGGACCTCGTACCTGAGCGACCTGCCGTGGCTCTCGGCGGTCAGCGGGTGGGGTCCGGTGGAGCGGGACACCAGCAACGGCGAGGACGCGGCGGGCGACGGCTCCCCGCTCACCATCGGCTCCACGGTGTACGCCAAGGGGCTCGGGGTGCACGCGGTCAGCGAGGTCGCGTACTACACCGGGCGGCACTGCTCGACGGTCACCGCCGAGGTGGGCGTGGACGACGAGAAGGGCGCGAAGGGCAGCGTGGCGTTCGAGATCTGGGCGGACGGGGTGAAGGCCGCCTCGACGGGCGTACTGACCAACGCCGATCCGGCCGAGCCGCTCAGCGCCGATGTCAGCGGCGCGCGGGTGGTGCGGCTGGTCGTCACCGACGGGGGCGACGGGATCGACTCCGACCACGCGGACTGGGCGGACGCCCGGCTTGGCTGCTGAACCGGCCGTGGCCACGGGGGTGTTGGCCCCGTGGCCACGCGCGTCCGTCAGACTCCGGCGGCGGTGGTGTCCGGCCGGAGGGCGAGCGCGGCCGCGGCGGCGCCGACCAGGCCGGCGTCGGTGCCCATCTGGGCGGGCACGACGGTGAGCCGCTGGACGAAGGAGAGGGTGGCGTAGTCCGCCAGGGCCTTGCGTAGCGGGGCGAAGAGCACGTCGCCCGCCTTGCCGACACCGCCGCCGATCACCGCGATGTCGATCTCGACCAGGGTCGCGGTCGCCGCGATCCCGGCCGCGAGGGCCTGCGCGGCCCGCTCGAAGGAGGCCACGGCGACCGGGTCGCCCCGGCGGGCCGCGTCCGCCACGGCGGCGGCGGAGGTGTCGCCGTCCGGGCCGGGCAGCCAGCCGTCGGCCAGGGCGCGGCGGGCGATGTTGGGGCCGCTGGCCAGGCCCTCCACGCAGCCGCGCGCGCCGCACGGGCAGGGCTCGCCGTCCAGGTCGACGCTGATGTGGCCGATGTGACCGGCGTTGCCGGTGGGGCCCGGGTGCAGCCGGCCGCCGAGGACCAGGCCACCGCCGACGCCGGTGGAGACCACCATGCAGAGGGCGTTGTCATGGCCGCGCGCGGCGCCCTGCCAGTGTTCGGCGGCGGTGATGGCGACGCCGTCGCCGATCAGCTCGACCGGCAGGCCGCCGGTGGCCGCGCGTACCCGCTCGACCAGCGGGAAGCCGCGCCAGCCCGGCACGTTGACCGGGCTCACGGTGCCCGCCGAGGTGTCCACCGGACCGGCGCTGCCGATGCCGAGCACGGAGGCGCGTCCCCACAGCGGCGAGGCCGCGAGGTCGCCGAGCACCTGCTCGACGGCCTGCATGACCGTTTCGCCATCCTGCCGCGCGGGCGTCGCGCGCTGGGTGCGCGCCTGAATCCGGCCATGGCCGTCCACCAGCGCACCGGCGATCTTGGTACCGCCGATGTCCAGGGCCGCCACGAGGTCGGTGTGCATCTGAGTCTGGTCTCCCCGTCGAGCCGTCGGTTGGTTTCGGTGGGCCTCCCCGGCCTGGTCGCGGTGGGGGCGCGGGCCGGAACGGCGGTGGACAGTCTCTCTCGCACCTGACAACGTTGTCCAGGCTCTATGCTCGACGCCACATGCTTGTACCGGCCTTTGATTCCCCGCACCGACCCGTCACACCCGCGCCACCCCCGGACAACAGGACAGGACACCGCACCGTGCCCGAGACCACCCGCCGAGCAGACCGCGCCAACGGCAGCCGTTACGGCAACCGGCCCACCATGAAGGACGTGGCCGCGCGGGCCGGGGTCGGCCTGAAGACGGTGTCCCGGGTGGTCAACGGCGAGCCGGGGGTCACTCCGGACACCGAGCGGCGGGTGCGGGAGGCGATCGAGGCGCTGGGCTTCCGGCGCAACGACAGCGCGCGGGTGCTGCGCAAGGGCCGTACCGCGAGCATCGGCCTGGTGCTGGAGGACCTCGCGGACCCGTTCTACGGGCCGCTCAGCCGGGCCGTCGAGGAGGTGGCCCGCGCGCACGGGGCGCTGCTGATCAACGGGTCCAGCGCGGAGGACCCGGAGCGGGAGCAGGAGCTGGCGCTCGCGCTGTGCGCGCGGCGGGTGGACGGTCTGGTGGTGATCCCGGCCGGGGACGACCACCGTTATCTGGAGCCGGAGATCCGGGCGGGCGTGGCCACGGTGTTCGTGGACCGGCCGGCCGGGGGCATCGACGCGGACGTGGTCCTGTCGGACAACTTCGGCGGCGCCCGTGACGGGGTCGCGCATCTGATCGCGCACGGCCACCGCCGGATCGGCTTCATCGGCGACATGCCCCGCATCCACACGGCCGCCGAGCGGCTGCGCGGCTACCGGGCGGCGATGGAAGACGCGGGGATACCGGTCGCGGAGGGCTGGATGTCGCTGGGGGCGACCGATCCGGAGCGGGTGCGGCGGGCCACCGAGGAGATGCTCTCCGGGCCCGACCGGGTCACCGCCGTCTTCACCGGCAACAACCGGGTGACGGTCACCGTGATCCGGGTCCTGGCCGAGTACGACCGGCCGGTCGCCCTCGTCGGGTTCGACGACTTCGAGCTGGCCGACCTGCTCCAGCCGGGCGTGACGGTGGTCGCGCAGGACGCGGCCGCGCTCGGCCGCACCGCCGCCGACCGCCTCTTCCAGCGCCTCGACGGCGCCCCCGGCACGCCGGAACGCCTGGAACTGCCGACCCGGCTGATCACGCGGGGCTCGGGCGAGCTGCCCCCGGCGGACTGAGAGGGCTACTGGGGCCTGAGGGCGGCCAGGTTCTCCAGTTCGGCCCGGCTGAGCCCGCTCGCGGCCGTCACCTCGGCGCTGTCCAGGGCGCCGCAGTGCAGGCCCCTCAGCAGGTAGCCGCTCAGCGCCCGTGCGGTGGCGGGCTCGTCCAGCACGTCGCCCTGGGCGCGGGCGGTGTAGGCGGCGAGGCGGGCGGCGGCCTGGGCGAACCCCTCGCGGTAGAAGGCGAAGACGGCCGCGTACCGGGTCGGGAGATGGCCGGGGTGCATGTCCCAGCCCTGGTGGTAGGCGCGGGCCAGGGCGCGACGGGTGAGCCGGTGGTGCAGCCGCCAGGCGTCGTGGACCTGCGCGGTGGGTCCGACCGGCAGCACGTTGGTGGAGCCGTCCGAGACGCGTACGCCGGTGCCGGCGGCCGCGACCTGCATCACCGCCTTGGCGTGGTCGGCTGCGGGGTGGTCGGGGGCCTGGTGGGCGGCGGAGACGCCGAGGGCGGCGCTGTAGTCGAAGGTGCCGTAGTGCAGTCCGGTGGCCCGCCCTCCGGCCGCCTGGATCATGCGGGCGACGGTGGCGGTGCCGTCCGTGGCGAGGATCGCCTGGCTGGTCTCGATCTGGATCTCGAAGCCGAGCCGCCCGGACTCCAGCCCGTGCACCCGCTCGAAGGCGTCCAGCACATGCGCGAACGCCGCGACCTGCTCGGCGTACGTCACCTTCGGCAGGGTCAGGTTCAGCCCCTCGGGCAGTCCGCCGGCCGCCAGCAGCCCGGTGAGGAAGACGTCGAGGGTACGGACGCCCCGCTCGCGCACCCCCGCCTCCATGCACTTCACCCGCACCCCGAGGTACGGGGGCGAGTCCTCGGCGAGCAGCCGGGCGGCGCGGGCGGCGTGCTCGTCCTCCTCGGCGTCCGGGCGGTGCCCGTACCCGTCCTCGAAATCGACCCGCAGGTCTTCCACGGGCTCGCGCTCCAGCTTGGCCCGGACCCGCTCGTACACCGGCCCGGCGAGTCCCCCGTCCAGCCCGAGCACGGCCCCGAACGAGTCCGCGTCCGGGGCGTGTTCGTCGAGCGCGGCGAGCGCCCGGTCACCCCACTCGCGCACGGTCCCGGCGCCGAACACGTCTCCCGGCACATACACGGTGTGCACGGGCTGACGTGTGCCGGGATCGCCGGGATAACGGAGCGCCAACTCGGCGTCGACAGGCGCGAGAAGCCCGTCGACCTCCTTGCCGACCCCCGCGCCGAGACTCGTCCGCACCCGCTCCTGCCGACCCATGCCCCACCCTCCGGCCTCGACGAACCCGTCCAGGGACGCTATCCAGGGCGATTCCGGCGGGTCAACACACCCCGCCACCCGTAGGGGCCGCCGGGTGTCCGCTCGTACCGAGGGACGGCACCGGGGCAGGCCCGCGCGCTGCTGCACGCCCTGCTGGGCATCCCGCTCGGCGCGCTCTCCCTCGTCGCGTCGGTGTGGAGCTGCTGTTCGTAGCCCGTGGCGTGCTGTACGTGCTGGTGGACCGGGGCCCTACGACCATTGCTGGGGCGGGCCGATGCGGGGCGGGGCGTGGCCGGCGCACTCCGCGCTGGGGCTGCCCGTCGCGGCGGCCGGGCCGGCCCTGCTGTGGTGCGTCGCGTATCTGGACGACCGGCTCGGGGCGCGGTTCGTGCGCGGTGAGCGGACCGGCGCCTGGGTACTGTCCGCTGCGCTGCTCGCGTGCGGCGCCGGGGCGGTGTTCGTGGTGGCGTGCGCGCACCAGCTCTGAACCCCGGGCCGTCGCAAGGCGCCCGGAACAGGGCGAGGCCCCCGGGACCGTGTGGGTTCCGGGGGCCTCGTTCGGCGTCGGAGGGGTCAGCCCTTGCGGGTCTTGACTTCCTCGGTGAGCTGGGGGACGACCTCGAAGAGGTCGCCGACCACGCCGTAGTCGACCAGGTCGAAGATCGGGGCCTCGGGGTCCTTGTTGACCGCGACGATCGTCTTCGACGTCTGCATGCCCGCGCGGTGCTGGATCGCGCCGGAGATGCCGTTGGCGATGTACAGCTGCGGCGAGACCGACTTGCCGGTCTGGCCGACCTGGTTGGTGTGCGGGTACCAGCCGGCGTCCACGGCGGCACGCGAGGCGCCGACAGCGGCGCCGAGCGAGTCGGCGAGGGCCTCGATCAGCGCGAAGTTGTCCGCGCCGTTGACGCCACGGCCACCGGAGACCACGATCGCGGCCTCGGTCAGCTCCGGGCGGCCCGTCGACTCGCGCGGGGTGCGGCCGGTGACCTTGGTGCCGGTCGCCTTGTCCGAGAAGGTCACCGACAGCGCCTCGGCGGCACCGGCGGCCGGGGCGGCCTCCACGGCGGCCGAGTTCGGCTTGACCGTGATGACCGGGACGCCCTTGGTGACCTGGGACTTGGTGGTGTACGACGCGGCGAACACCGACTGGGTGGCGACGGGACCCTCGGCCCCGGCCTCGATGTCGACGGCGTCGGTGATCAGACCGGAGCCGATGCGCAGCGCCAGACGGGCGGCGATCTCCTTGCCCTCGGCGGAGGACGGGACCAGCACGGCGGCCGGGGAGACGGCCTCGACGGCGGCCTGGAGCGCGTCGACCTTGGGGACGACCAGGTAGTCGGCGTACTCGGACGCGTCGTCGGTGAGTACCTTCACCGCGCCGTGCTCGGCGAGGGCGGCGACGGTGTCGGCGGCGCCGTTGCCCAGGGCGACGGCGACGGGCTCGCCGATGCGGCGGGCCAGCGTCAGCAGCTCCAGGGTGGGCTTGCGGACGGCACCGTCCACGTGGTCGACGTAGACGAGGACTTCAGCCATGGGATTGCTCTCCTGCGTAACGAAGTTGAGGGGCGGTCGGCGGGGTGCGGGTCCTTAGATGAACTTCTGGCCCGCGAGGTACTCGGCGAGCTGCTTGCCGCCCTCGCCCTCGTCCTTGACGATCGTGCCCGCGGTGCGCGCCGGGCGCTCGGTCGCGGTCTCGACCTTGGTCCACGCGCCCTCGAGGCCGACCTCCTCCGCCTCGATGTCGAGGTCGGACAGGTCCCAGGACTCCACCGGCTTCTTCTTGGCCGCCATGATGCCCTTGAACGAGGGGTAACGCGCCTCGCCCGACTGGTCCGTCACGGAGATCACGGCCGGCAGCGAAGCCTCCAGCTGCTCGGAGGCGGCGTCGCCGTCACGGCGGCCCTTGACGGTGCCGTCCTCGACCGAGACCTCGGACAGCAGCGTCACCTGCGGCACACCGAGACGCTCGGCGACCAGCGCCGGGACGACACCCATGGTGCCGTCGGTGGAGGCCATGCCGGAGATCACCAGGTCGAAGCCGGCCTTCTCGATGGCCTTGGCCAGCACCAGCGAGGTGCCCAGCGCGTCCGTGCCGTGCAGGTCGTCGTCCTCGACGTGGATCGCCTTGTCGGCACCCATCGAGAGCGCCTTGCGCAGCGCGTCCTTCGCGTCCTCGGGGCCGACGGTCAGCACGGTGACCTCGGCGTCGTCCGCCTCGTCCGCGATCTGAAGAGCCTGCTCCACCGCGTACTCGTCGAGTTCGGAGAGCAGACCGTCCACGTCGTCGCGGTCGACGGTCAGGTCATCGGCGAAGTGCCGGTCGCCAGTGGCGTCGGGCACGTACTTCACAGTGACAACGATCCTCAAGCTCACGCCGGCTCTCCTACTGCATCGTCTTTTCCGGGCTGCCTCTTGAAGTGCAGCATAGGCGCCTCAAGCGGCTGATCCCGCTCGGGGCGTCGGTGCGCTCCGACCGAAATATTACTCACCAGTACATCCAGTTCATGCCCGCTAAGCAAGCGCTTTGAACTGTGACCTTCGCAACGCAGCGTAACCGGAACTCGACGGCACCGCGGAGCCGGGGCCCAACCCGCTCAGTCCCGCAGGGCGTTGAAGCGTCCCTGGTGATAGAGCAGCGGGCGGCCGTCGCCGGAGGGATCGCCGAGCAGCACTTCGGCGAGCACGATCCGGTGGTCCCCGGCCGGTACCCGGCCCACGATCCGGCACACCAGCCAGGCGAGCACGTCGTCCAGCACGGGCACGCCCCCGGGCCCCTCGCGCCACGCGGTGGACGCCCCGAAACGGTCGGCGCCGCTGCGGGCGAAGGTGGCCGCCAGCTCGCTCTGGTGCTCGGCGAGCAGGTGCACGCCGACGTGGTCGGTGCGCTCGATGGCAGGCCAGCTCGACCCGCCGGTGCCTATGCCGAAGGAGATCATCGGGGGCTCGGCGGAGACGGAGCTGAGCGAGGTGGCGGTGAAGCCGACCGGGCCGTGCTCGCCGCGCGCGGTGATCACCGCGACACCGGCCGCGTGCCGGCGGAAGACGGAACGCAGCAGGTCCGGAGAGGCGGGCTGCCGGGAACCGAGGCCGTAAGTGGCCGTCATGAGGTCGTCCTTCTGCTGACGGGGGCGAGCTGGTGGGGTCCGGTGCTGTTCAACGGCCCCGGCAGCGGGCGCTCCCGAGGCGGGCCGGGCCGCGGGCGGCGGCCGGTCCGGCGAGAAGGTGTTCGATCGGCACCGGGCCAGGCTGACGACCGACGGCGGGCGCAGTCAAGTCGCCGCCGGTGCGCCCGGGAGCGCTCAGCCATCGTGCCGCCCCCGCACGGCCTCGCCCAGCGCGGCGATGACATCGGCCCTGCGCGGCTGCCCCTGGGCCCGCCGCACGACCGCGCCGCCGGCGTCGAGGACGAGCACGGTGGGGGTCTTCAGGATGCCGAGTTCGCGGACGAGCTCCAGCCGGGCCTCCGCGTCGATCTCGACATGGGCGACACCGGGCACCATCCGGGCGACCTCGGCGAGGGTGCGCCGGGTGGCCCGGCAGGGCGCGCAGAAGGCGGAGGAGAACTGCACGAGGGTGGCCCGCTCCCCCGGTTCGCCGCCGAGGTCGGCCGCCGTCAGCCGCCGTACGTCGTCCGCCCCGCGCACCTGTGTCCTCCGCCCTGCCGCCACCGCGGCACCGCTCGTCCGATCCGTCCTCAACACCAGCACATCGAGGGCCGAATGGATTCCCCGCCTCCGAAAGAGTGGGTCGAGGGCGGACGTGACGAGGATCTCGCCGCCACCGGGCACCAGGACTGGTCACCCGCCCGTTCTTGGGGCACGATCTGCGAGAGCCGTAAACCTACGGCTCCGTAACTTCCCGCCGGGAGCCCCCTTTCCCGAGCAGAGCAGAAAGGGACCACCCCGAACATGGCAGAACTGGTCTACCGTCCCGTCGTCGGTCTCGCCAAGACGATGTTCAAGGTCTGGGACCTCAAGATCGACTGCCAGGGGTCGGAGAACATCCCGCGTACCGGCGGCGCCGTCCTGGTGAGCAATCACATCAGCTACCTGGACTTCATCTTCAACGGTCTGGCCGCGCTGCCGCAGAAGCGCCTGGTGCGCTTCATGGCCAAGGAGTCGGTGTTCCGGCACAAGGTGTCGGGTCCGCTGATGCGCGGCATGAAGCACATCCCGGTCGACCGCGAGCAGGGCGAGACGGCGTACGCGCACGCGCTGGCGTCGCTGCGCGCCGGGGAGATCGTCGGGGTGTTCCCCGAGGCGACGATCTCGCAGTCCTTCACGCTGAAGGGCTTCAAGTCCGGTGCCGCGCGCCTGGCGCAGGAGGCGGGCGTCCCGCTGGTGCCGATGGCGCTGTGGGGCACCCAGCGGCTGTGGACCAAGGGCCAGCCGCGCAACTTCAAGCGCAGCCACACCCCGGTCACCATGCGGGTCGGCGAGGCGCTGGAGGCGTCGCGCGAGCAGTACGCGGGCGCGATCACCCGCCGGCTGCGTGAGCGCGTCCAGGAGCTGCTGGACGCGGCCCAGCGTGCCTACCCGGCCCGCCCGAGGGGCGCCGAGGACTCCTGGTGGCTCCCCGCCCACCTGGGCGGCACGGCCCCGACGAACGAGCAGCTGCGCGCGGCCGAGGCCCACTGAGACGACGACGGCCCGGCCGGACGGTTCCCCGTCCGGCCGGGCCGTTCGCGTGTCCCGAGGAGGCCCTCAGCGGGCCATCTCCTCCTTGAGCGCCGCCACGAAGGTGTCGACGTCGTCCTCGGTGGTGTCGAAGCCGCACATCCAGCGGACGTCACCGGCCGCCTCGTCCCAGAAGTAGAAGCGGAACCGCTTCTGCAGCCGGACGCTCACGTCGTGCGGGAGCCGGGCGAAGACGCCGTTGGCCTGCACCGGGTGCAGGATCTCCACGCCGTGCACCGCGCGGACGCCCTCGGCGAGCCGCTGGGCCATCTCGTTGGCGTGCCGGGCGTTGCGCAGCCAGAGGTCCTTGGCGTACAGGGCCTCCAACTGCACGGAGACGAAGCGCATCTTGGACGCGAGCTGCATGGACAGCTTGCGCAGGTGCTTCATGTGGGAGACGGCGTCCTGGTTGATGACCACGACCGCCTCGCCGAACAGGGCACCGTTCTTCGTCCCGCCCAGCGACAGGATGTCGACGCCGACCGCGTTGGTGAACGCCCGCATGGGGACGTTCAGGGAGGCGGCGGCGTTGGATATCCGGGAGCCGTCCAGGTGCACCTTCATGCCGTGCGCGTGGGCGTGTTCGCAGATCGCGCGGATCTCGTCGGGCGTGTAGAGGGTGCCCAGCTCGGTGGACTGGGTGATCGAGACGACCTGGGGCATCGCCCGGTGCTCGTCGTCCCAGCCGAACGCCTGCCGGTCGATCAGCTCGGGGGTGAGCTTGCCGTCCGGGGTGGGCACGGTGAGCAGCTTCAGCCCGCCCATCCGCTCGGGCGCGCCACCCTCGTCCACGTTGATGTGCGCGCTCTCGGCGCAGATCACCGCGCCCCAGCGGTCGGTGACCGCCTGGAGCGCGACCACGTTGGCCCCGGTGCCGTTGAACACCGGGAACGCCTCGGCGGTCGCGCCGAAGTGGCTGCGGATGATCCGCTGGAGGTTCTCGGTGTACTCGTCCTCGCCGTACGCGACCTGGTGGCCGCCGTTGGCCAGGGCCACGGCGGCGAGCACCTCGGGGTGCGCCCCGGCGTAGTTGTCGCTGGCGAAACCGCGGACCTGCGGGTCGTGGTGACGACGGGCGTCGGTCCTGGGAGGGTTCACGGCTTCTCGGTCAGCCACAGACGGTTTCCGTTCACTTCGGCGGCGGGCCTGCCCCAGACGCCCTCGATGGCCTCGGCCAGCTCCTTGACGTCCGTGAAGCCCGCGAACTTCGCGTTGGGGCGCTCCGCGCGCATCGCGTCGTGCACCAGCGCCTTCACCACCAGGATGGCAGCCGCGGCCTGCGGGCCGTCCTCGCCCCCCGCCTTGCGGAAGCCGTCGGCCATAGCCAGCGTCCACGCCTCGGCCGCGGCCTTGGCGGCGGAGTACGCGGCGTTGCCCGCGGTCGGCTTGGACGCGCCGGCGGCGCTGATCAGCAGGTAACGGCCGCCCCCGGCGCGCTGGAGGGCGTCGTAGAAGGCGAGCGAGGTGTGCTGGACGGTGCGGACGAGCAGTTTCTCCAGCAGGTCCCAGTCGGCGAGGTCGGTGTCGTCGAACTTGGCGCCGCCGCGCCAGCCGCCGACCAGGTGGACCAGGCCGTCGACGCGGCCGAACTCCTTCTCGATGCCGGCGGCCCAGGCGCGGGTGGAGTCCAGGTCGAGCAGGTCGACCGTCTCGCCGGTGACCGTGGCGCCGCCGTTGGCGTAGCGGGCCGCGTCCACGGCCTCCGCCAGCCGGGCGGGGTCGTTGTCCGCGCCGACCACGGTCGCGCCCGCCTCGGCGAGCCTGATCAGGGTGGCCCGTCCCGCCGGTCCGCCCGCACCGGCGACCGCGATCACCGCGCCCCGAAGAGCCCCGTTCTGCATCGTCTTCCCTTCTCCCACTGCCGTGTCGTCCCGGCGGTCGCTCACGCGGCGATCCGCTCGGCGCCGTCCGCGGTGATGCCCTTGGTCTCGGCGATCACATTCTTCAGCTTCTTGGCCAGCGCCTCGTAGAACATGCTCAGCGGAAACTCGTCCGGGAGCACGTCGTCCACCAGCTTGCGCGGCGGCAGGCCGAGGTCGAGGGCGTCGGGGCCCTTGGCCCACTTGGAGCCGGGGTGCGGGGAGAGGTAGGTGGCGACGAGTTCGTACCCGGCGAACCAGTGCACCAGCTTGGGGCGGTCGATGCCGTCGCGGTAGAGCTGCTCGATGTCGGCGCAGAGCTGGTTGGTGACCTGCGGGGCGCGCTCCCAGTCGATGGCGAGCTTGTTGTCGGTCCAGCGGACCACGTCGTGCTTGTGCAGGTAGGCGAAGAGGAGCTGGCCGCCGAGCCCGTCGTAGTTGCGGACGCGGTCGCCGGTGACCGGGAAGCGGAACATCCGGTCGAAGAGCACCGCGTACTGCACGTCACGGGCCTGCGGGACGCCGTCGGCCTCCAGCTTCACGGCCTCCTTGAAGGCGGTGAGGTCGCAGCGCAGCTCCTCCAGGCCGTACATCCAGAAGGGCTGGCGCTGCTTGATCATGAAGGGGTCGAACGGCAGGTCGCCGTGGCTGTGGGTGCGGTCGTGGACCATGTCCCAGAGCACGAACGCCTCTTCGCAGCGCTTCTGGTCGTGCACCATCGCGGCGATGTCCTCGGGCAGCTCCAGGCCCAGGATGCCGACGGCGGCGTCGGTGACCCGGCGGAAGCGGGCGGCCTCGCGGTCGCAGAAGATGCCACCCCAGGAGAAACGTTCCGGCGCCTCACGGACGGCGATGGTCTCCGGGAAGAGGACGGCGGAGTTGGTGTCGTACCCGGCCGTGAAGTCCTCGAAGGTGATGCCGCAGAACAGCGGGTTGTCGTACCGGGTGCGCTCCAGCTCGGCCAGCCAGTCCGGCCAGACCATGCGCAGCACGACCGCCTCCAGGTTGCGGTCGGGGTTGCCGTTCTGCGTGTACATCGGGAAGACGACCAGGTGCTGGAGGCCGTCCGCGCGGTCGGCCGCCGGCTGGAACGCCAGCAGCGAGTCCAGGAAGTCCGGCACCTCGAAGCCGCCCTCGGCCCAGCGGCGCAGGTCGGCCACCAGCGCGCGGTGGTACTCCGCGTCGTGCGCGACCAGCGGGGAGAGCTGCTCCACGGCGTCCACGACCCGGTCCACGGCCGCCTCCGCCTCGGCGCGCCCGGGGGCGCCCTCGGCGGTGAAGTCGATCGAGCCGTCCTTCGACTGCCATGGCCGGATCTGCTCCACCGCGGCCTTGAGGACGGGCCACGCCGGGTGCTCGACCACCCTGGTCAGCGAAGGAAGGTGTCCCTCCGGACCGGCCTGCACAAGAATTTCCGTCATGTCCCATCCTCCACGGGAGAACCTCGCGTATGGACACCGTATGCATACCCCGTTTCGCCTAACAAGAGGGGGCTCGGGAAATTATTCTGCGCGGCCGCATGGTCACCGCTGTTTTTGCGGCCTCAAACCGTGACCGCGCTCACTTTCGCTGCGGGTGCCGAGGCGGTCCGGGAGCGTGACCGGACGTTCCGTTCCGGCCACCGAACCTCCGGTGCCGCGCCGTGCACCACGGATCGCCCAGGTGAGGGCATCGCCGTTAGGCTGCGAGCCAGGCGTGCGGACGACGACACTCCGTCCCGTCCGCGAAAGCCGATCCGCCGTCGACGGAAGCGAGTTGAACCTTGAACTTCCTTACCATCGGGCACCGTGGGGTCATGGGTGTCGAGCCCGAGAACACGCTTCGTTCCTTCGCCGCCGCCGAGCAGGCCGGGCTGGACCTGATCGAACTCGATCTGCACCTGAGCAAGGACGGTGCGCTGATCGTCATGCACGACGCCTCGGTGGACCGCACCACGGACGGCACCGGGCAGATCGCCGAGAAGACCCTCGCGGAGCTGCGCGCGCTGGACGCGGGGCGCGGCGAGCGGGTGCCGGTGTTCGAAGAGGTGCTGGACGCGGTCCGGGCGCCGGTCCAGGCCGAGATCAAGGACGTGGCCGCCGCGAAGGCGCTGGCGGAGGTGATGCTCCGGCGGGACCTCGTCTCCCGCGTGGAGGTCATCTCCTTCCACGACGAGGCGCTCGCCGAGATCTCCCGGCTGGTGCCGGGGGTGCGCACCGCGCTGGTGGCCGAGCACTACGGCCCCGAGGTGGTGGCCCGCGCGGTGGCGGTCGGCGCGGCGACCCTCTGCCTGGACGTCCGCCGGCTGACGCTGGAGGTAGTGGAGAAGGCGCGCGCGGCGGGCCTGAGGGTCTTCGCCTGGGTGGTGAACACCCAGGACGAGCTGCGGCTGGTGCGCGCCCTCCAACTGGACGGCGCGACCACCGACCTGCCGGACATCAAGCGCACGGGCCGCTTCACGGCCTAGGTCTCAGACCAGCGGCTTGACCAGCAGCTCGAAGCAGAGGTCGGGGCGGCGGGGGATGCCGAAGCGCTCATCGCCGTACGGGAACGGGGTCGTCTCACCCGTACGGCGGTAGCCCCGGCGCTCGTACCAGCCGATCAGGTCGTCGCGGACCGAGATCACCGTCATGTGCATCTCGGTGACGCCCCAGTCCGCCCGTGCCAGCCGCTCCGCCTCGGCCAGGACCGCCTTGCCGAGGCCCGCTCCCTGGACGGTGGGGCTGACCGCGAACATGCCGAAGTAGGCGTGCGTACCCCGGTGTTCGAGCTGGCAGCAGGCGACGATCCGGCCCTCCCGCTCCACCACCAGCAGCCTGCTGTCGGGCGTCTTGATGACCTGGCGCACGCCCTCGGGGTCGGTGCGCTGCCCGTCCAGGATGTCCGCCTCGGTCGTCCACCCGGCCCGGCTGGCGTCCCCCCGGTACGCCGACTCGACGAGCGCGACGAGGGCGTCCACATCGACGTCGGTGGCGTCTCGGAACGTCGGTCCGGTGGGGGTCTCCATGGCGGTGTACTCCGATCTGGGGCGCGGCTGAACAGGGACGAGCGTAGCCGGGCGGCTAGGCTCCGCTCGCATGGTGCATGTACTGAGCAGCCGTACCCTCGTCCGCCCCACGGACCCCGAGCGCTCCCGGGCCTTCTACGGGGGGCAGCTCGGGCTCGCCGTCTATCGCGAGTTCGGGGAGGGGCCCGAGCGCGGGACCGTGTACTTCCTGGGCGGTGGCTTCCTCGAACTCTCCGGGCGCTCCGAGACCCCGCTCGCGCCCTCGGTGCGGCTGTGGCTCCAGGTGCCGGACGCGGCCGCCGCGCACGACGAGCTGCTGGCCGAGGGCGTGGAGATCGTCCGGGCGCCGGTCCGGGAGCCGTGGGGGCTGATCGAGCTGTGGATCGCCGACCCGGACGGCATCCCGGTCGTGCTGGTGGAGACCCCGGCGGACCATCCACTGCGGTACCGGCCGGGCATCTGACAACACCACCTCAGCCGCGCAGGGCGCCCAGCCGGCCTTCGAGACCGTCGAGGAGACCGGCGAGCAGCCCGGACAGCTCATCCTGGCGGCCGGGGGTCAGTACGGACAACACGGCCTCCTCGTAGGCGAGTTGCTCGGGCAGGATGCCGTCCACGAGGTCGCGTCCGGCGTCGGTGAGGCGGAGGTGGGAGACGCGGCGGTCGCGGGTGTCGCCGCGCCGCTCGACCAGTCCGCGCCCGGTGAGCTGCTTGACCCGCTTGGTCACGGCCGCCCCGGAGGAGAAGGTCTCCCGCGCCAGCTCCCCCGGCGTCAGCTCGTGCCCCGTCCGGCGGAGCGCGCCGAGCAGGTCGAACTCCGCCCGGCTGAGCCCGGCCCGGCGCAGCGGGGCGTCCTCGGCCTGCTGGAGGAGGGCGGCGCAGCGGTTGATCCGGCCGATGACCTCCATGGGCCCGGTGTCCAGCGCGGGGTGCACGGCACGCCACTGCCGGACGACCGAGGCGACGGTGTCCGCCCTCGGCTGCTGGTCTGCCGTGTCCGTCATGGCCGCGTGTCCTCCGTGGTGCCGTGTCGGTCCTGCTTCAAGGGTGCGGCTTCCCGGTGCCGCACCGCAGCCGCGAGCGTACGGTGTCCGGCCTGCTCGGCGAGCGCGAGGCGTTCGGTGGGGAAGGGTCGCTGCCACCACTCCCCCCGCGCGGCGTCGGCGGTGGCGCGCAGGTCGGTCAGCGCACGGGCGAGGGCTCGGCGGGCCTCGGGCAGGGCGTGGGGCGCGGGGCGGGCCAGCAGGTGTTCGGTGTGCGCGCCGGCGTTCTCGACGGCGGTCAGCGCTTCGTGCACGCGGTCACCGGCCCGGCGGTTGGTGACGAGCACGGCGGCGGCGAACCCGGCCGACGCGCCGACAAGGGTGTCCAGCACCCGCTGGGTGATCAGCAGGCCGGGGTCCTGGAGGTGGGTGAACTCGGTGATGAGCAGCGCCATGGGGGTTACGCAGACCGTGCCGAGCCAGTAGTTGCGGGCGATGAGCGCCTCCGCGCCGAAGCTGCACGCGAGGCAGCACAGGACGAGCGTGACGGGGTGGAGGTGGGTCAGCGGGGTGAGCGCGGCGAAGACGAGCACGCCGAGGAGGTTGCCGACGACGCGCTGGACGCTCCGGTTCCAGGTGAGGGTGACGTTGGCCTGGTAGAGGGAGGCGGCGGTGACCAGGGCCCAGTAGGGGCGGCCCACGCCGAGGGAGAGGGCGGCCAGACCGGCCAGCGCGCAGCCCAGGGCGGTGCGGGTGGCCACGGGGGCCAGGTGGCTGAAGGGGACGCGGGCGGGGCGGGGGTGTGTGCCGGCCTCGTGGGCGGCTTCCGCCTGCGGCACCGGGCCGGTGCCGCGCAGTGCCCCGGCCCAGGCGCGGAGTTGCTCCGGGTCGGCGTCGGCGGACTCGGCGCGCAGCAGCAGGTTCTCCAGGGCGCGCCGGGTGGAATCGGAGCGGGTGCCGGGGGAACGCAGGGTCTGCCAGGCGGTGTGCAGGGCGGCATGGGCGGGCGCGTGGCTCTGGTCGGCGAGGCCGGCGGCGGCGTGCAGAGCGGCGGCGACGGCCCGGCGCTCGGGTCCGTGCGGGCGGAGCAGCCCGGGGGCCATGCAGACGAGCCAGGCCCAGGCTCCGGCGGCGAGGGTGAGGCCGAGGTGGGCGGGGACCTGGCCGGGCGTCTGCGGGATGAACAGCGCGGCGGAGCTGATGAAGGTGACGACGACATTGCCGGGGGGGCCGACGCGGGTGGCCTCGCAGACCGTCTTCTGCGCGGCGGCCAGCAGGGCGCCGACGAGCACCAGGACGACAGGGCCCGGGGTGAGCGCCGAGGCGAGCAGGGCGACGGCGAGTCCGGCCGTCATGCCGAGCACGACACCGGTGAGGACGCGGGCGCGGGCCGCGTAGGGGCGCTGATGGGCGTAGAGCGCGCAGAGGGACCCGGCCATCGCGTAGAGGGCGAGGTCGAGGCGGCCGAGGGCCAGCAGGAGGAGGTTGGGCGGGGCCGCCGACACGACCACGCTCAGCGCGGGCTTGAACCAGATCGCGGAGGGTCCTTGGAGGCGGAGCGCCTGGACGAGGGGAAGGCGGCGGCTGCTCATACGAATAACTTAACAGGTGTTTCACCAGTAAAAGACTTATCGTGGGCCCGCAACCGCCCTGGTCACACGCCGTGCTCCGGTGAACGCTCCCCGTACACCCCCTTGCGCTCGCGTGCGCTGCGCGTGGCATGGGCATCGCATCCCTCGACATGGCGTCGAACGGGGGTGGTGCGCGTGCACGGACCGGTGTCACCGGCCTGGCTGCTGGTCGCGCTCTGCGCGGCGACCGGCGCCTACTGCCTGCTGCGGATGCGCAGCGGGGTCGAGGAGCAGCGCCGCGCGGCGGGCGGCGAGGCGCTGATGGGCTTCGGGATGGCGGCGATGGCGGTACCCGCCGCGGTGTTCGCCCCGCCGCGCTGGGTGTGGCCGCTGTACGCGGCGGTCTTCGGGCTCGCCGCCCTGCGCGCGCTGTGGTCGGCGCGGCGGAGCGCCCACCATCTGCACCATCTGCTGGGCAGTACGGCGATGGTGTACATGGCGGTGCTGATGGCCGCCGCCCCGGCTCCCCACCACCACACGGGCGGCTCGGGCCCGGCGTGGCTGACGGGCGCGCTGCTGCTGTACTTCACCGGCTACGTCCTGCTGACCGGCGCCCGTCTGGTGCCGGTCACCGTACGGGGCGGCCCCGGCGCGGTGCGGTGGGGCGACCGGCCCGAGCTGTCCCGGGTGTGCCGGCTGTCGATGGGGATCGGCATGCTGGCGATGCTCCTGACGATGTGACACCTCAAGCGGCGTGCGGCGCACGGGAGTTGCCTGCGTCACTTCGGCGCCGGTGAGCGGTCCGCTGCTCATAGGGTGCTGCCCATGACCGTCCCCGTGGCACTGCTGCTGCTCGGCATCCTGACCTCCGTCGCCGCCCCGCGCCTGCTGGGCCGGGCCGACTGGCCGGACCGGGAGCCGGTGGTGGCGCTGTGGGCCTGGCAGTGCGTGGTGGCCGCCGTCCTGCTGTGCTGCGCGCTGTCGATGACGCTGAGCGCGGCGGCGGCCTGGCAGGAGGTGCGCGGGCATCTGTTCGGCGGGGCCCCGCACGGGGTCGTCGAGGCGTACGCCCTCGGCGCGGCGGGTCCCTGGGCCGCGCCGACCGCCGTGGCGCTCGCCTGCGGCGGGCTGTGGACCCTGACGATGCTGGCCGGTGAGGTGCTGCGCGCGCGGCGCCGCCGGCGGGCGGGCCGGGCCGAACTCCTCCGGCGGGCGCCCCTGTTGCAGGGCGAGGAGCCGGGCGGACGGCTGGTGGTCGTGGAGGCCGACCACCCCGACGCCCACTGGCTCCCCGGCGCCACCCCTCAACTCGTCGTCACCACGGCCGCCCTCCGCCGCCTCAAGGGCAGCCGCCTGGACGCCCTGCTGGCCCACGAACAGGACCACGCCCGCTTCCGCCACGACTGGCTGCTGCACTGTTCCGCAGCTCTGGCCGGCGGCTTTCCCCAGGTGCCGGTCTTCGCCGCCTTCCGTAACGAGATGCACCGCCTGGTCGAACTGGCCGCCGACGACACCGCCTCCCGCCGCTTCGGCCGCGTCACCACCGCCCTCGCCCTGGTCGACCTCAACGAGCACCGCGGTGTCTTCGGCCCGTCCCCCACCCCCGAGGCCCAACTACCCCACCGAGTGAACCGCCTCCTGGCCGCCCGAACCCGCCTCCCGGCCCCCCAACGCCTCCGGCTTACGGCAACAGCCGCCCTGGTACCGGCACTTCCGGTGCTCGTCGCTTTCGTCCCGGGGTTGCGGGCGCTGCATTAGGGTCTGTCGTCCGCGATGGGCCGACGCGTCGGGTGATGCTCCGCGTCTTCATGGACGAGGATCGCCCCATGCCCCGCCGACCCACCCTTCTGCTCGCCCTCCCCTCCGCCCTCCTCCTCGCCCTCGTCGCCCTCCACTGGTCCCCTCTCCTCGCGATGGACGAGGGCATCGCCCGCACCACCCACCGCTGGGCCGTGAGGGAGCGGGGGGTCACGCAGACCGTTCGGGTGCTGACCGACTGGGTCTGGGACCCGGTGACGATGCGGCTGTTGTGTGCCGGGGTCGCGGTGTGGCTGGGGTGGAGGAGGGCGGCCTGGGGGACGGCGGTGTGGCTGTTGGTCACCTGTGCCGTGGCGGCCATGGTGCAGCAGGCGGTCAAGGCGGGTGTCGCGCGGCCGAGGCCGGTGTGGCCGGACCCCGTGGACAGTGCGCGGTTCGCCGCGTTTCCGTCCGGGCACGCCATGACGGCCACCGTGGTGTGCGGGCTGCTGCTGTGGCTGGTCCGCGAGAGCGGGGTGCGTGGGCCCCGTTGGTACGGTGCGGTCGTCCTGGCCGTCGTCTCCGTGCTCGGTGTCGGTCTCACCCGGGTCTGGCTGGGGGTGCACTGGTTCTCGGACGTGCTCGGGGGCTGGCTGTTCGGGGCCTTGGTGGTGGCCGTCGCCGTACGGGTCCATGAGCGCCGGAGTAGGGTCCGCCCATGACCGCTGTGCTGTTCGACTTCTCGGGCACCCTGTGCCGCGTCGAGTCCACCGAGTCCTGGCTCCGCGCCACCCTCACAGCGACCGGCATGACGATGGAGGAGCCTCAACTCCTGCAAGCCGCAGCCGCGTTGGAGAAGGCGGGCGCACTGCCCGGCGGTGCCGAACCGAGCACCGTACCGGAGGAGCTGGCCGGGACGTGGGCCGGGCGGGACCTCGACGCCGCCTCGCACCGGGCCGCGTTCACCGGCCTCTCCCTGCAGGTGCCGCTGCCCGAGGAGACCCTCCACGACGCGCTGTACGACCGGCACATGACCCCCGCCGCGTGGACCCCGTACCCGGACGCGGCCCACGTCCTCGGAGAACTGCGGCAGCGCGGGATCGCCGTGGGCGTCGTCAGCAACATCGGCTGGGACCTGCGGCCGGTCTTCCGCGAGCACGGGCTCGACGCGTACGTGGACGCGTACGTGCTGTCGTACGAGCACGGTGTGCGCAAGCCGGACCCGCGCCTGTTCGCCGCCGCCTGCGCGGAGTTGGGGGTGGAGCCCGAGCGCACGGTGATGGTCGGGGACAGCAGGGTGGCCGACGGAGGCGCCGCCGTGCTCGGCTGCCGGGTGCACTTCGTGGAGCATCTGCCGGCGCACGAACGCCCGGACGCCCTGCTGGCGGTGCTGGACCTGCTGCCGGACGCGGAACTGCCGTCCGTCTGAGGCGCTCCCCCGCGGCGCTCAGACGAACGGCAGCCCTGAGAAGGCCCCGCGCGATGCGGTGCCTCACGCCTTGAGTATAGTTGGCTGACAGCCAGTCAACGCAGGAGTTCGACAATGTCCCCGCGCAGCGCCTCGGTCAATGAAGAGCTGCGGCGGCGTTCGCGCGAGCGGCTCCTCCACGCAGCGGTCGAACTGGTGGACGAGCGCGGGTTCGAGGCGACGACCCTCGGCGACATCGCGGACCGCGCCGGATCGGCGCGCGGACTGGTCTCGTACTACTTCCCGGGCAAGCGTCAGCTCGTCCAGTCCGCCGTGCACCGGCTGATGCACCGCACGCTGGAGGAGGCGCTGGAGCGGGAGCCGCGTACCGAGGACGGGCGGGAGCGGCTGGCCCGTGCCATCGACGCGATCCTGGGACTGGCGCGGGAGCGGCCGGTGCTCATGCGCCAGCACATGGCGGGCCTGCTGCACGAGGAGGGCTTCGTGCAGTGCCCGGAGCAGCAGCGCCTCTCCGAACTCCTCGGCGACACGATCGCCCGCAGCGGCGCGGAGGACGGCACGGCCGGCTATCCGATGCTCCGGGCGCTGCTGATGGGCGCGGTGTACGCGGCGCTGGTACCAGGCGTACCGATGCCGATACCCGTACTGCGCGCGGAGCTGTTCGAGCGGTACGGACTCGACGGCGAGCCGGGTCTCCCGGCGGACGGCGAGCCGGACCGGGGCGACCTCTCCCGCTTCTTCGCCACGGAGAGGCGGCCTGAGGGCCCGGGCGAGTAGTCCGCTCCCCTGCCGACCCCGCCGCGCGGTGCCATGCTGGAGCCGTCAGGGCTGTCTCCCGATGCCCACGGGGTGAGGAGTACGCCGTGCTGCGGGTCGCCGTCGTCGGCTCCGGACCGAGCGGGTGCTACACCGCGCAGAATCTGGTGGAGCGCCACCCCGACGTGCACGTGGACGTGCTGGACCGGCTGCCGGCCCCCTTCGGGCTGGTGCGCTACGGCGTCGCCCCGGACCACGAGAAGATCAAGTCGCTCCAGGGCGGCCTCCGGACGGTGCTGGAGCACGACCGGGTCCGGTTCCTCGGCGGAGTCGGGGTGGGCGGCCCGGACGGGGTGCCGGTGGAGCGGCTGCGGGAGCTGTACCACGCGGTGGTGTACTGCGTGGGCGCGGCGGCGGGCCGCCCGCTGGGGATTCCGGGCGAGGAACTGCCGGGGAGCTGGTCGGCGTCGGAGTTCGTGTCCTGGTACAGCGCGCATCCGGACGCGGCCGACGAGGGTTTCCTGCGCGACGTGCGCTCGGCGGTGGTCATCGGGGTCGGCAATGTGGCCGTGGACGTCACACGGATGCTGATGCGCGGCGCAGCCGAGCTGCACGGTACGGACATGCCGCAGGCCGCGCTGGAGATGCTGGCCGGGGGCGGGGTCGGCGCGGTGACGATGGCCGGGCGGCGCGGGCCCACCCAGGCCCGGTTCACCACCAAGGAGCTGCGCGAGCTGGGCCGTCTGCCGGGCGTCGGGGTCTCGGTCGACACGGCGGAGCTGGCCCTCGACCCCGGCTTCGTGGACCTCGCGGCGCTGCCCGCCGCCCGGCGCCGTAACGCGGAGGTGCTGCGGGACTGGGCCGCCGTCTCGCCCCCGGACACCGGTCGGACGATCAGCCTGCGGTTCTTCCTGCGTCCGGTTCAGGTGCTGGAGGCGGACGGCCGGGTGGGCGGGGTCCGCTTCGAGCGCACCGAGCCGGACGGGCGGGGCGGGGTGCGGGGCACGGGCGTGTTCGAGGACGTCCCGGCGCAGCTGGTGCTCCGCTCGGTGGGGTACCGGGGGATGCCGCCTCAGGGGCTGCCGTCCGACCCCGAGACCGGGATGGTGCCGCATCTGGCGGGCCGGGTGCTGAGCGACGGCGTGCCGGTGCCCGGGGCGTACGTGGCCGGGTGGATCAAGCGGGGCCCGACCGGGGTCATCGGCAGCAACCGCTCCTGCGCCAAGGAGACGGTGACCTCGCTGCTGGAGGACGCCCCCGCGCTGGAGTCCCGCGAGGTGCCCGGGGACCCGCTGCCGGGGCTGCGGGCGGCGGGCGCGGACCCGGTGGCGTGGCCGGGCTGGCTGGCGATCGAGCGGGCCGAGGCGGAGCTGGGCGCGAGCCTGGGCCGGAACCCGGTCAAGCTGTCCGACTGGGAAGCGCTGTGGGCGGCGGCGCGGTCGGAGTAACGCGGCGGAGGGCGTCTCCGCGTGTCCCCACCGTTCACGTGGGCATGACACACAGCGGCAACGCACCGGAAATCAACAGATTGTTCAAGGCCCCTACGGTCTCGTGCTGTCCCGTTGCCGCTCCCCGCCCGCCGCTGAGGAGGCCCCATGGCCACGACCGCCGAAGTGCACCCCGTCGACGAGATACCCCCGGTACGGCAGCTCGCGGCCTTCGGGCTCCAGCATGTGCTGGCCATGTACGCGGGCGCCGTGGCCGTCCCGCTGATCGTGGGCGGCGCCATGCGGCTCTCCCCCGCCGACCTGGCGTATCTGATCACCGCCGACCTGCTGGTGTGCGGGGTGGCGACGCTGATCCAGTGCGTCGGCTTCTGGCGGTTCGGGGTACGGCTGCCGATCATGCAGGGATGCACCTTCGCGGCCGTCTCGCCGATGGTGCTGATCGGTACGACGGGCGGCGGCCTGCCCGCGATCTACGGCTCGGTGATCGTCGCGGGGCTGGCGATCATGCTGCTGGCGCCGGCCTTCGGCCGGCTGCTGCGGTTCTTCCCGCCGCTGGTCACCGGCACGGTCATCCTGATCATCGGGGTCTCCCTGCTGCCGGTGGCGGGCAACTGGGCGGCCGGCGGGGCGGGCGCGAAGGACTTCGGGGCGCCCCGGAACCTGGCGCTGGCCGGGTTCGTCCTGCTGGTGGTGCTCGCCGTGCAGCGCTTCGCCCCGCCCTTCCTGGCCCGGGTGGCCGTACTGACCGGCATCGTGGTGGGTCTGGCCGTCGCGGTGCCGTTCGGCTTCACGGACTTCGGCGGGGTCGCGGACGCGGACTGGGTGGGGATCAGCACCCCGTTCCACTTCGGGGCGCCCGAGTTCCGGGTGTCCGCGATCGTGTCCATGCTGGTGGTGGCGCTGGTGACGATGACGGAGACCACCGGTGACCTCATCGCGGTGGGCGAGCTGACCGGCCGCGAGGTCGAGCCGCGCTCCCTGGCGGACGGGCTGCGCGCGGACGGCCTGTCGACCGTGCTGGGCGGCGTCTTCAACACCTTCCCGTACACCGCGTACGCGCAGAACGTGGGCCTGGTCGGGATGACGCGGGTCCGCAGCCGCTGGGTGGTCGCGGCCGCGGGTGCGCTGCTGGTCCTCCTCGGGCTGCTGCCCAAGCTGGGCGCCGTCGTGGCGGCCGTCCCGGCGCCGGTGCTCGGCGGGGCGGGGCTGGTCATGTTCGGCACGGTCGCGGCGAGCGGTCTGCGCACCCTGGCCCGCGTGGACTTCCGGGACAACCACAACCTCACCGTCGTCGCCGTCTCGGTCGCGGTCGGCATGCTCCCGGTGGGCGTGCCGACGGTGTACGCGAAGTTCCCGGACTGGTTCCAGACGGTGATGAACAGCGGCATCAGCGCGGGGTGCCTGACGGCGATCGTGCTGAACCTGCTGTTCAACCACCTGCCTGGCCGGAAGGCCGAGGAGGCTCCCGTACAGGTCGGGGAGCGTGTCTAGGCCGCTTCCTCCGTCGGCACCAGTCCCGCGACGATCTCCTCCAGCCGGGGCAGCGTCCGCTGGGCCGCGAGTGCGGCGGCGATGGCCACGGCGACGCCCGCCCAGGCCATCGGGCCGAGCGGGGTGCAGCCGACCAGGCGGCTGACGGCGGGGGTCTGGATGACGGCCACCAGGACCCCGGCGGAGCCGAGGGCGGTGACCCGGACCAGGGTGCTGTCGCGGCGGTCGAGGAGGGTCTGGACGAGCTGGGTGCCGACGACGCCGCACAGGGCCATGGTGCTGGCGCGGCGGGCGGTGCCGGGGGTGTAGCGGCCGATGAGCCAGGCGGCGATGGCGCCCAGCGCGGTGGTCAGGGCCCGGTGCCGGATCTGCCGGATCAGCGGGGTGCCGAGGACCCCGCCCGCCGCGTCCTCCGGGGAGGCGGTGCGGTCGCGTGCCCCGGCTTCGTCGCCGTCCTTGGGGGTCACGGCCACCGCCATGGCCGGGAAGAGGTCGGTGAACAGGTTGACCAGCAGCATCTGCCGGGTGGACAGCGGGGCGGTGCCGGAGAGCAGGGTGCCGAGGATGCCGAAGCCGACCTCGCCCGCGTTGCCGCCGATGAGGATGGCGATGGCGTCCGCGACGCTGTGCCACAGCGAACGCCCTTCGCCGATGGCGTCGATGAGGACGGTCAGGTCGTCGTCGGTGAGAACGATGTCGGCGGCGTTGCGCGCGGCGGCCGAGCCCCGTGCGCTGATGCCGACGCCGATGTCGGCGGCCCGGATCGCGGCGGCGTCGTTCGCACCGTCGCCGACCATGCCGACCACCCGGCCCGCGTCCCGCAGCGCCTCCACGACCTGGAGTTTCTGCTCGGGCGCGACACGGGCGACGACCCCGGCGTCCCGCAGCATCCGGGCGCGGGTGCGCCGGTCGGCGGCGGCCAGTTCGTCGCCGGTGACCACCTCGGTGTCCTCGGGCCAGCCGAGTTCCCGGGCGATGGCGCGGGCGGTCTGCGGGTGGTCGCCGGTGAGCATGACGGGCCGTACGCCCTCCTCGTAGAGGCCGCGCACCAGCGCCTTCGAGGTCTCCCGGGGTACGTCGGAGAGCGCGAGCAGACCGGTGAACTCCAGTCCGTTCAGCGGGCCTTGGAGGGCGTCGGCCTCCGACTCGCCCTCGTCGAGGCGCCGCATCGCCACCGCGAGGACGCGCAGGCCGGCGCCGGCGAGGGAGTGCGCGGAGTCGTCGGCGCGGCCGGAGAGGTCCGCGCAGCCGGGCAGGACGGTCTCGGGGGCGCCCTTGACGACCAGGGTCCGGGGGCCGTCGCCGTCGCGGCCCACGGCGGCGGCGTATCCCCGCGCGGCCTCGAAGGAGAGGCCGCCGAGCTGGGTCCAGCCGGGGTCGGGGGCGGCCGCGTCGATGACGGCCTCGTCGGTGGCGTGCACCGGGCGCCCGGAGCCGCCGTTGACGCGGGGGCAGGCTCGGGCGGCGCGGCGCAGGGTGGCGGCGGGGCCCGCCTCGCCCGCGTCACCGGCCGCCCACTCGATGCCCTCGGCGTCGGTCACCCGCACGACCCGGAGCCGGTTCTCGGTGAGGGTGCCGGTCTTGTCGAAGCAGAAGGTGTCGACCCGGCCCAGCGCCTCCAGGGTGCGCGGGGTGCGGACCAGGACGCCGTCGCGGCTCAGCCGGCGGGCGGCGGCGAGCTGGGCGACCGTGGCGACCAGCGGCAGCCCCTCGGGCACGGCGGCGACCGCGACGGCCACGCCCCCGCTGACCGCCTCGCGCACCGGGGTGCCGCGCAGCAGGGCGAGCCCGGTCACGGCCGCGCCGCCGGCGAGGGTCAACGGCAGTGCCTTGCGGGTGAGTTCCTGGAGCCGGGCCTGCACCCCGGCGGCCGGGGGCGTGCGGGCGGCGAGGTGGACGGCGCGGGCGGCCTCGGTGCGCTCACCGGTGTCGACGACGACTGCCTGCGCGGTGCCGGCGACGACGGTGGTGCCCTCGAAGACCATGCAGCGCCGGTCGGCGACGGCCGCGTGCGGGGTGACCCCGACGTGCTTGTGCACGGGCAGGGACTCACCGGTCAGCGCGGACTCGTCCACCTCAAGACCGTCCTGCCGGAGCAGCCGGGCGTCGGCGGGGACCACGTCGTCGCCCTTCAGCTCGATCACGTCGCCGGGCAGCAGCTGTCCCGCGTCCACGGTGCGGGTGCCGCCGGCGGGCGCCTCCTCGGGCGGGGGCGCGACCCGTGCCTTGCGCTGCTGCTCGGCGTGCAGCCCGGACAGCGCCCGCTCGGCGCGCAGCCGCTGGACCCCGCCGACCAGCGCGTTCAGGTCGAGGGCGCCGACGACGAGCAGGGCGTCCACGACCGAACCGAGGATCGCGGAGGCGGCGGAGCCGACGGCCAGCACCGGGGTGAGCGGGTCGTCCAGCTCGCCGCGTACCGCCCGGCCGAGCTGCCAGGTGAAGCGTGCGGGGGCGAGCGCGGGGACGCGGGCGATCCGGCCGGCTCTCTTACGGGCCTCGGTGGCGGCCCGCTCCAGCATGCCCGGCTCGGGGGGTGCCTCGCGGTCCAGGCGTTCCACCGCCTCGTCGGGGTCGAGTTCGTGCCAGCGCACGCGGGCGTGCGGGTGCGGGGCGCGGGCGACGGCCACCTTGAGGGCGGCCCAGACGCCGTACACCAGGGCGGTGAGCGCGCCGGTGTCGACGGGGGCGTGCCGCATCCCGGGCAGGACCGAGCGGCTCCCCCGGCCGCGCCGGGCCTCGCCGACGGCCACCAGCAGGCCGGAGAGCGCGGCGCCGGAGCGGGCCAGGACCTGGCCCCGGCTGCCGACGGCGCGGGCGGCCGGGATCGCGGTGAGCAGCCGCCACACGTCGGGCAGGCCGTGCGGGGCGAGGATGTCGGCGCCCCAGATGACGGCGCCCTCCAGGTCGGTGAGCGCGACGGCGATGTCGGCGGCGTCGAGCCCGGCCAGGACGTCGGCCTCGGCCAGGGCACGCGGCCGGGCGACGGTGATGACGACGCGTTCCTCGCCGCCCGCGCCGCTCTCGGCGTCCTCCGCGTCCAGTTCTCCGCGCAGGGCGTGCACGACGTCGTCCAACGGCCTTCTGGCGTCGACCACTTGGTCCGCGAGCCCGGCGAAGTCCTCCAGCGCGGGGTCGTCGACGAGGACGACGCGCAGCCGGGCGCGGCGGGCCGCGTCGAGCACGGCCTCGGTCCACGGGTCGGGGAGCCCCTCGCCGGTGCGCAGCGCACTCGGGTGCAGCAGGAGGGTCCCGGCCATCTCCAGCTGTCTGAGCCGCTCCGGATCGCGGACCAGCACGTCGGCGCGGGCGAGGGCGGTGCCGAGTACGGCGTGGAAGGCGGCCGGGGCGTAGCGGGCGGCCTTGGGCGAGCCGGAGAGGGCGGCCTCGGCGGCCGAGTTCAGGTTCCGCTTGACCAGCAGCGCGGCCACGGCGCCGAGCACGCTGCCCGCCGAGGCGTGGGCGGCGTACACCTGGGCCGGGGACTCGCGCAGCGGCGGGCGCGGGCAGCCGGTGGGGGCGACGCTGAGGCGCTCGGGTCCGCACAGTTCGTCGTGCAGGGAGTCGAAGGCGGCGGCGCGGGCCATGGTCTCGGTGAGCTGGAGGGAGCGCAGGGTGCCGTCCAGGACGAGGGAGGTGGGGGTCTGTCCGGCGGCGTGCACGAGCGCGTTGGCACTGGCCAGCAGGAGATCCATGCGGGCGGCGCCGATCCGGGCGCGCAGCAGGGCGCGGACGCGCGGGTTCTCCCGGAGCAGGGTGACGCAGGCGGTGACCGCGCGGGGGGTCGGGGGCAGCCGCAGCAGGTAGCCGGTGAGGGCGGCGGTGATGCCGATCAGGTCGACGCCGAGGGTGGTGGCGGCGGCACGCACGCCGGCCGGGTCGGCGGGGTGGTCGTACTCCTCGGGGTCGCCGCCCGCCACGAGCAGGCCGTGGTGTTCGGCGAGTTCGGCGGCGCGGTCCACGACGCGGTCGCCGACGGCGTCCTCGGTCAGGGTCACGACCAGGCGGGCGAGGCCGTCGTCCCAGTAGGCGAGGAGGACGTCGGGCCGCTCGGCGAGGGCCACCGCGATCCGGCGGCCCAGGTGGGCGCGGCCGCCCGCCTCCCGGACCCGGTCGGGTTCGGCGGCGCGCAGCGGGAGGTGGACGCGGGCGCCGGAGCGCCAGTGGGCGGGGCCGCCGGGCAGCGCGGTGCGGGCGACGCGGCTCACGCGTACGGCCGCGTCCGCGCCGCGTACGCCGGCCCGCGCGGTGCCCGCGGCGGCGCCGGCCGCCGCGCCGATGAGGGGGGCGGCGGCCTCGGCGAGGAGCCGGGGCAGGCGGACGGCGGCGGACGGGGCGGTGAGGAGGTTGAGGACCATCGAGGCCGTCAGAGGCTGGTGCGTTCGGGGCGGGCGGTGGGCCCGAGCTGTCCGGTGGCGCCCTTGGAGTGCTTGCCGGACTTCTTGCCGTGCTTCTTGTGCGACTCAGGGTGCGCGGACTCAGGATGCGCGGACCCCGTGTCCGTCGCCTTCACCGGGCCGGGGGCGTCGTGGTGCCCGGCGTGCAGTGCCGCGTCGCCCACCTCGGCCTCGCCGGCGGGCGCGGGCTCCTCGATCACGACCTCCGTGGTCTCGGCCACCGGGGTCACGAGCGGCGGGCGGGGCTGGGTCAGCCAGGCGATGGCGGCGCCGGTCAGCGCCACGGGCCACTCCACCACCCCGGCGACGCCGAGCACCCCCGCCCCGGTGTACACCGCCAGGCGCCGTCCTCTGGGTGAGATCACGCCGATCACGTCCAGCGTGTCCTGGGCCGCCCTGTTGACCGCCGACGCGCCGGGCACCTTGCTCAGGAGCGAGGCGGCGCCGCGCAGGGGCGCGGTGAGGACCGACGACGACGTGTGCTCAGCCATGACTCTCCTCGGGCGAGATCGCCTGCCGTGCCCCACCCGGTGCCCGGAGGCACGCGCACGCTGGTCACCCCCTCCACTCCCCAGGAGACGCCAAGCACCGGACCCTCGCCACTCGGCCCGACCGCCGGCCTACGACGTGGCCAGCTCCCGCTGATAACCGGCGTAGGCCGTCCGGAGCGCCTCGCCGGGCCAGTCGGCGGGCAGCAGGGGGGCGGGCAGCACCGGGTCGGTGAGGAGATGGCGTACGACGGCCGCGTAGGCGGTGAGGCGGTCGGCGGGGTGGCGGGCAGCGGTCGCCCGGCCGAGGAGGGCGCGTGCCTCGGCCGCCCAGTTGTCCAGGGGCCACAGGCGGGCCACGAGGTGGGGGGCCGGCTCGTCGGGGCGGGCGGTGTACGTCAGGGCCACCCCGGCCAGCTCCCCGGGCAGCGGCCGGACGAGGTTGGCGGGACGCAGCCAGACGCCCTCGCGGAGTTCGGCCAGGCGCAGCGCGGTCAGCCGGGCGCGCAGCTCGGCGCGCTCGGCCGGGCCGCGTCCGGTCGCCGTGATCACGACCATCTCCCAGGCGCCGTCCCACGCGCGCGTGCGCGGCGCCACGGCCTCGTCCTGGCGGCGCTGGCGGGCCAGCAGGCGGTCGCTGAGCCCGTACACCGCGTCGGTGCGGCACAGGTCGCCCGCGGCCACCATCCGGCTGAGCGCGGCCCGCAGCGTGGAGCCGCCCACGCCGAACGGCTCGACCAGGCGCACCAGTTCCCGTACCGGCAGCCGGGGCGGGTGCGCGCCGAGCAGCAGGCTCAGTACGACCGACCGCGCGGACAACGGCCTGGTCACCGGCTCGGCCGACGGGTTGATGCCCATGGGGACGTACTGTACGTGCGCCGATCCGTGTTGCGTCATTGCTACAACCGTACGGAGAGTGCAACATGGCCGTATGGACCCGATGCCCGAGCAGTCGCCGTCGTCCGCCACCCACGACGTCACCAACCAGCCCCCGCCGCTGGCTCCCTACGACGCGTCCGCCGACGCCGCCCTGCTGGAGGGGCTGCGCCGGGAGGGCGCCGGGTGGGCCGAGGAGGACGTCCGGCTGCTGGGGCTGCGGGCGGGCGGCGCCGAGGCGCAGGAGTGGGGCGAGCTGGCCAACCGGCACGAGCCGGAGCTGCGCACCCACGACCGGTACGGCAACCGCGTCGACGAGGTCGAGTTCCACCCGAGCTGGCACCACCTGATGCGCACCGCCGTCGCCGAGGGCCTGGCCGGCACCCCGTGGGCGGAGGACCGCCCCGGCGCGCACGTGGCCCGTACGGCGGGCGGCCTGGTCTGGGGGCACACCGAGGCGGGGCACGGCTGCCCGACCTCGATGACGTACGCGGCCGTCCCCGCCCTGCGCGCCCAGCCGGACCTGGCCAAGGTGTACGAACCGCTGCTCACCAGCCGGGAGTACGAGCCGGGGCTGCGGCCGCCCACCGAGAAGCGGGGGCTGCTCGCCGGGATGGGGATGACCGAGAAGCAGGGCGGCTCCGACGTCCGCACCAACACCACCGTGGCCACGCCGACGGACGAACCCGGCGCGTACACGCTGCGCGGGCACAAGTGGTTCACCTCGGCGCCGATGTGCGACGTGTTCCTGGTGCTGGCGCAGGCTCCGGGCGGGCTCTCCTGCTTCCTGGTGCCCCGGGTGCTGCCGGACGGCACCCGCAACACCTTCCGCATCCAGCGCCTGAAGGACAAGCTCGGCAACCGCTCCAACGCGTCCTCCGAGCCGGAGTTCGACCGTACGGTGGCGTGGCTGGTCGGGCCGGAGGGGCGCGGGGTGAAGACCATCATCGAGATGGTCAACTGCACCCGGCTGGACTGTGTGATGTCCTCGGCGACGCTGATGCGCAAGACGCTGGTGGAGGCCGGCCACCACGCCCGGCACCGCAGCGCCTTCGGCGCCCGGCTGCTCGACCAGCCCCTGATGCGGAACGTCCTCGCCGATCTCGCGCTGGAGTCGGAGGCGGCGACGACGCTCACCCTCCGCCTCGCGGGCGCGGCGGACCGGGCGGTGCGCGGCGACGAGGGCGAGCGCGCGTTCCGCCGGATCGCCACCGCCGTGGGCAAGTACTGGGTCACCAAGCGCGGCCCGGCCTTCACCGCCGAGGCGCTGGAATGCCTCGGCGGCAACGGCTACGTCGAGGACTCCGGCATGCCCCGCCACTACCGCGAGGCCCCCCTCCTCTCCATCTGGGAGGGCTCGGGCAACGTCAACGCCCTCGACGTGCTGCGGGCGTTGGGCCGGTCACCGGAGAGCGCGGAGTCGTTCTTCGGCGAGCTGGCCCTCGCACGCGGGGCGAACGCCCACCTGGACACCGCGGTGGCCTCGCTGAAGGGTGAGCTGGCGGAGGCGGACCAGTTGAGCGCGCGCCGGGTGGTGGAACGGATGGCCCTGACCCTCCAGGCGTCCCTCCTGGTCCGTCATGCGCCTGCAGCGGTGGCGGACGCGTTCTGCGCGACACGGCTGGGGGGCGACTGGGGGCACTCCTTCGGGACGCTGCCCTCCGGGACGGATCTGTCGGCGATCGTGGATCGGGCGCTGCCGGTCTGAGCGCCGGGTGCGTCGTCAGCCCGTCATGCGGCCCCATTGGGGGCCCAGGCGGGACCACTCCGTGTCCCAGCGGGACAGGCGGTGGCGTGCCAGGCGGGCGAGGAGGAGGCGGCCGCCGGCGTAGGGGACGGCGGCCGCGGCGGCGCCGGCCAGGGTGCCGATGAAGGCGGCGCGGACGGCGGCCTCGGTGGGGGTGGCGGGGCGGCCCGCGAGGCGGCCGCGCGCGTCGGTCCAGACGGCGACCGGTGCGCCGGTGGCCGCGCCGGGCGTGACCCGGACCTGGCCGGTGCGGGGTGAGCCGTCGGCGGCGGTCCAGCGGACCTCCGCCCAGACCCGTTCGCCGCTGGAACTGCGGGCGCCGGAGCGGCCGGGGGCGTGCGCGACGACGTAGGCGACCATGGGGCGCGAGGCGGCCCGTTCCTGGGCGAGGCCGTGCTCGACCGTCCGCGCCGACACCAGGCCCAGGGCCGCCCCGGCCAACAGGGTCAGCAGCCAGGCGCCCAGCAGTACCCACCCCTCCACCACGTCGGCACGGCGGCGCAGCGGATTCCTCCGCCACCGCCAGAGCCACCGATGCCGACGCTGCCGCCGACCACGGAACGCCTCCAAAGCCAGCCTCCTCCCGAGCACACCGAAAGACCGGACCGTCCTCCGATACGGACACCCGCCGCCCGTTGCTCAGGGTCACTGTCAGTGGCGGGGTGCAGACTGGGCGGAATCGGAACATGCCGCGTCCGACGCCGGTGCGGCACAGTGGACAACGAAGTCCCGGAGGTGGTCGTCATGACCGAGGTACTGCTCGCCGTGGGAACCCGCAAGGGCCTGTTCATCGGCCGACGGCGCGGCGGCGCCTGGGAGTTCGACGACGGCCCCCGCTTCAACGCCCAAGCGGTCTACGCGGTCGCCATCGACACACGCGGCGCGGTTCCCCGGCTGCTGGCCGGCGGGGACAGCTCGCACTGGGGCCCGTCGGTGTTCCACTCCGACGACCTGGGCCGCACCTGGACCGAGCCCGTCCAGCCCGCCGTCAGGTTCCCCAAGGACACGGGCGCCTCGCTGGAGCGCGTCTGGCAGCTGCACCCGGCCGCCGCCGAACCGGACGTGGTGTACGCGGGTACGGAACCGGCCGCGCTGTACCGCTCCGAGGACCGGGGCGAGAGCTTCGCGCTGGTACGCCCACTGTGGGAGCACCCGACCCGCTCGCGCTGGGTGCCGGGAGGCGGCGGCGAGGGGCTGCACACGGTGCTGACCGACGCCCGCGATCCGCGCGCGGTGACGGTGGCGGTCTCGACGGCCGGGGTGTTCCGCACGGCGGACGGCGGCGAGAGCTGGGCCCCGTCGAACTCCGGGGTGTCCGCCGTGTTCCTCCCCGACCCCGACCCGGAGTTCGGCCAGTGCGTGCACAAGGTCGCCCGGGACGCGGACGACCCCGACCGCCTGTACCTCCAGAACCACTGGGGCGTGTACCGCAGCGACGACGCGGGCGCCCACTGGACCGACATCGGCGCGGGCCTCCCCTCGACCTTCGGCTTCGCCGTCGCCGCGCATCCGCACCGGGGCGGCACGGCCTACGTCTTCCCCATCAACGCCGACTCCGACCGCGTCCCCGCCGACCACCGCTGCCGTGTCTTCCGCACCCCCGACGCCGGCAAATCCTGGGAACCCCTCTCGCGGGGCCTCCCCCAGGACGACCACTACGGCACCGTCCTGCGCGACGCCCTCTGCACCGACGACGCGGACCCGGCGGGCGTGTACTTCGGCAACCGCAACGGCGAGGTGTTCGCCTCCGCCGACGACGGGGACACGTGGGAACAGCTGGCGTCGCATCTGCCGGACGTGCTGTGCGTGCGAGCGGCGGTGGTGGCCTGAGGAGCACGTCCTGCGCGGCCGGAGGGGGCGCGGCGGGCCGACGCGAGACGGCGGCCCACCGCGCGGTGCCCTACGGCAGGCGCCAGTCCACCGGCTCCGCGCCCTGGCTCGTCAGCAGCTCGTTGGCCCGGCTGAACGGCCGGGAGCCGAAGAAGCCCCGGTCGGCCGACATGGGTGAGGGGTGGGCGGACTCGATGGCCGGGTAGTCGCCGAGGAGGGGACGGAGGTTGCGGGCGTCGCGGCCCCAGAGGACGGACACCAGCGGCTTGCCACGGGCGGCGAGCGCGCGGATGGCCTGCTCGGTGACCTCTTCCCAGCCCTGGCCACGATGGGCGCCGGGCTTGCGGGGCGCGGTGGTGAGGGCCCTGTTGAGCAGCAGGACGCCCTGGGAGGTCCACGGGGTCAGATCACCGTTGGAGGGCCGGGGCAGGCCCAGGTCGGTGTTCAGCTCCCGGTATATGTTCTCCAGGCTGCCCGGCAGCGACCGCACCTCCGGCGCCACCGCGAAGCTCAGCCCGATCGCCATGCCGGGCGTCGGGTAGGGGTCCTGACCCACGATCAGGACCCGCACATCGTCGAAGGGCTGCTGGAAGGCCCGCAGGACGTTCGCCCCGGACGGCAGATAGGTCCGTCCCGCCGCCACCTCGGCACGCAGGAAGTCCCCCATGGCCGTGATGCGATCGGCCACCGGGTCCAGGGCCTTCGCCCAGCCGGCCTCTACAAGTTCGTTCAACGGTCGTCGTGCCACGTCAAGTCACTCTACTGGCCATCACTGACATCGCCCGAACGGCTGTGGACAGACCTCCCCGCACCCCCTCTCCCCCGCTACCCTGCCTGCGTCGTACGCGCTCCGGCGAGAAGAGGGGAACTCCGTTGCTCCCAGACGGCAGCTCGGCCCACCCGCACAACTCCGGTTTCCTCGCGGTCGACTCGGGAGGCTCCGGCCTGCGCGTGGCCGTGGGGACTTACGACGGAGCGCCACCGGCCGAGGGCAGGTCCGCCGAGCCGGTACGGACCGGGGAACGGGGCATCGACCCGGGCCATCTGCTGGAGCGGGTACTGCCGTTGGCCCGGACCCTCGCGGCCGACGCCGGGGTGGAGCGGCTGACCACGGCCGTGATCGGCGCCGCCGGCTTCGCCACCCTGGGCGACGCCCTGCGCGCCGAACTGCCGGACGCGCTGACCGGGGCGCTCGGCGTACGGCAAGTGGCCCTCGCCGCCGACGCGGTCACCGCGTACATCGGTGCCCTCGGGCCCCGGCCGGGCGCCGTGCTCGCGGCCGGCACCGGCCTGATCGCCATCGGCACGGACCTGACCGCCTGGCGCCGCGCTGACGGCTGGGGCCACCTGCTGGGCGACTGCGGCGGCGGCGCCTGGATCGGCCGGGCCGGTCTGGAGGCGGCGCTCCGGGCGTACGACGGCCGCACGGGAGGCTCCGTACCGCTGCTGGAGCGGGCGCGGGAGCGGTTCGGGCAGCCCCCGGAGCTGCCGGGCCTGATCTATCCCCGGCCCGACCGCGCGGCCCTGCTGGCCTCCTTCGCCCCGGACGTCGCCGCGTGCGCCCCGCACGACCCCGTCGCCACCGGCATCCTGCGCGCGGCGGCCCGGCACATGGCCGAGTCGGCCGCCGCAGCCTGCCCGGCGTCCGGCATGCCCGAAGTGGCCTGCACCGGGGGCCTGTTGAATCTGGCCGATCCGCTCCTCACCTTCCTGCACGAGGAGTTGACCCGACAGGTGCCGCACGCCCGGCAGACGGTGGCCGAGGGCGACCCCCTGCACGGCTGCGTCCGGCTCGCCGTCGCGCTGGCCGCGGGGGAGGCCGTATGGCCGGAGGACCCGTACCTGTTGCATGTGACCGGCGCGGACAACAGGGCGACATAAAGGGAAATCCGGCACAGCGGGGCCCTCAACCACCCATTACGGGACCGGATCAGCCGCCCCATGTACGCAACTCATCCGACAAAACCGGACGGATACCGCTCACCTGCACCCTCCCCGAACAGGGGCGCTCGGGAAACCAGTAACATGCGGCGCCATGAGCTCCCCCACTGGACCCGAGTCCGGCCTGCCAGTACGAATGCCGCGACCCCGCCAGCCCGGACGGCACCGCCGTCCGGAGCCGCTGGTGGCTCCCGAGGACGCGCCCGCGTTCGTCCTCGCGGTGCCCGGTGCGCCCAGCGCCGCCACGCGCAGCCTCGCCGAGGAGGTCGTGAGCATCGCCCGCTCCGAGCTGCCCGGCCTCGACGCGCGGATCGGTTACCTGGACGGGGACGACGACGAATTCCCGACCCTGAGCGCCGTCCTGGCGCGCGCCTCCGAGGAGCGCACGGCCCGCCACGAGCAGGCCGTCGCCGCCGGTTCCGACGCCAAGGCGCCGGACGGTCCGGTGGCCGTGGTCGTGCCGCTGCTGGCCGGTCCCGACAACGCCCTGCTGCGCCAGACCCGCCAGGCCGTCATGGACAGCCGGGTCGCCGCCGAGCTGACCGACGTCCTCGGCCCGCACCCGCTGCTCGCGGAGGGGCTGCACGTGCGGCTGTCGGAGGCGGGCCTCGCCCGCGCCGACCGCGCCCGCCTCTTCACGGTGGCGACCGCGGCCGACGGCATCATCCTGGCTTCCGTGGGCGGCGAAGAGGCCGTGCAGGCCGCCGGCATCACCGGCATGCTGCTCGCCGCGCGTCTCGCCGTGCCGGTGATGGCCGCCGCGCTCGACCAGGAGGGCTCCATCGCCTCCATCGCCGAGCAGCTCCGCGCCTCGGGTTCGCAGCAGCTCGCGCTCGCGCCGTACCTGATCGGCCCGGAGATCGACACCGCGCTGCTGACGGCCGCCGCCGCCGAGGTCGACTGCGCGACCTCCGAGGCGCTCGGCGCGTACCCGGCCATCGGCAAGCTGGCCCTCGCCAAGTACACGGCCTCCCTGGGCATCGCCCAGCAGCCCCAGGGCGCCCCGGCCTTCTGACCAGGCCACCCCGCCCCAGCACAAAGGAAGGGCCCACCCCGGCAACCCCGGAGTGGGCCCTTCGCACTACTTGAACTTCTCAGCAAACCTCATCCACACCCACCCAGGGGCGCGGGGAACCGCGCGACCAGCCACAACGCACCCGCACCCTCAGGCCCCCACAAGGCGCCCCGACCCCGCGACCCCCCGAAGCGGCTCCGCCAGATCGGCCAGAGCGTGCTCCAGCCCATGCATATGAACCAGCGCGGGCTCCACGGGAGCCTCCCCGGGCCGGTGCAACGGCTCGGAACCCCCCACGGTGAGCGCCTCCACAGCGGCCTCCACCCGCCAACAGGCGGCGGCCAGCCGAGCATCGTGGGACGCCTCGGGATCAGCCGCGACGGCGACCAGCCCCCGGACCTCCCGCGCACACTCGTCCAACAGCACCAGCACCCGCCGAGCCCGCCCCTTGCGCCCCACCAGCGGGTTCAGGGGATGCACCAACGGCGCCACGGACATCCGCACCCGCCCGAGCAACAGCTCCAGCTCGGCCACCAGCAGCGCGGGGTCAGCCGTGGCCGACCCGGCGAGCCGGGCCGCCGCCTCAGCCGTGCACGCGTGCACGCACCGCAACGCCCGCTGGATCCACGCGTCGGTGGTGACATGCGTGGTCACCGGCAACACCACCAGTACGGCCAGCATCGCCCCCACCGCCCCGACCGCCGTCTCGGCCACCCGCAGCGCCAGCAGCGCGGGGGTGAGCACTCCGAGCAGCCCGTACAGCACCTCGGCCAGCAGCGTCACCCAGAGCATCATCCAGGTGTAGGACACGGCGGCCGAGTAGAAGATCCCGAACACCGCGACCGCGACCAGCACCACGGACGGCACGACGGCCCCGTCCACCGGCAGCGCCACCAGCAGCCCGAGCCCGATCCCCAGCACGGTCCCGAGCACCCGCCGGAACCCCCGTACCAGCGTCTCCCCGCGTGAGGCGGTGTTGACGAAGACCCACCAGGTCGCCCCGACGGCCCAGTACCAGCGCTGCCCGGACAGCACCTGCCCGAGGACCAGCGCGAACCCGGCGCCCACGACCGCCTGCGCGGCCTGCCGGGTGGTCACGCGGGCCAGCCCGGAGCCCCCCGGCGGGACGGGCACCGTGGGCACGGGCAGCCCGCGCTCGTAGCACCAGGCCCCGAAGCGCACCACGGCGGCGGTGAGCAGGGACAGCAGGACGGCGGCGTACAGCGCGGGCAGTTGCGCGGGGGTGACGTGCAGGAACTGTCCGACGAAGAACATCATGAAGGCGAACACCCCGAGGCTGTGCCCGCGCGGCCCCCACCGGCGCGCGTACACGCCGGCGCCGACGACCGCGAGGAACGCCAGGTCCCGCGCGACCGGGTAGGCGTGCAGCTCGGCGGCGACCGCCAGCACCAGCACGCCGGCCCCGGGGAGCAGCGCCGTGGTGACGGCCTGCCCGCGCACGGTGGTGTCCGCGACGGTGAACAGGGCGAGCAGCGCGGCGAGACCGCCCGCGACCATGCCCGGCAGCGACTGCCCCGCGAGCCCGCACACCACGACGGCCAGCCCGATGCCGAGCACGGCCCGCGCGGCGAAGCGCAGCCGTATCCGTCCCGGGTCCGGCGCCATGAACACCTTCTTCAGCACTGCTCGTCCGCCCCCTAGTGGCCGTTCGCACGAAAAAGGCGCCGCGGAATCCGCAGCGCCATCGACACCCCTATGACAACACCTCAGGGCCGTTTGGCTCAACTGCCTCCCTTTTTGCTGAGCCATTGGCCCATGCCGTCCGTGCCGGGAAAGCGGCCTCGGAGACCAACGGTCCAGGTCGCCCGGCATGCGCCCACCGGGAGACACTGGGCCATTGGTACAGTCACGCTGGTCGACGAACCGCGAGGAGGCCGGAACGCGATGGCCGTGGACGAGCTGGACACCCGTATCCTGCGGCTGCTGCTGGAGCAGCCGCGCACCAGCGTGCGCGAGTACGCGCGCCTCCTCGGCATCGCGCGAGGCACCCTCCAGGCCCGGCTGGACCGGATGGAGCGGGACGGGGTGATCACCGGCACGGGCCCCTCCCTCTCCCCCGCCGCGCTCGGCCATCCCGTGCTGGCGTTCGTGCACATCGAGGTCACACAGGGCCACATGGACGACGTCGGCGAGGCACTGGCGGCCGTTCCGGAGATCGTCGAGGCGTTCTCCACCACGGGTGGCGGGGATCTGCTGGCGCGGGTGGTGGGCCGGGACAACGCCCATCTGGAGGACGTGATCCAGAAGCTGATCAGCGTGCCCGGCGTGGTGCGCACCCGTACCGAGGTGGCCCTGCGGGAGCGGGTGCCGTACCGGCTGCTGCCCCTGGTGGAGTCGGTGGGCCGGTCGGCGGCGAAGCCCTGACGGCCCGCGCGGACCCGTTTCCCGTAGTGCGGACATAAAGGTCACTGCATAGCGTGACCCCATGACTACAGTCCAGACCCGCCCTGCCGCCGCCGGTGACCGACGGCGGTGGCAGGCGCTCGCGGTCTGTCTCGTGGCGGGCTTCATGACGCTGCTCGACAGCTCGATCGTGAACGTCGCGCTGCCCTCGATGGAACGCGGCCTCGGCGCCGACGCGGCCGACGTGTCCTGGGTGGTGTCGGGCTACGCGCTCACCTTCGGCCTCGCCCTCGTCCCGGCGGGCCGTCTCGGTGACGTGCGCGGGCGCCGGGCGGCGTTCCTGTTCGGGCTCGCGCTGTTCACGGTCGCCTCGGTGGCGTGCGGGCTGGCGCCGAGTTCGGGCTGGCTGGTGGTGTTCCGGCTGTTGCAGGGCGCCGCCTCGGGCATCGTCGCGCCGCAGACGACGGGGCTGATCCAGCAGATGTTCCAGGGCGCCGACCGGGCGCGCGCGTTCGGCATGCTGGGCAGCGTGGTCGGGATCTCCACGGCGGTCGGACCGCCGGCGGGCGGCCTGCTGATCCAGGCGTTCGGCGTCGACGACGGCTGGCGCTGGGTGTTCTACGTCAACCTGCCCATCGGCGTGGCCGCGTTCTGCGCGGCGCTGCGGCTGCTGCCGCGTACCCCGGTGGCGGAGAAGCGGCGCGAGGGCGCGGATCTGACGGGCGTCCTGCTGCTCGGCACGGGTGTGCTGGCGCTGATGCTGCCGCTGGTGCAGGAGCAGCAGTGGACGGGCCGGGCCAAGTGGGCCCTGGTGCCGGTGGCGGCACTGCTGCTGGCGGCGTTCTGGCGGTGGGAGCGGCGTCAGGGCCGGCGCGGAAACGATCCGCTGATCGACCTGGAGCTGTTCTCCCTGCGCTCCTTCACCCTGGGCGTGCTGCTGAACCTGGTGTACTTCGGCGGCTTCACCACGGTGTTCTTCGTCTACACCCTGTACTTGCAGAACGGCCTCGGCTACGGCGCGCTCGCGGCGGGGCTGGCCTCGCTGCCGTTCGCCATCGGTTCGGCGGTGGGCGCGGCGCTGGGCGGCCGGCTGGTGGTACGGCATGGGCGGAAACTGGTGGTCGTCGGGCTGGTCGGGGTGGCGGTGGGCCTGCTCGCCGTGATCGGCGCCGTACAGCTCGTCCAGGGGCCCGGCGCGGCGTGGGCGGCCGCGCTGCCGCTGCTGCTCGCGGGGGTGGGCTCCGGCGTGACGATCTCTCCCAACACCACACTGACCCTCACCCGCGTCCCGGTGCGCCGGGCCGGGGCGGCGGGCGGCATCCTGGTGACGGCCCAGCGCATCGGCTCGGCGGCCGGGATCGCGGCCGTGGGCGCGGTGTACTTCGCCCATCTGGCCAACCACGGCACCTCAGTACGGGCGCTCCAGCTGGGCCTGCTCACGGCGGTCGGGATCATCCTGGTAGCGCTGGTGCTGGCCATCGCCGACCTGCGGGAACGGCTGGCGCACCCGGAGCCGCCGATGGGCGACGGGCCGGCGCCGGAGCCGGTGGAGCGCACACCGACGAAGGCGTGAGCACCCGGCTCAGGACTTGCGGCGGGGCTTACCCGGACGCCCGCCGGAGCGCCCGCGCACCGGCCGTCCGGTGGGCTTGCCGCCCTTCTGCTTGGCGGCGCCCTGCGCGGGCTTCTTCTTCTGCTGCTTGGGCTCCGGGGGCGTGGCACGGCCCCGGGTGCTGTTGACGGTGCGGCCCCGGACGATGCCGATGAAGTCGTCCACCCGGTCGGTGGTCGCCTCCTCCGGCCAGGCCAGCGCGATCTGGGACCGGGGGGCGTCGACGATCGTCCGGTAGGTGAGGTCCTTGCGGTGGTAGAGGCGCGCCAGGGACTGCGGGACGATCAGCAGGCCGACGTCGGCCGCGACCAGTTCCAGCGCGTCCGGGGTGGTGGCGGGCCGCTCGAAGCCGGGCTCACCGGGCGGGGCGTCCCAGTCGAAGACGTCGTCCAGCGGGTGGAAGAGCACCTCGTCGGCGAGGTCGGCGAGCGTGACCTCCTCGGCCGCGGTGATCACATGGTCCTTGGGGACCACGACCACCGTGTCCTCGGTGTACAGGGGGATCGCGCTGAAGAAGTCCCGGTCGACGGGCAGCCGTACGAAGCCCGCGTCCGCCTCTCCCGCGCGCATCAGGGCGTCCGCCTCGGCGGCGGGGACCTGGGTGAGGACGAGGGGGGTGCCGGGCAGGCGCTCGTTCCAGATCCGCACCCATTTGGCGGGCGTCACTCCGGGGACGTACGCGAGCCGGAACGACGGTGATTCTTCCGAGCCTGTCACCAGGCCAGGCTACCGGCCGTGGTCGGCTGCCACGCACACGGCCGATACCCTTGACCTCATGAGTTCGCAGCAGAGCCCCCAGACGATGAAGCCCGCCACCGCGGCGAAGAAGCTGGGTGTGTACCTCCCCGCCACCCCCGCCGCCTTCCAGGAGGGTGTGGTCTCGCGCGCCGAGCTGAACGAGCTCCAGACCAACCCGCCCGAGTGGCTGCGCGAGCTGCGTCAGAACGGCCCGCACCCGCGTCCGGTGGTCGCGGCCCGCCTCGGCATCTCCATCGCGGGTCTCGCCCGCGGCGGTGTCACCGAGCCCCTGACCACCGCGCAGATCGAGGACCTCCGCGAGGAGGGCCCCGAGTGGCTGGAGAAGGAGCGCGCCACCCAGGCCGAGGTCCGCAAGGAGACCGCGCGCATCAAGAAGCTGCACGAGGAGAAGGACGCCAAGGAGAGCTGACGCTCCTCCCGTACGTGCTGACGACGCGGCCGCGCCCTGGGTGCGGCCGCGTTCCGTATTGCGTCGAGGGGCGTTCTTTGTCGCGTCGATGGTCATCGCGACGGTAATTGCGTCGACAATCCCCCGCCGCCCCCGGCAGAGTGGCCGCCCGTGACGAGCAGCGAGCTGTGGGACCGTGCCAGTGCCGAGCGCTACGACGCCGAGGAGACGGAGATGTCCTCGGCGGGGGTGCTCGGGCCGACCCTCGATTTCCTCGCCGGGCTCGCCGGTGAGGGACGGGCGCTGGAGTTCGCCGTCGGTACCGGGCGGGTGGCGGTGCCGCTGCGGGAGCGCGGGGTGCCGGTGGCGGGGATCGAGTTCTCCGCGCACATGGCTGCGGTGCTGCGCCGCAAGGTGGACGAGGAGACGCTGCCGGTCACGCTCGGGGACATGGCCACGACGGTCGTGCCGGGCGAGTTCAGCCTGGTGTACCTCGTCTACAACACGATCTCCAACCTGCTGACGCAGGACGAGCAGGTGGAGTGCTTCCGCAACGCCGCCCGGCATCTGGCGCCCGGTGGGCGGTTCGTCGTCGAGCTGGGGGTGCCTCCGCTGCGGCTGCTGCCGCCCACACAGGTGGCGGTGCCGTTCGATGTGTCGGCGCACCATGTCGGCTTCGACACCTTCGACCTGGTGGGGCAGATCCTCGTCTCGCACCACCTCACCCGGGACGGCGAGGACGGCCGGTACCGCCGCTCGGCCTCCCGCCACCGCTACGCCTGGCCGGCGGAGCTGGACCTGATGGCCCGCATCGCCGGCCTGGAGCTGGAGCGGCGGGTGGCGGACTGGACCGGGACCCCGTTCACGCACGACTCGGCCAAGCACATCTCCGTCTGGCGGAAGCCGTTCTGAGCGGGTACTTCCCCACCCGGGTCCGCGCCTGATAGACGCAGGAGGCATGACACGACTCTCCCGCGCCGCACGCGGTGTCATCACCGCCGTGGCCGCCCTGCTGACCGTCACCGCCGCCTCCGCCCCGGCCCGCGCCACGCCGGACCCGAGGGCGCCGAAGGACTTCGTGGCCCTGAGCACGGTGGACCCGACGATCATCCAGGAGATGCGCTACTTCACGCCGCACAACTTCGTCGGCGAGCGCGTCGACGGCTACCGGCAGCCGATCTGCGTCCTCACCCGCCCCGCCGCCGAGGGCCTGCACCGGGCTCAGCGCCAACTCCTGCGCCACGGCTACAGCTTGAAGGTGTACGACTGTTACCGGCCGCAACGCGCCGTCGACCACTTCGTCCGCTGGGCCGAGGACCTGGACGACGAGACCATGAAGGCCGAGTTCTACCCGGAGGTCGACAAGACCCGCCTCTTCGCCGACGGCTACATCGCGGAGAGGTCCGGCCACAGCCGGGGCTCCACCATGGACCTGACCATCGTCCGCCTCCCGGCGCGGCCGACCCGCCCGTACACGCCCGGCCGGCCCCTCGTCCCCTGCTTCGCCCCCGAGCGGGAGCGCTTTCCCGACAACTCCCTGGACATGGGCACCGGTTTCGACTGCTTCGACCCGCTCGCGCACACCCTGGACCCGCGCGTCCAGGGCCAACAGCGGGCCAACCGCCTGCTGTTGAAGAACACCCTGGAGAAGCTCGGGTTCGTGAACCTGGCGGAGGAGTGGTGGCACTACACGTACAAGCCGGAGCCGTACCCGGACACGTACTTCGACTTCCCGGTGGCGTGGAAGTCGCTGTCCGCCAGGCGCTGACGCGGGCCGCCCCGGAACGGACCGACCGGCCCCCGGAGGGCGGCCCGTTCCAGGGCGGCGGACAATGGGCCGCACGGGGAGACTCCAGTGAAGGGGAAGCGTGACCGAGACCAGCAGCACCCCATCCACCGCCGGTGACGCGCACGAAGCGCCACGCGGCCGACTGCAACGCCTGATGCGCTACATCCCCCTGGTCGCCCCGGTCCTGCTGTGGGCCGTGCCGTGCGGGGTGCTCCTGTACACCGGCCAGCACTGGCCGCTTCCGGTGACCCTGACCGCCACCGCGCTGTTCGTCCTCGGCCTGGTCGGCATGCCGCTGGCGATGGCGCGCGGCCACGGGCGGCGCCAGCAGGACTGGGCGGCGATCATCGGCGACACGCTGCTGGGCGGCGCGTGGGTGCTGTTCGTCTGGTCCGCCCTGCTGGGCATCCTGCTACGGCTCGCCCTGACCGTGGCCGGAGTGGGCGACGGCCAGGACCGGGCGCGCATCGTCACCTGGGCGGTCCTCGGGGTGACCGCCGCGCTGCTCACCTGGGGGTACTACGAGGCCCGGCGTGTACCGCGCGTGCGCCGGCTCGACGTGGAACTCCCGCGTCTGGGAGCCGGGTTGGACGGCACCCGGGTCGTGCTGATCACCGACACCCACTACGGCCCGCTCGACCGCGCCCGCTGGTCGGAACGCGTCTGCGAGACGGTGAACACCCTGGAGGCCGACCTCGTCTGCCACACCGGCGACATCGCGGACGGCACGGCCGACCGCCGCCGCGCCCAGGCCGCCCCGCTGGGCACCGTCGAGGCGACGCGGGCCCGCGTCTACGTCACCGGCAACCACGAGTACTACAGCGAGGCCCAGGGCTGGGTCGACCTGATGGACCGGCTGGGCTGGGAGCCGCTGCGCAACCGCCATGTGCTGCTGGAGCGCGGCGGCGACACCCTCGTGGTGGCCGGCGTGGACGACGTCACCGCCGAGTCCTCCGGCCTGGCGGGGCACGGCGCTGACCTCGCCGAGGCCCTGACCGGCGCCGACCCCGACCTGCCCGTCCTGCTCCTCGCCCATCAGCCCAAGTTCATCGACCGCGCGGCGGCCCACGGCGTCGACCTCCAGCTCTCCGGCCACACCCACGGCGGCCAGATCTGGCCCTTCCACCATCTGGTCCGCCTCGACCAGCCCGCGCTCGCCGGCCTCACCCGCCACGGCTCCCGCACCCAGCTCTACACGAGCCGGGGCACGGGCTTCTGGGGGCCGCCGTTCCGGGTCTTCGCGCCCAGCGAGATCACGTTGCTCGTGCTGCGCTCGGCGTCATAGGGCGGGTCAGCCCGCTCGCGGCGGCTTCCTGGTGTCGAAGGCGAAGAGCGTGTTCTTCGCGGCGGCCACGATCACCGCACGCCCCGCCACGGTCACGCGCGGACTCGCCCCCTGTTCGCCGGTCAGGCCGTCGGCCCGCGGCCCCGTCGTCCACAGGGTCGCGCCGTCGTGCGGCGACAGGGCGACGACCCGGCCGGTGGCCGAGCTGAAGTACAGCCTCCCGCCTCCCGCCACCGGCCCGGACGCCCCTTCCACGTCGGTCTGGCGTGACCACCGCTGCCGCCCGGTCGAGGGGTCGATCGCGGTGACCAGCCCGGTCTGCCCGCTCACATAGACGGTGCCGTCCGCCATGCCCGGCGTCCCGGCGTACGTCCTGCCCAGCCGGGAGTACGTGACCTCGCGCGACGCCGGGTCGACCCGCGCAACCGAGTCGTACCCGTCCCAGGCGACTCCGTCCAGGTGCTCCCGGAGCAGGACGAGCGTGCCGCCCGCGACGCCCATCGGGACGGCCGGCCCGTCGACGGCGATGGGCGCGCCCAGCTTCCCCGAGGCCCGGTCGACCTCGTACAGCGTGGGATGGCGCACCGCCACGGCGTCGATCTCCGCGCGTGTCGCACACATCGCGAAGAGTCGCGGGCCGGCCGGGACGGGGGCGCACTGCGTACCCCCGGGGAACGGCGTCGCCCAGCGGACCGCGCCGCTGTGCGCGTCCCGCGCCTCCAGGCGGGAGTCGGGACCGTCCACCATCACGACGGCGGAGCCCAGCACGACGGCGTCCTGGGTCCGGCCCGTGACGGCCTGGGACTGCGCGCCGGACGGCGCGGACCACAGCTCCCGGCCGGACGTGGCGTCGACGGCGACCACCTCGGTGGGAGGCGAGCCGGGGTCGTCCTCGGCGGCGATGCGGTAGCCGAGCACCGCGTCGCCGGTCGCGCCCACCAGATGGACGCCCTGGGCCGGGACACCCGGACTCTTCACGGTCCACACCCGCGAGCCGTCATGGGCCCGCAGACGGGCCGCGACCACGCCGCCGCCCCCGCAGTAGACCGCGTCGCCGCGCGCCACGCAGCGCAGTTCGTCGGGGATGTCCTCGCGGCCGCCCAGCACGACCTTGCGCCAGGGCCTGAACCCGTCGGGGAGGGGGGCTTCCGATGCCGCGACGCTCTTGCCCCGGTCGTCGCCCCCGGAGCGGACCGCGTTCAGCGCGGCGACGGACCCGCCGATGGCCGCCACCGCGACGGCGACCGCGAGCGCGGGCCGCCACCGGTGACGCGGGCGGCGACCGCCGAGGGTGCTCGCCGCGCCGGGACCGACCGGCGTCGGGGACAGGTGCTGGGTGGCCATGTCACCGGGCCTGCCCGCGCCGGGTCCGGCCGCGTCGGCGCCGCCGAGGTCCACCGGCAGGTTGCGCAGCAGCACGAGGAGTTCGTCCGACGAGGGGCGCTCCCCCGGCTCCTTGGCCAGGCACGGCTCGACGACCGCGCGCAGCGCCTCCGGCACGGCCCCGAGCGACGGCTCCTCGTGCACCACCTGATACGCCATCAGGTAAGGGCTGTCGGCCCCGAAGGGCCCGCTGCCCGTCGCCGCGTACACCAGCAGGGTGCCCAGCGAGAAGACGTCCGACCGCGGCCCCACATCACGCGGCGACTGCAACTGCTCCGGCGACATGAAGGGCGGCGTCCCGATGATCCGCCCCGTCATCGTGAGCGTCTCCTGGTCCGCGGCTCGCGAGATGCCGAAGTCGATGACGCGCGGGCCCTCGGGCGAGAGGACGACGTTCGAGGGCTTGAGGTCACGGTGGACGACCCCGGCCCGGTGGATGTCGCGCAGCGCCTCCGCCAGTCCGATGGCGAGGTTCCGCAGCTTCGCCCCGCTCAACGGGCCGTCCGCCGCGCAGTGCTGGGCGAGCGTGCGCCCCTCGATGTACGCCGTCGCCATCCACGGCTGGTCCGCCTCCGGATCGGCGTCGACCACGGCGGCGGTGAACGCGCCGCTCACCCGCCGGGCCGCCGCCACTTCCTGACGGAAGCGGATACGGAACTCGTCGTCCTCCGCGAAGTGCCGGTGGATCAGCTTGACGGCGACGGGCCGCCCCGAAGCGGTACGGGCCAGGAACACCGTGCCCATGCCGCCCGAGCCGAGCCGCGCCTCCAGGGGATAGCCACCGATCTCGGCCGGATCACCCGCGCGCAGCGACACCGCTCCCGATTTCCCGCTCTCCACGTGCACCTCTGCCCCACGGACCTGCCCACCTGACCCGCCCAAGCTAACCAGAGCGGCCGCGCCACGCCGAAGCTGATCCCCACCCGGGCAGGGACGTCACGGCTCAGGAACGCGTCCGCTCCGTCGACGGTACCGCCGTGCGCGAGCGCGGAGTGGGGGGCAACGGCCGGCGTTCCGTGGGAGTTGTCGAGGGGACGGACGAGGGCGAGGCGGTGGCCGCCGACGGGGTCTGCGTACGGGTCGAGGGGCGGTCGGGGCGCGGCGAGGGGCTCACGGGAACCGACGCGGCCGGGGTCGGCGGGGCCGTGGGGCTGCTCGCGGGGGGCGGCGCGAGCGGGACCGTCCGCTGGGTGGGGTCCGGAGAGGCACCGCGCAGAAACGGTACGGCGAGAAGGCCGGCGACCGCGCAGGCCGCACCGGCCACGACAGCGGTACGCAGGACACGGCGGCGGGCCGCGCCACGGCGGATCTCCTCGTACCGGCCGGGCGGAGGCGCGAGGTGTCCGGAGGGGGGCCGCATGATGACGGCGAGCGGGTCGTCGGGTTCGAAGTCAGGACCGTCGTCACTGAATGTGATCAAGGCTTCTCCTCAGATGGGCGCGGAGCAGTTCACGGGCCGCGTGCAGGTCGGCCTTGACGGTCCCTTCCTTGCGCCCGGTCAGCACGGCCACCTCCCGGATCGGCAAGTCAGCGTAGTAGTGCAGGAGGGTCGGTACGCGCAGTCGTTCGGGGAGCGCCTGGACTAGCAGGCGGACCGACGGATCGCTCTGCTCCGCGGGCGGGAGGACGGACGCCTCGACGGTGGCGCGGCGCATGGCCCGGCGTTCGCGCTCCAGGCGGCGCCAGTGGTCGCGGACGATGTTGGCGGCCGTGACGTAGAGGAAGCCCCGGGGCTCCGACACGGACGTCCAGCGGGCCCAGAGCCGGGTGAACGCCTCCGAGGCGATCTCGTGGGCGGTCTCGTCGTCGTCCACCAGACGGCGGCACCAGCCGGCCAGGCGCGGGTAGAGAACGGCGAACAGCTCCGCTGCCGCCTTCTCACGGGACCGTTTCAACACTCTCCATGGGGGGTGGGGGGTATTCCTGGCGCCCCGGACATCCGGGGCCACCCTGGGGAAGACCCCGGACCGGGGCCGTACGCTCCACACGGCGTACCTTTCCCCGGTCCGGGGCCGGGGCGGGCGGCGACCGGTCAGTGACGCGCGGGGTGCGCCGCGGCGAAGACGATCACGTTGTCGCGATAGCCGTCGCCGGTACGGGGGCCGCCGCAGGTGATGAGCCGCAACTCCGGCCGGCTGACGTCCCCGTACACCGCCTTCGTCGGAAACTCGGCCTTGGCGACGGTCCGTACGGAGGTCACCGCGAACTCGGCCGAGGTGCCGTTCTCCAGGCGCACCGTGATCTCGTCACCCCGGCGCAGACGGTCGAGCCGGCGGAAGACGCCGTCCCCGTAGGCGCCGACCGTGACATGACCGAGGATCACCGACGGGCCCGTACGGCCCGGTGTCGGGGAGCCCTGGTACCAGCCCGCCTGGTCGTGCGCGGTGATCGGGGGCACCTGCACGGTGCCGTCCTGTGCCAGCCCGAGCCGCATGACCGGGGTGTCGACGCCGATCCCGGGAATCCGCAGCCGCACCGGGACCGAACGGCCGGGCGTCGTCGGCGGGTTCGCCGAGGGGGTGGTCACGTGCGGGCGAGCGGCGGACGTCTTGTCGTCACTGTGCCCGGCACAGCCCACGAGCAGCGAGGCCACGGCCACGGTGACGAACGCGCGCCTGGAGAGGTGGGTCATGCCCCGGCGGCCCGTCGGCGGCGGACCAGGAAGACCGCCGCGCCGCCCACGGCCAGCACGCCGGCCGAACTGCCGCCGATCAGCGCGCCGTCGGAGCTGCCGGAGCCGGTGGCGACACCGGTGTCGGGCGCGCCGCTCGGCACGACGCCGACCTGACGGCGCCCCTCGCCCGGAGCCACGGACGGCACCGGGGTGGCCGCCCGTCCCGGCACCCGGGAGGGAACCGCACTCGGCTCCGCACTGGCCGGCACGCTCGGCCGGGTTGAAGGCGCCTCGCTGGCGGGGCGCGGGGTGGGAGACGAGTCCGCCCCACCGGCGAACGCGGGCACCGCACTCGCCAGCACGGCGACGCACGCGACTGCCGCGGCACTGAGGACTGTTCGACGCATGTATCGCTCTCTCTCGTCGACCGGTCCGACGGGGTGGCCGGGCCGGTGTGATGGATCGAGCGAAGAGACGAGACAGGCCGGGCGGGGGTTGTAAAGGATTGGCAAAGTCAGACGGAGGCTCCGGCACCGGCGACCTCGTCGGCGACGAGCCGCCCACCCGGCGTGCTGAATTTTCAGTCAAACAAGCTTGCCCCCCGCAATCAGAACTTCCCCGGCACAGAAGGGTTCTCCTCGCGGTCCCACCCTCATTTCTTGACTGAATTTTCAGTTCATGTCAGAGTCGAGAAATCGGTTCGGTCCGCCAGGGCTGCCCCGTCGCGCTCCCACCGCGCGGCTCACTCTGTCGGCGGATACCTTGACCCCCATACGAAAACCGGAGCTGCTCGTGCCTCCTCTTCCCCCCACCCGCCGTACCGCCCTGAGGACACTCGCCGGAATCGGTGCCGTCGCCCTCGGCGCCTCGGCGTGCGGTCCGGGCGACGAAATGACGGGGATCGCGAGTGTCCCCGACGGTGAGGACACGGCGACGAGCGGACTGCGCATGGGCGCCGAGTGGGAGAGCCACGCCCGCACCTTCATGTCCTGGCCGGCCCTCGAGTCGGTCTGGGCCGAAGACCTGCCCTACGTCCGCGAGGACATAGCCCGAGTCGCACGCGCCATCGCGGAGTACGAGTACGTCGTGATGATGGCCAGGCCGGAACAGCAGAAGGCCGCCCAGAAGGCGTGCGGGCGTGATGTCGAGGTCATCCCGCTCGAGGTCGACGACCTGTGGGCCCGGGACACCGTGCCGGTGTTCGTGGCGGACGGCGGCAAGGTGACCGGCGTCGACTTCAACTTCAGCGGGTGGGGCAACAAGCAGGTACATAACAACGACGCGCGCGTGGGAGCCACCCTCCTGACGAAGTACGGCATCCCCCGCCGGACGGCTCCGCTGGTCGCCGAGGGCGGCTCCTTCGAGACCGACGGTGAGGGAACGCTCCTCGTCACGGAGAGCTCGATCGTCAACGACAACCGCAACCCCGGAAAGAGCCGGGACCAGATCGAGGCCGAGCTGAAGCGGACGCTGGGCATCCAGAAGGTGATCTGGCTGGCCGGTGTGCGCGGCCAGGACATCACCGACGCACACGTGGACAGCCTCGTACGGTTCACCGCGCCCGGAGTGGTGCTGCTGGACACGGCACACCCCGACACGCCACCGGACTCCTGGTCGCGTTCGTCCGACCAGGCGAGGGCCGTCCTCAGCAGGGCGACCGACGCCAAGGGCCGGTCCTTCGAGATCATCGACCTGCCGCAGCCCGACCTGTACGAGATCACCGGCGAGGGCGACGACTTCGTGTCCACCTACGCCAACTTCTACGTGGCCAACGACTCAGTCTTCATGCCCAAGTTCGGAGACCGGAAGGCCGACAACCGCGCCCGGAGCATCCTGCGGGAGCACTTCCCCGAGCGGGACGTCGTACAGGTGCAGATCGACACGATCGCCTCCGGTGGCGGCGGCATCCACTGCTCGACGCATGATGAACCCGGCAAGCCGGTGGACTGACGGGGGGTCAGCGCCCCAGGCGCTCGACCTCGGCTTCGATGCCCTCGCTCATCAGAGTCCGCGCGTGGTCGATCCGGAGCATGCCGCTGAGCCATCGCATGCTCAGACCTTCCACCAGAGCGGTGAGCCGCTCCGCCGCTGCCGCCAGCGCTGCCGCGGGGGCCATGGGCCGAACCTGCCCCAACAGGGCCGCGACGTCCTGGATCCACACCAGAGTGGCCCTCGCGAGGTCTTCCCGCAGGACTTCGTCGAAGACCGCGCTTGCCCGCAGCTCACCCCAGGCGCTGCTGTTCTCCCTGACCTCCGTCGTGTCCTGGAGTTCCAGCAGCAGCATCTGGTCCAACTCCTCGCGCGGACTCAGCGGTTCACCGTCCGGGGCCAGGTGAGTCGTGTAGCGCTCGGCCCGGTCGCTGATGAACTCCAGCGTCTTGCGCAGGACTCCGGTGCGGTCCTTGAAGTGGTAGTAGATCAGCGCGGTGGAGACGCCCGCCTCTTCGGCCAGCTCCTCCACGCGCAGACCACGGACCCCGCGGCGGGCGATCACCCGGGCCGCGGCTTCCAGGATCTGAGTACTGCGAGATGCCATGCCCAGAACCCTATCCGGCATGTTCACGGACCCGGTCACGCCCTGCGGGCCCGCGCCGCAGCCGCCCCAGGGCCGAGGGATCATGGGCCGCCCCGGCTCTCCGTCCTGACCAGCCGCCCCGGCTCTCCGTCCTGACTACCCGAGGAAGCTCAGCCGCACCTGACGGTTCGGGTTGTCCCTGTTCGTGTCCACCAGGCACACCGACTGCCAGGTGCCCAGTTCCAGGCTGCCGCCGATGACCGGGAGTGTGGCGTGGGGCGGGACGATCGCCGGGAGGACGTGGTCGCGGCCGTGGCCGGGGCTGCCGTGGCGGTGCTGCCAGCGGTCGTCCGCCGGGAGCAGGGTGTGCAGGGCGGTGAGGAGGTCGTCGTCGCTGCCGGCGCCGGTCTCGATGACGGCGACGCCGCAGGTCGCGTGGGGGACGAAGATGTTGAGCAGGCCGTCGCGGCCCGCCGCGACCTCGCCCAGGAAGTGTTCGCACTCCTGAGTGAGGTCCACGACCCGCTCACGGGACCCGGTGGCGACGTCGAGCACGCGTGTGGTGAAGGCATCTGGCATGCCTCCATCCTCGCCCACCGTCCGCGTTTCACGCCTTTCGGCACGGCTGTCCGCCGAGACGGGAAGTCCACTGACCGAGACACCGTTGACCGGCGAACGCCCGCCTGGCTACGTTCACCGGCATGTCGCGTTCAGCCCTGCTCACCACGCGCGGTCACATCGACCTGCTCCGGGTGGCCTCCGCCGCGTGTCGCCCCGGCCGCTGACGCCCTTCCCCCGCTTCACCTTCGCCCTTTCTCCGGGCCGCCTCGCGTTCCCCGCCCGCCGCACCTGACCCTCCGCTGAGCCGAGGGCGCCGTGGCGGCGACGGGCGCACCCTCGTTCCCGCTCTCCACCCTGTGGAGCACCCATGAGCATCAGCCATGCCCCGCCGCACCCGTCCGGCGCGGCGGGCGCAGCCGAGCTGCCCGCCTCCCCCGCCCTGCAACGCCTCGTCCCCGCCTCCTCCCGCCGCACCCGGCTCCCCCGCTGGCTGCGGCGCACGACCGGCCCGGCAGCCCTCCTGATCCTGTGGCAAGTCCTCAGCGCAACTGGGGCGTTGGCACCTGATGTACTCGCCTCACCGGGCCGGATCGCCCATGTCGCCGGTGATCTCATGGCCGACGGTTCACTGCCCTCCGCGATGGGCATCTCCCTGCAACGCGTCGCCGGCGGTCTGGTCCTCGGTACCGTCGTCGGCACCGGACTCGCCCTGGTTTCCGGGCTGTTCCGCATCGGCGAGGACGTGATCGACGCTCCCGTGCAGATGTTGCGCACCGTGCCGTTCGTGGGCCTGATCCCGCTGTTCATCATCTGGTTCGGTATCGGCGAGACACCCAAGATCGCCATCATCACGCTGGGCGTGACCTTCCCGCTCTATCTGAACGTCTACGCGGGCATTCGCGGCGTCGACTCCCAGCTCATCGAGGCCGGCGAGTCGTTGGGCCTGTCCCGCCGGGGGCTCGTCCGCCATGTGGTGCTGCCGGGTGCCCTGCCGGGCGCGCTCACCGGTCTGCGCTACTCCCTCGGCATCGCCTGGCTCGCCCTGGTCTTCGCGGAGCAGGTCAACGCCGATTCCGGCATCGGCTTTCTGATGGTCCAGGCCCGCGACTTCCTGCGGACCGACGTGATCGTGGTCTGCCTGATCGTCTACGCCTTCCTCGGCCTCCTCGCCGACTTCGTCGTCCGCTCTCTCGAAAGGCTGTTGCTGCGATGGCGACCGACGTTCACGGGCCGTTGAGCCCCGCGACCACCCAGGCCGTGCATGTCGAGGGGCTGACCCGTGCCTTCGACGGCCGCGCGGTCATCGACGACGTTCATCTCGACCTGGCGCCGGGCGAGTTCGTCGCCCTGCTCGGCCGCAGCGGGTGCGGCAAGTCCACGCTGCTGCGGGTGCTCGCCGGGCTCGACCGGGACATCGACGGCACGGTACTGGTCCCCCGCCGCCGCGCGGTCGCCTTCCAGGCACCCCGGCTCATGCCGTGGAAACGGGTGTGGCGCAACGTCCTGCTGGGGCTGCCCGGCAGGCCCGAACGCACCCTCGCCGAGCAGGCGTTGGAGGAGGTCGGGCTGGGCCATCGGGTGAACGCCTGGCCCAAGACCCTCTCCGGCGGCGAGGCCCAGCGCGTCTCCCTCGCGCGTGCCCTGGTCCGCGAGCCCGATCTCCTGCTGCTGGACGAGCCGTTCGGCGCGCTGGACGCACTGACCCGGATCAACGCGCAGCGTCTGGTGGGTGAGCTGTGGCAGCGCCGGGGCTGCGCGGTCCTGCTCGTCACGCACGACGTGGAGGAAGCCGTACTGCTGGCCGACCGGGTGCTGGTGATGGACGGCGGCCGCATCGCGCACGAGCAGCGCGTCGAACTCGACCGGCCCCGCGAACTCACCGACCCCCGCTTCGCCGCGATCCGAGCCGATCTGCTGGCCCGCCTCGGCGTCACGCCGGCGGCCGAAGCGGCCTGAACCTCCCCTCGCCCTCACCGAATGAACGGACCCTCCATGCGACGACTCCTGGTCCCCGCAGCGCTGCTCCTCCCCCTTACCCTCGTGCTCACCTCCTGCGGTGGGAACTCCGCCGCCGACACGGGTGCGCAGATCGACGGCTCGGGCTCCGTCACCCTCGCCGTCGGCGACCAGAAGGGCGGCTCCGAGGCCATCCTGCGGGCCGCCGGGGAGCTGAAGAACCTGGACTACCGGATCAAGTGGTCGACCTTCACCTCCGGACCACCCCTGCTGGAGGCGGTCAACGCCGGGGCCGTGGACGTCGGCGGCGTCGGCAACACCCCGCCCGTCTTCGCGGCGGGCGCCGGCTCCAAGATCTCGGTGGTGGCCGCCTGGCACGGCACGTCCCGGGGCGACGCCATCCTCGTACCCGACGACTCCGAGCTGACCGGCCCCAAGCAGCTCAAGGGCAAGTCCGTGGCCGTCGCCCAGGGCTCCTCCGCCCACTACCAACTGGTCGCCTCCCTCGAAGCCGCCGGGCTCCAGCTGAAGGACATCAAAGTCAAGTACCTCCAGCCGGCCGACGCGCTCGCCGCTTTCAACTCCGGCAAGGTCGACGCCTGGGCGGTCTGGGACCCGTACACCTCGCAGGTTCTCCAGGGCAAACAGGGGCGCGTGCTCACGACCGGTGACGGTGTCACCAACGGCCTCTCCTTCCAGGTCGCCTCGCCCGCCGCGCTGCGGAACTCCAAGAAGGCCGCCGCCGTCAAGGACTACCTGGCCAGGCTGCGGCGCGCGCAGGACTGGGTGCACGGCCACCAGGAGGAGTGGGCCAAGGTGTGGGCGAAGGACACCGGACTGCCGTACGACGTGGCGCTCGCCTCCGTACACCGGACCAACGCCACCCGGGTCGCCGTCGCCGTGGACAAGCCCCTGGTCGCCTCCGAGCAGCGGATCGCAGACACCTTCACCGAGCTGCACCTCATCCCGAAGAAGGTCGACTTCGGCGACTTCGTGGACCCGCGCTTCAACGGCGGCCTGCCGCCCTCCACCACTCCGGCCAAGCACTGACACGGGAGGCCCCCTCATGACCGTACGACTCCACTGGTTCCTGCCGACGGGCGGCGACGGCCGCACCCTCATCGACCGGCACGCCTACGGTTCCAACATCGGCCGCGAGACCCGCGGCCTGCGCACCCCCGACATCGAGTACCTGGCGCAGATAGCCAAGGCCGCCGAGCAACTGGGCTTCGAGGCGGTGCTCACTCCGACCGGCACCTGGTGCGAGGACGCCTGGCTTACCACGGTGGCCCTCGCCCAGCACACCGAACGCCTGAAGTTCCTGGTCGCCTTCCGCCCCGGCCTTCTCTCCCCCACCCTGGCCGCCCAGATGGCCGCGACCTACCAGCGCCTCACCCGAGGACGGCTGCTGCTCAACGTCGTCACCGGCGGCGACTCCGCCGAACAACGCCGCTTCGGCGACCATCTCGACCACGACCGGCGCTACGAACGCACCGACGAGTTCCTCTCCGTCGTACGCGGTGTCTGGCAGGGCGAGCCCTACGACTTCCACGGCGCCCACTACGAGGTGCACGGCGGCCTCACCTCCCTCCCGCCGAACCCGGTACCGGAGATCTTCTTCGGCGGCTCCTCCCAGGCCGCCGGTCCGGTGGCCGCCCGCCACGCCGACGTCTATCTGACCTGGGGCGAGCCGCCGGCCCAGGTGAAGGAGAAGATCGACTGGATCCGGTCGCTGGCCGAGCGGGAGGGGCGCACGGTCCGGTTCGGCATCCGGCTGCACACCATCTCCCGCGACTCCTCCGCCGACGCCTGGTCGACGGCGAACCGGCTCCTCGACGACCTCGACTCCGACACCATCGCCGCCGCCCAGGCCGCCCTGGGACGCAGCGAGTCGGTCGGCCAGCGGCGGATGCTGGAGCTGCACGGCGGCTCCCGCGACCATCTGGAGATCTACCCCAACCTCTGGGCGGGTGTCGGCCTGGTCCGCGGTGGCGCCGGCACCGCCCTGGTCGGCAGCCACGCGGAGGTCGCCGACCGGATCGAGGAGTACCACTCCCTCGGTGTCGAACACTTCGTGCTCTCCGGATATCCGCATCTGGAGGAGGCGTACTGGTTCGGCGAGGGCGTGATCCCCGAACTGTCCGCCCGTGGGCTGCTCTCCCCCGGCACGGCGTCCCGGGCCACCGGGCGTCCGGCCCCGCTCCTGGTCGCGCGCGGCCGCTGAGCCCTCCGGCCGCCGCTCATCCCTGGCCGCCCCGGCCGCTCACTGGGGCGGCCGGGTGACCGGGGTGTGGCTCCCGGACGGCGTACCCGAACCGGCGGCGGCCCTGTGCTGGGCGTTGAAATCGGCAACGTTGCGCAGGTGCTGGGTGTAGTCGGCGGTGAAGCGCGTGTCGCCGGGCTTGACGGTGACGAAGTACAACCAGTCCCCTTTCGGCGGGTTGGTCACCGCCCGCATCGCGTCCTCCCCGGGATTGTCGATGGGCGTCGGCGGCAGCCCCATGCGCTGGTAGGAGTTGTACGGGCTCTCGATCCGGGTGTCGTCGATGCTGGTGTGGACGGTGTTGCGTTTCAGGGCGTAGTTGAGGGTGGAGTCCATCTGGAGCGGCATCCCACGCTCCAGCCGGTTGAAGACGACGCGGGCCACCTTCCCCATGTCGCTCTTGGTGGCCGCCTCGGCCTGCACGATGCTCGCGACGGTGACGGCTTCGTAGACGTTCATCGTGTTCCGCTGCGCTCCGGCCGCGACCGGTGCGCCGTTGAACCGCCGGTTGGCCGTCTCGACCATCTGCCGGAGCAGCGACTCGGCGGTCGTGTCGTCGGTGAGGGTGTAGGTCGCCGGGAAGAGGTAGCCCTCGGGGTTTCCCTCCGCGGCGGACTCCAGCTTGAGACCCGCCTTGGCGACGGTCTTGCGGGCGCTGCCGGGCGGCAGTGCGAGCGCCTTGTCGATCGCGTCGTAGATCTGGCTCGCGCGCCAGCCCTCCGGGATGAGGAGGGTGGTGGTCTCGTCGTCCCTGAACACTCCCAGGCTCAGCGGCACCACCACGGCAGTGCCGGCCAGGACGGCGCCGACCCCGACGAGGGCGAGCCTGCCCCGGCGCGTCAGGCGGATCATGCTCCGTGACCGAGTCTTCGTCTGCATGCGGGCACGGTAATACGCATATGACCGTAAACCCGGCATATCTTCAGTTTGTCGACTCCTGATCGCCCGTCATGACGGCACGTCAGCCGGTGGGTTCGAGCTGAGCGTCCCGGCGCACCAGTGCCGCGTAGCGTCCCTCGCGCTCCAGCAGTTCGTCGTGCGTGCCCAGTTCGGCGACCCGGCCGGAGTCGAGGACGGCTATCTGGTCGGCGTCCCGGACGGTCGAGAGCCGGTGGGCGATGGTGATGGTGGTCCGGTCGGCCGACAGGGCGTCGATCGCGTCCTGGACCGCCGCCTCGGTGCGGGTGTCGAGGGCGCTGGTCGCCTCGTCGAGGATGAGGACGGGCGGGTCGCGCAGGATGGTGCGGGCGATGGCCAGGCGCTGCTTCTCCCCGCCGGAGAACCGATGGCCGCGTTCGCCGACGACGGTGTCGTATCCGTCCGGCAGGGCGGTGATGTGGTCGTGGATCTGAGCGGCGCGGGCCGCCGTGTGCAGCTCCTCGTCGGTGGCGTCGGGCTTGGCGAAGCGGAGGTTGTCGGCGACGGAGGCGTGAAAGAGGTAGGTCTCCTGCGCGACGACACCGACCGCGCGGGCAAGGGTGTCGAAGTCGAGGTCGCGCACGTCCACGCCGTCCACGGTGACGCGGCCCCCGGTGACGTCGTACAGCCGGGGCACCAGGCAGCCGAACGTCGACTTGCCGGCTCCGGTCGGTCCCACCACGGCGAGGCTCCCCCCGGCGGGCACGGTGAGGTCGATGCCGTCGAGGACCGGGCCGCTCTTGTCGTCGTAGCGGAACTCGACCCCCTCGAAGCGGACCTCGCCCTTGATCTCGTCGAGGTGGACGGGGTCCACCCGCTCGGTGATGTCGATGGGCAGGTCGAGGTACTCGAAGATGCGCTGGAAGAGCGCGAGGGAACTCTGGATCTGGACGCCGGTGGAGAGCAGGCTCACGGCGGGCCGGAACAGGCCCTGCTGGAGCGAGACGAAGGCGACCAGCGTGCCCAGCGAGACCTCGGGTCCACCGAACTGGAGGGCCAGACCCGCGGCCCAGTAGATGAACGCGGGCATCGCCGCCATGACGATGGAGATCACCGCCATGCGCCAGCGGCCCGCCATGCTCGCCCTGACCTCCAGGTCGACCAGGCGCTCGGACTCCTCGGCGAAGCCGGCGGTCAGCGAGTCGGAGCGGCCCATGGTGCGGCCGAGCAGGATGCCACTGACGGACAGCGACTCGGTGACGGTGGCGGCCATGACGGCCATCTGTTTCTGCCGCCGCGTGGTGATCTTCTTGCGCTCGTCACCGACCCGGCGGCTGATCCACACGAACACCGGGAGGAGGACCAGCGAGACCAGCGTGAGCCGCCAGTCGAGGGCGACCATGGCCACGATCGTGGCGACCACGCTGGTGGTGTTGGAGACCAGGGAGGTGGCGGTGGAGGTGACGGTCGCCTGCATCCCGCCGATGTCGTTGGCGATGCGGGACTGCACCTCGCCGGTGCGGGTGCGGGTGAAGAAGGCGAGGGACATCCGCTGGAGGCGGCCGTAGACGGCGGTGCGCAGGTCGTGCATGACGCGCTGGCCGACGGTGGTCGAGATCAGTGTCTGGAGGACGCCGAAGACGCTGGAGAGGACCGCGCTGAGGATCATGCCGAGCGCGAGCAGGCTCAGCAGTCCGGTGCGGCCCTGTGGGATCGCGACATCGAGGATCTCGCGCAGCAGGAAGGGGGTGGCCACCGAGACCAGCGAGGAGGCGCCGACCAACAGGCCGACGACGGCGAGCCGGCCACGGTAGGGACGGAAGAGGGTGAGGATGCGGCGCACCTGCCGGGGCTGGCCCCCGGTGTCGGGTGGCGGCATCCAGGTCGTTTCTCGTTCGGGGTTCAAAGGACTCCTAGGAAGAGAGAAGGGCCGGACCGACGGGCGGCCGACTCTGGCTCATTGAGCATAGCTCATTGTTACCTGTACTCACAATGAATGGCGTCCTGATATTGTTCCCGCATGACGACCCCAGATCCCGAGGGTGTACTCGCCGAGCAGTTGCTGCGGCTGACCCGCCGGGTGCACCGCATCCAGAAGCGCCATCTCGAATGGCGTGATCTGGGCGTCACTCCCGCCCAGTCCCGCCTGCTGCGCACTCTGGCGCACTACGACTCGCCGCCGCGCATGGCCGACCTCGCCGAGCGCCTCGAAGTGGTGCCGCGTGCGGTGACGACCCTGGTCGACGGCCTCGAGGCGCACGGCAAGGTCCGACGGGTGGCGGACCCGTCCAACCGCAGGGTCACCCGGATCGAGCTGACGGACGACGGTCGCGCCACCCTGAGCGAACTGCACGGAGCACGCCGTTCCGCCGCCGAGGAGATCCTCGCCCCGCTGACCGAGAAGGAGCGGCAGGTGCTGGGTGTGCTGCTGGACACCCTGGTCGACGGCGACATCCCGAACCGGTGAATCCGCCACTCGGCCTCCCCGTCATCCGCACGCCGTCGAACCACGCGTAGCGGGGCGTCGCCGCCTGGCCGGAACCCGGTGCGGGTCGTGCCACACCGGAAAAACCGTTTGAAATTCACCTCCGCGCAAGGCGAACCTTTCACGGCTTGCCGCCGCCTCCGGGTGCCGCCGCAGCATGCCCTTCCCTGACACGAGCCACTGGGACGCCATGCAGATCCAAGACCTTCCGTACTCAGATCCAGGCGTACCCGACGCGCGGTCCGGCCCCCGCCTGCTGTGGTGGCTCGGCCGCAACCAGCTGGGCGGCCAGTGCAGGGCGCTGCTGTGGGGCCTGCTCCACTTCGCCTCGGTCTGCGCCCTGCCCTTCTGCGTCGGCCTGGCCGTTCAGGCGGCCGTCGACCGCTCCGCCGGCCGGCTCGCCCTGACGGGCGGTCTGATGCTGCTGTGCGGTACGGCCATCGCGGTGGGCGACACCTTCCTGCACCGCGCCGCCGTCACCAACTGGATCACGGCGGCCGCCCGCCTCCAGCAACTCCTGGCGCGTAAAGCCGCCTACCTCGGCTCCGCACTGACCCGGCGGGTCGCGGCGGGCGAAGTCGTCACTGTTTCCACGGGTGACGTGGAGAAGATCGGATGGTTCGTCGAGGCGGTGTCCCGCTTCACCGCGGCCGCGCTGACGGTGGTCGTGGTCTGCGTGGCGCTTCTGGTCTACCAACCCGCTCTGGGGGTGGTCGTGGCCGTCGGCCTGCCGGTGGTCGCGCTCGCGGTGCTGCCGCTGCTGCCCAGGGCCACCAGCCGGGCCGACGTTCAGCGTGAGAAGGCCGGCCGGGCGACCGAGCTGGCCTCGGACACCGTGGCCGGACTGCGGGTGCTGCGGGGCATCGGCGGCGAGGACCTGTTCCTCGACCGCTACCGCCGCGCCTCGCAGGAGGTACGGCACGCCGCCGTGCGCAGCGCCCGGATGTGGTCGGTCATCTCAGCCCTCCAGGTACTGCTGCCGGGCCTGCTCCTGATCGTCGTCGTCCTGCGCGGTGTCCAACTGGCCCGCGAGGGCCGGATCACGGTCGGTGAACTGGTCACCGTCTACAGCGCGGTCATGATCGTGAACTATCCGCTGCGGCACTTCGTCGAGATCGCCATGGCGTACTCCTTCTCCCGGCCTTCCGCCCAACGGGCCGCGCGGGTGCTGTCGTTGCAACGCCTCACGAACACCGAGAGTTCGCGCACGAGCGGGGCGCCGGGCGGCGAACTGTTCGATCCGGCCTCCGGTCTGCGCGCGCCCGCACACGGGTTCACCGCGGTGGTGTGCGGCGACCCCGACATGGCGGGACGCCTCGCGGACCGTCTGGGTGGCCACGCCGCCGAGCCCGGCCGGTCGGTGCTGCTTGGCGGAGTACCGCTGGACGAACTGTCTCTCGCCCAGGCCCGCACCGCCGTCCTGGTCCAGGACAAGGACCCGGTGCTGCTGTCCGGCACCCTGCGCGAACTCCTCGACGTACCCTCCTCCGGCACCGTCCGCGCCGAGGACGCGCTGGCGGCCGCCCAGTGCGCGGATGTGCTGGACGCCCTGGTGCAGGGGTCGCTGGACGCCTCCGACCCGATGGACGCGCGGATCACCGAGCGCGGGCGCTCCCTGTCCGGCGGCCAACGCCAGCGCCTCGCCCTGGCCCGCTCGCTCGTCACCGATCCGGAGGTCCTGGTCCTGGACGAACCGACTTCCGCCGTGGACTCGCACACCGAGGCGAGGATCGCGGAGGGTCTGCGACGGCTGCGCCGGGGCCGCACCACCGTGGTGCTCACCTCCTCGCCCCTGCTGCTGGACCGGGCCGACCAGGTCGTCTTCCTCCACGAGGGCAAGGTCGCGGCGACCGGCAGGCACCGCGAGCTGATCGGTGCCGAACCCCGGTACCGCGCCGTCGTCACCCGCGAGACCGAGGACGAGCAGCACGCGTCAGGGGACATCGCGGCCCCTGCTCCCCCACGGGAACGTCCGGACCCCTCCGACGGAGCCCCTCTCCTGGGCGCTCTCGAACCGCTCGAAGAGATCGAGGAGAGCGCATGATCGGCGTAGCGCCACCGGCCTACGACCCGGCGGCCCCGACGACCGCCACCACCCTGCCCGTCGGTGCGGCCTCGACCGTGCGCGACTACGTGGCGGAGCTGTTCCGCCGTCATCGCCGGGCCTTCCTGTCGCTCATGGGCGTCAACACCGTCGCGGTCGTCGCCTCCATGACCGGCCCGTACCTGCTCGGCGGTCTGGTCGAACGCGTCGCCGACCGGACATCCGATCCCCGACTGGGTCTGACCATCGGCCTCTTCGTGGCCGCGTCGGCCGTGCAGGCGCTCTTCACGCTGCAAGTGCGGCTGCGGGGCGCGATGCTCGGCGAGCAGATGCTCGCCGACCTGCGCGAGGACTTCCTCGTCCGCTCGGTGCGGCTGCCTCCGGGCGTGCTGGAGCGGGCCGGGACGGGTGACCTCCTCTCCCGCATCACCACCGACATCGACCGGCTGTCCAACGCCATGCGGGAGGCCGTTCCCGAGCTGGCGATCGGTGTCGTATGGGCGCTGCTGCTGCTCGGTGGCCTCGTCGTCACCGCCCCGCCGCTCGCGGCCGCCGTCCTGCTCGCGGTCCCGGTGCTGGTGGTCGGGTGCCGCTGGTACTTCAAGCGCGCCCCTTCCGGCTACCGCTCGGAGGCCGCCGGATACGCGGCCGTCGCCGCCGCGCTCGCCGAGACCGTGGACGCCGGCCGCACCATCGAGGCCCACCGCCTCGGCGCCCGCCGCGTCGCCCTCTCGGACCGGCGGATCAAGGAATGGACCGCGTGGGAGCAGTACACGCTGTGGCTCCGCTCGGTGCTGTTCCCCGTGATCAACGCCGTGCACGCCATCGTGCTGGGCTCCGTCCTCATGGTCGGCGGGGTCTTCGTCCTGCGGGGCTGGATGGACGTGGGGCAGCTCACCACGGGTGCGCTGATCGCCCAGATGCTGGTCGACCCGATCAATCTCATCCTGCGCTGGTACGACGAGGTGCAGGTGGCGCAGGTGTCGCTGGCCCGGCTCGTCGGAGTACGGGACATCGAGCCGGACGCCGGTGACGCCTCGCTGGTGCCGGCCGGCCGGGACGTGGACGCCGACCGGGTGCACTTCGGCTACCGCGAGGGCGTCGACGTGCTGCGCGCGGTGTCCCTGCGGGTCGCGCCGGGCACCCGGCTGGCGCTGGTCGGCCCCTCGGGCGCGGGCAAGTCCACGCTGGGCAGACTGCTCGCCGGTGTCTACGCTCCTCGGGACGGCCATGTCACCCTCGGCGGCGCCGAGCTGTCCGGAATGCCGGCCGAACGCGTCCGTACGCATGTCGCCCTCGTCAACCAGGAGCACCACGTCTTCGTCGGCTCCCTGCGGGACAACCTCCTGCTGGCCCGCACCGGGGCGCGCGACGCCGAGCTGTGGGCGGCACTGGGCGCGGTCGACGCGGACACCTGGGCGCGGGCGCTGGACGCGGGGCTGGACACCGAGGTCGGTTCCGGTGGTCTGCCCCTGACCCCGGCGCAGGCGCAGCAGATCGCGCTGGCCAGGCTGGTACTGGCCGACCCGCACACCCTGGTGCTGGACGAGGCGACCTCGCTCCTCGACCCGCGCGCGGCGCGCCACCTGGAGCGTTCGCTGTCCCGTGTCCTCGACGGGCGCACGGTGGTCGCCATCGCCCACCGTCTCCACACCGCGCATGACGCCGACATGATCGCGGTCGTCGAAGAGGGCCGCATCAGCGAGCTGGGCAGCCACGACGACCTGGTCGCGGCGGACGGAGCCTACGCCGCGCTCTGGCGTTCCTGGCACGGGTGAGCACCGGCCCACCGCGCCCGGCCGGAGGCGGGTGGCGCGGTGGGCCGGCGGTCGTCCGTCCCCCGCTGCCCGGCGTTGCCGTTGCGCGGTCCCGAATCGGGGTGGAAGGCTGGATGGAGGCACCGGACCCGGAATCCGGGGGAAGTTTCCCCGGCCGTTCCCGGGGACAGCAGGGTCCTGTGTGCCCATGGGCCCGCGCCCGTTCTCACGGCGTCGGGTCGTGCTTACCGGATGGAGGTCCACGTGAACAGCGCCGACGGATGGGGTGACGACGTCTACCAGCCCGACACCGACGAGATCCAGGAGGACTCGGGGGTGCTCGACGTCGAGGACACGCTGGACACCGACGGTGTCGACGATCCCCTCGACCGGGGCTGGTCCCCTCCCGAGCGGCCCTGGGCGGTCGAGCACGACGGGGTGACGGCGGCGGAACGCGCGCCGGAGAGACGCTCGACCAGCGCCTCGCCGAGGAACTGCCCGACCGGGCCGCCCCCGACGGCGACGGCCTGGGCGACATCGAGGGCACCGACGGCGAACTGCTCGACAATGAGGTCGGCCTCCGGCGCTCCGGCCGCCTGGTGGCTCCCGACGAGGGCGCGCACGAGGACGACGAGAGCGCGCTCGTGGCCACCGACGTCGGCATCGACGGCGCCGCCGCGTCCGCCGAGGAGGCCGCCGTCCACATCGTCGACGAGGACTCCCTCCCCGGCTGATCCGGAAGCCTCCCGCCCTACCGATCCGTGCGAGGAGCCCCCATGCAGCAGGACAAGCAGCCCGCGTACCGTCCGGTCGTCTTCCGCGACCGCTCCGCGGGCTACGCCTTCCTCACCCGGTCCACCGCCGGGAGCGAGCAGACCATCGAGTGGGACGACGGCGAGACGTACCCGGTGGTCGACGTGGAGATCTCCTCGGAGAGCCACCCCTTCTACACCGGCAAGGCCCGCACGCTGGACAGCGAGGGCCGCATCGACCGGTTCGAGCGGCGGTACGGCGGGCAGCGCCCGGACGCGAGCGCCTGACGCTCTCGTCCTCAGATGAAGTTGAGCGCCGCCGCGCCGCCCACTCCGCCGAGCAGCATGAACACGGGCATCAGTACCCGCAGCTCGACCCAGCTCCCGGCGCGGAAGCGCAGCACCTTCGGCGGTCCGACCGGGTACCAGCGCTTGCGGCCGATGGGGATGGGCCACAGGACGGGGCAGCCGGAGACGGTCAGCGCGTCCCCGATGTCGTGGACCAGGGCGCCCAGCACGACCGGCAGGCCCAGCCACATGTACGCCTGGCCCGGGTCGCTGAACAGCCAGTAGGCGCCCTGGCCGGGCTTGTCCAGCATCCCCGCCAGAATCCAGGCGCTGGTCGCCGCGAGCAGCCAGACCAGCACATCGCTGCTGGAACCGCGTGCCGCCCGCCACAACAGGCCTTCGATGGCCAGCACCATGTGCACGAACAGAATGCCCAGCACACCCCAGCGGCCACAGGTGATCGCCACCACGGAGCTGCCCACCCCGATCAGGACCGCCCACAGCCAGGTGTGCGTGAGGGTGCGGTGACCGCCGGTGCGGCGCGCGTCGCCCGGCTTCCGGGTGGCCTTGTAGACGGCGTACGACAGCTTGTCGACGATCTCGCAGACCCAGCGGGACACCGGTCCGAAGGCCCGCGAGATGGTGGCCGCCTTGTGGTCCAGGTCGGGGGCCAGCGCGGCGCCCGCGCAGACCAGGGAACCCACCAGCAGGACCGGCCAGGGCATCGGGTACCCGAAGGCGGCGGCCGCCGCTCCGACACCGAGCCAGGCCGCGGCCCCCGACAGTGAGTGTGCTGGTCCCATCATGGCCGCGTCCCGCCCCATTCCTCGTGTGCCGCTGTCCAGTTGACCTGCGGTGCTGATGATCCGTCGGCGACACAGCGTAGCCTCCATGATCTTGACGCCCGCAGCCGATTCCCCGGTTGACGGCATGGGCAGGCAAGATGGGGGCGTGACCCTCATCGATCAGCTCCCGCGGACCGCCGACCCCGACGCCCTGTACGAAAACTTCGAGTCGTGGGCCCAGGATCGCGGCCTCACCCTCTATCCCCACCAGGAAGAGGCGCTGATCGAGGTGGTCTCCGGGGCGAACGTGATCGTCTCGACGCCCACCGGTTCCGGCAAGAGCATGATCGCCGCCGGCGCGCACTTCGCGGCGCTGGCCCGCGACGAGGTCACCTTCTACACCGCTCCGATCAAGGCCCTGGTGTCGGAGAAGTTCTTCGAACTGTGCAAGATCTTCGGCACCGAGAACGTGGGCATGCTGACCGGCGACGCGTCCGTGAACGCCGACGCGCCCGTGATCTGCTGTACGGCCGAGGTGCTGGCGTCCATCGCGCTGCGGGACGGCAAGGACGCGGACATCGGCCAGGTCGTGATGGACGAGTTCCACTTCTACGCGGAGGGCGACCGGGGCTGGGCCTGGCAGATCCCGCTGCTGGAGCTGCCGCAGGCCCAGTTCATCCTGATGTCGGCCACGCTCGGTGACGTGTCCTTCTTCGAGAAGGACCTCACCCGCCGCACCGGACGCCCCACCTCGGTCGTCCGCTCGGCCACCCGCCCGGTACCGCTGTCCTACGAGTACCGGCTCACCCCGCTCACCGAGACGCTCACCGAACTGCTGGAGACCCGGCAGGCCCCGGTGTACATCGTGCACTTCACACAGGCGCAGGCCGTCGAACGGGCGCAGGCGCTGATGAGCATCAACATGTGCACCCGCGAGGAGAAGGACCGGATCGCCGAGCTGATCGGCAACTTCCGCTTCACCACCAAGTTCGGCCAGAACCTCTCCCGTTACGTCCGGCACGGCATCGGCGTCCACCACGCCGGCATGCTGCCCAAGTACCGGCGCTTGGTGGAGAAGCTGGCCCAGGCCGGTCTGCTGAAGGTCATCTGCGGCACGGACACCCTCGGCGTCGGCGTCAACGTGCCCATCCGCACGGTGCTGTTCACCGCCCTGACCAAGTACGACGGCAACCGGGTGCGCACGCTGCGGGCCCGCGAGTTCCACCAGATCGCGGGACGGGCCGGCCGCGCCGGCTTCGACACCGCCGGACTCGTCGTCGCGCAGGCGCCCGAGCACGTCATCGAGAACGAGAAGGCCCTCGCCAAGGCGGGGGACGACGCGAAGAAGCGTCGCAAGGTGGTGCGCAAGAAGGCTCCGGAGGGCTTCGTCGGCTGGACCGAGAACACCTTCGAGAAGCTGATCGCGTCCGAGCCCGAGCCGCTGACCTCGCGGTTCCGGGTGACGCACACCATGCTGCTGTCGGTGATCGCCCGGCCGGGCAACGCCTTCGAGGCGATGCGTCACCTGCTGGAGGACAACCACGAGCCGCGCAAGCAGCAGCTCCGCCACATCCGCCGCGCGATCGCCATCTACCGCTCGCTGCTGGACGGCGGCATCGTCGAGAAGCTCGACACGCCGGACGCCGAGGGCCGCATCGTCCGTCTCACGGTCGATCTCCAGCAGGACTTCGCGCTCAACCAGCCGCTGTCCACCTTCGCGCTCGCGGCCTTCGAGCTCCTCGATCCCGAGTCGCCGTCCTACGCCCTCGACATGGTGTCCGTCGTCGAGTCCACCCTGGACGACCCGCGCCAGATCCTCTCCGCCCAGCAGAACAAGGCGCGCGGTGAGGCCGTGGCCCTGATGAAGGCGGACGGTGTCGAGTACGAGGAGCGCATGGAGCGGCTCCAGGACATCAGCTACCCGAAGCCGATGGAAGAGCTGCTCTTCCACGCCTACGACACCTACCGCAAGAGCCACCCCTGGGTCGGCGACCACCCGCTGTCGCCGAAGTCGGTCGTCCGCGACATGTACGAGCGCGCCCTGTCCTTCACGGAACTGGTCTCCCTCTACGAGCTGGCCCGCACCGAGGGCATCGTGCTGCGTTACCTCGCCAGCGCCTACAAGACCCTCGACCACACCATCCCGGACGACCTGAAGTCCGAGGACCTCCAGGACCTCATCGAGTGGCTCGGCGAGATGGTCCGCCAGGTCGACTCCAGCCTCCTTGACGAGTGGGAGCAGCTCGCCAACCCCGAGGTGATGACCGCCGAGGAGGCCCAGGAGAAGGCCGACGAGGTCAAGCCGGTCACCACCAACGCCCGCGCCTTCCGCGTGCTGGTCCGCAACGCCCTCTTCCGCCGAGTGGAGCTGGCCGCCCTCGACCAGGTCGAGGAGCTCGGCGAGCTGGACGCCGAGTCCGGCTGGGACGCGGACGCGTGGGGCGAGGCCATGGACAAGTACTGGGACGAGTACGAGGACCTCGGCACCGGTCCCGACGCCCGCGGCCCCAAGCTGCTGGTGATCAAGGAGGAGCCGCAGGACAAGCTGTGGCGCGTCCGTCAGATCTTCGACGACCCGAATGATGACCACGACTGGGGCATCAGCGCGGAAGTCGATCTCGCCGCATCCGACGCGGAGGGCCGTGCGGTCATCCGGGTCACCGATGTCGGTCAGTTGTGAGCACAGGAGAAACCCACCGATGACGAATCCGGCCGAGAGCCTGGTCGACCTGCTCGACCTGGAGCAGATCGAGGTCAACATCTTCCGCGGCCGCAGCCCGCAGGAGTCCCTCCAGAGGGTCTTCGGCGGCCAGGTCGCGGGCCAGGCGCTGGTCGCCGCGGGGCGTACCACGGAGGGCGACCGCCCCGTGCACTCGCTGCACGCGTACTTCCTGCGTCCGGGCCGGCCCGGCGTGCCGATCGTGTACCAGGTGGAGCGGGTCCGTGACGGGCGCTCGTTCACCACGCGCCGGGTCACGGCCGTGCAGCAGGGCCGCACGATCTTCAATCTGACCGCCTCCTTTCACAAGCCTGAGGAAGGACCGTTCGAGCACCAGCTCCCGCCCGCCCGCGTGGTGCCGGACCCGGAGTCCCTGCCGCCCGTGGCCGAGGAGATCCGGAAGCATCTCGGTGCGCTGCCGGAGCAGTTGGAGCTGATGGCGCGCCGCCAGCCCTTCGACATCCGCTATGTCGACCGGTTGCGCTGGAACTCCGACGAGATCGACGGTGCCGAGCCGCGCAGCGCGGTGTGGATGCGCGCGGTCGGTCCGCTCGGCGACGACCCGCTGATCCACACCTGCGCGCTGACCTACGCGAGCGACATGACCCTGCTCGACGCGGTCCGCATCCCGATCGAGCCGCTGTGGGGTCAGCGGAACTTCGACATGGCGTCGCTGGACCACGCCATGTGGTTCCACCGCCCGTTCCGCGCCGACGAGTGGTTCCTGTACGACCAGGAGTCCCCGATCGCCATCGGCGGCCGTGGCCTGGCGCGCGGGCGCATCTACGACGTGCACGGGCAACTGCTCGTGTCGGTCGTCCAGGAGGGGCTGTTCAGGTCCCTCTAGCGTGATCGCCGGCGCATACGCTCCGGGGGCTTCTGCGACGCAGCCAGGTCAGCAGCCCCCGGGTCGGTCGCGGCCCTGAGCCCGGCGGCGCGGAAGGCGACGTGTCGGAGCGCGTCCGGCTTGCGGCTGGGTCGACCGGTGCTTCTGGGACGACAGGTCTCGGAACTGCCGGTGTGGGGGACCAGGGTGCGCGGGTGGCCTCCAGCTGTCGCGCCAGGTCGGCACTCAGCCAGGCGATCTCGTCCGCGTCCTGCGCGGTCATGATCTGCTCGCCGAGAAGTGCGCCGGGTGATCCAGGGGCGCCGTGCTCGGGCAGGGATGGCCGCATGCGGTCCAACCTGGCCCGTTCATAAGGGATCTTGGCGATCGCCGCGACTTCCTCGTTCGGCAGGAAGGCGGCGATGGCTCCGGCTCGCACCCATGGGTCCTCGGCCTGCCGCAGCAGGAAGCCCAGATGGCGTCCCCGCCAGTTCCTCGGACGCAGGTCGAGCCCGGCCGTCAACTGGCTTCTGAGCGTCTCGGGGGTCCTGCCCGTGATCAGATCTGCGTGCTCACTGTTCGCCACGAACTCCCTCAGTTCCTCCGCCAGATACAGCCAGACCACGGCTCGGTAGCGGTTGAGGTAGAAGCGCACCGGCACCAGCAGTCCCAGTCGGGCGAGCCTGGCGAACCTGCCTTCGGAGACGCCCATGAGTGAGGCGCCCTCCTTGGTGCCCACGACGCGTACGCGTTCGCGGAGCGTCTGGGGAAAGCCGGCCTGTGCCTGGAGACGGGCGATCTCGGTCCGGGCGACCCGGCGGGCGCCGCTTGCCCTGTCGGACACGACGCGGATGCGGCCCAGCTCGACGGCGAGGTCGAACTCGTAGCGCTTGAGACCCAGTTCCCGGGCCGCGCGGCTCGGTGCGCAGAGCGCGGGGCGCTCCGGGGTTAGGGTGGTCACGGATGCGATGGTGGTTCCCGGCATGGGTCTGCTCCCCCGTGGAGTGGTCGGCTCACGCCCTGCGCGTTCGCCGTGCACACACCGTAGCCATGTCCGCGCACTCCGTGTCGGGCCTGTGGACAACCCTCCGTTCTACCCCTGAAGTCGCAGGTCAGAGTTCGGATACCGGAGACGGTTCGGGCTGCCGGGCATTCACTCCGAGGTGTTCGCCGACCCGGTTCACGAGCAGCGTCATCTCGTAGGCGATCTGACCGATGTCCGCCTCCGCACCGCTGAGCAGGCACAGGCAACTGCTGGGCCCGGCAGCGGTGACGAAGAGTACGGCGTCGTCGTACTCGATCATGGTCTGCCGGACGCGGCCCGCGCCGAAGTGACGGCCCGAGCCCTTTGCCAGGCTGTGCAGTCCGGAGGAGACGGCCGCCAGATGCTCCGCGTCCTCGCGCCGTAGTCCGGTGCTCGCCCCGGTGACCAGTCCGTCGTTCGAGAGCACCAGCGCGTGCCGCACGTGGTCCACGCGCTGGGTGAGATCGTCCAGGAGCCAACCCAGTCCCTGGTTCTGCGCCATGTTCGTTCTCCCCGTGTGGCCTCTCCCCCTGGCTGGAGGAGCTTTCCGCAAGCCTTCCCCACCTCCGGCGTCCGGGCAAGCAGGATGGGCTCATGGCACACAAGATGACCGACGAGGAATGGCGGGCGTTCGTCTCCGACGGCACCCGGACCGGCAAGCTGGCGACGGTAAGGGCCGATGGAAGCCCTCATATCGCCCCGATCTGGTTCCTGCTCGACGGCGACGAGCTGGTCTTCAACACCGGTGAGGAGACAGTGAAAGGGCGGAATCTCGCCCGTGATCCGCGGGTCGCGCTCTGCGTGGACGACGACCGGCCGCCGTTCTCGTTCGTGGTGCTGAACGGGCAGGCCCGGTTGTTCGAGGATCTGGACGAGATCCGCCGCTGGGCCACCCGGATCGCCGCGCGGTACATGGGCGAGGACCGCGCCGAGGAGTTCGGCGCGCGCAACGGCGTTCCGGGTGAACTACTGGTGAGGGTGCACATCGACCACGTCGTGGCCGTGCGGGACCTCGCGGACTGAGGCGGCCTCAGCTCACCGAGTCGAGAAGCCGGGCGGTGTGCATGCGCCCGGCGTACTCGACGAGGCGGATCAGTACTTCCTTGCCGGAGTCGCGGTCGCGGGCGTCGCAAAGCACCACGGGCGTGCCCTGGTCCAGGTCGAGGGCGCGGGAGACGTCGTGGGCGCCGTAGGGGCGTGCGCCGGGGAAGCAGTTGACGGCGACGACGAACGGGATGCGCCGGTGCTCGAAGTAGTCGACCGCAGGGAAGCAGTCCTCCAGGCGGCGGGTGTCGGCGAGGACCACGGCTCCGAGGGCTCCTTGCGAGAGTTCGTCCCAGATGAACCAGAAACGGTCCTGTCCCGGTGTCCCGAACAGGTAGAGGGCGAGGCCGGAGCGGATGGTGATGCGGCCGAAGTCCATCGCCACGGTGGTGGTGACCTTGTGGTCCACGCCGTCGGTGTCGTCGACCAGTTGGCCCGCCTCGCTGAGCAGTTCCTCGGTGCGCAGCGGGCGGATCTCACTGACGGAGCCGACCAGCGTGGTCTTCCCGACGCCGAATCCCCCCGCCACCAGTATCTTCAGCGCCAGGGCGGAGATGTCGTCGGCGGCTTCGACGTGCTCAGAGGCCATGATCACTTCTCTCGGGAGGGCCGGCTGCGGTCGACGTGCTCGGGCGTGAGGTCAGCATCATGACAACTTCGACACCGCCTCGCGGGTTCGGACTGAAAAGCACCAGATGTGACCGGCTTCCGGCCGGTTGGCCACCGGAAGCGTGCGGAACGGCGGTTGAAGAGGCGCCGGGTCGGTCGTGAACGTTCATCTACAGGGCCCGCAACCCTTCGATGACCTCGCGCAGAATCCGCTCGTCCGGCAGATGAGCGGGCGGCACCGGGCGGCTGACGGTGACACACCCCAGTTCCAGCAGGTCGCCCAGGAGCACGCGGACCACGCCCACGGGCAGGTCCGCGTCGGCCGCGAGTTCGGCCACCGACTGCGTCTCGGTGCGGCACAGCTCGATCAGGGTCCGGTGTTCCGGGCCGAGCGCGCTGCCGTCGTCCGTTCCCGGCGCGGCGGGGTCGAGGGTGACCAGGGCGATGAGGTCGAAGGGCACCCCGGTCGGGCCGGGCTGGGTGCGTCCACCGGTCATGGCATAGGGGCGCACCAAGGGTCCGGCCTCGCCGTCGTACCACTGGCTGCCCTCGTCTCGGAGGTCGCCCGGCGGGTTCTCGGTCATCCGTCACGGCCTTCCCGGTCAGCCTGCCGCAGGCGGCTGTGAGACGACACGCGGTGCCGCGTAGAGGTGTTCACCCACACGCCTGACCAGGCGTGCCATCTCGTAGGCGACCAGGCCGATGTCGGCGGTGGCGGCCGTGAGGACGGCGAGGCAGGAGCCGTCGCCGGCGGAGACCACGAAGAGGAAGGCGTCGTCCAGCTCCACCATGGTCTGGCGGACGCCGCCCGCGCCGAAGTGGCGGCCCGTGCCCTTGGCCAGGCTGTTGAAGCCGGAGGCGACGGCGGCGAGGTGCTCGGCGTCGTCACGGCCGAGACCGGTGGAGGCCCCGACCGCGAGGCCGTCGTTGGACAGCACGACGGCATGGCGGACTTCGCCCACGCGCCTGACGAGGTCGTCCAGGAGCCAGTCGAGTTCGCCGGATCGCTGGCTCGCGGTCGTGTTCGGCTCCTGGATCATGCCGGTTCTCCTTCGGTGCTGTCGCTGCCCGTCGTGGGCGCCGGTGCGGCGAGGCCGGGGCGGCGGCCGCCGCCGCGCACCCAGCCGTCGCGGTAGGCCGCCATGCGGTCCCGCACGATTTCGGGGGTGCGCCCCTCGTCGTCGGGTGTTTCGGGTTCCTCTGCCGGCTCGTCGGGACGCTCCTTGCGGAGCTGGGGCGCGAGGCTGGCCTGCCGCACGCGGCGCGGGAGGTCGTCCGAGGATGCGGAGTCGGTGGGCGGGCGGTGGGGCCTCAAGGTGCTGACTCCGGGAGGCGGTGGGTCGGGTACGGGGTCGGCGGGGGGCGGGACGGTGGCGGCCAGGGCGGGCCGCTCGGTCTGGGTGGTCACCGCGGCCGGGGCCGGCGCCTCGGGCACGCGCGCGAATTCGCGTTCCGGTTCCCGCGGGACCGGGGGTTCCTCGGCGGGTTGCTCCGGGGCTCCTTGGTGGACCAGGGCGGTGGGCAGCAGCACGACCGCGGTGGTGCCGCCGTAGGGGGAGGTGCGCAGGTGCACCTTGATGCCCTGGCGGGCCGCGAGCCGGCTGACCACGAAGAGGCCGAGGCGGTCGCTGTCGAAGAGGTCGAGCGCCCCGGACTGTTCGATGCGCCGGTTGGCCTCCACGAGCGTGTCGGCACTCATGCCGAGGCCCCGGTCCTCGACCTCGATGACATAGCCGTTGCCGACCGGTTCGCCGGACACGCGCACGCGCGTGTGGGGCGGCGAGAACTGGGCCGCGTTCTCGACCAGTTCCGCGAGCAGGTGGGTGAGGTCGGCGACGGCCGCCCCGATGACGGCCGCTTCGGGGAGCTGGCGGACCTCGACGCGCGCGTAGTCCTCGATCTCGGAGACGGCCGCGCGGACGACATTGGTCAGGGACACCGGCATGCGCCAGGCCCGGCCGGGTGCCGCCCCGGAGAGGATGATCAGACTTTCGGCGTGGCGCCGCATGCGCGTGGTGAGGTGGTCGAGCCGGAACAGGTCGCTCAGCTCGTTCGGGTCGTCGGAGCGGCGCTCCATGCTGTCCAGCAGGCTGAGCTGGCGGTGGACCAGCACCTGGCTGCGCCGGGCGAGGTTGACGAAGACTCCGGAGATACCGCTGGCGAGTTCGGCGCGCTCCACGGCGGCGTGCAGGGCGGCCCGGTGCACGGTCGTCAGGGCCTCCGCCACCTGCCCGGTCTCGTCCTCGGCGGGTGGTCCGGCGGGTGCCTCGGCCCGGATGTCGATCTCCGCACCGGCGCGGAGTTTTCGCATGGCCGCCGGAAGTTTACGGCGGGCGATCTCCAGAGCGTCGTTGCGCAGACTCACCAGCTCGACCACGAGCGCGCGTCCGATCCGGACCGAGATCACGAGCGACGCCACGACCGCGGCCAGACCGAAGAGCACGGCGGCGCCGGCCGGGCTCAGCACGCCGTGCGTGAACGGGTCGGCGCGGCCCGCGACCGCCCGGCTCGTGTCCGCCGCGATGGTGCTCATGTCGCTCTGCACGCGCGCGTGGGCGGCGGCCCACGGCGAACCGGGCGCCGTGTCGACGGCTTTGGCGCCGGAACCGGCGGCCAGAACGCGGTCCTCGGCCGCCGTGAGGGCGAGATAGGCGCTGCCGTGGGCGACACGGTTCCAGGCGGCGCGCTGGGCCGCTGGCAGGTCGGCGACGGCGACCTGGGTCAGGGCGCGCCGGTTGGCGACGGCACCGTCCAGCAGAAGGGCACGCCGGCCACGGAGCATGTCGTCGGGGCGGGTGCTGCCGAGAACGGCGTTCTCCTGGGCCAGCGCTTCGGCCGCCCGGGAGAATTCGAGCAGCACGCGCGCGTCGGACCCGACATCGGCCCGCTGGATGCCTGAGAGGGCTCCGTCCACGGCGAAGGCGGCATCGATGGTCCGGGAATACCGGTCGTACGCGGTCGCCCAGTCCGTCTCATGGCCCAGCACGGAGGTGCGCAGGGTACGGAGCCGCTCGACGCCGTCGACGAAGCTCGCCAGGCGGTTGCCGATGCCCGCGGGGAGCTGCTGGCCGGCGGCGACGGTGCTGTCGTCGCCCAGCCGCAGCTTCGCCACCGCCCGGTCGGTGGTGGACGCGAGGCCGCGCAGTTCGCTCCCGCGTGCCGCGTCCGGTCCGGCGGCGTAGCGCACGGCGGCGGCCCGTTCGGCCTGCAGCGCGGCGACGGCGGCCGCGACGGGCGTACGCAGCTCGGCGTCGACGCGCTGGGACTGGCGCAGCTTGGACACGTCCTGCGCGGTGGTCACTGTGGCGTACGCCCACAGCGCGAGGAGTGAGACCACCGGCACCATCAGCAGGCAGACCACCTTGGCGCGCACGGTGCGGGGGCGCATGTGCCAGCGACTCGTGCGCGGGGGCGCGTAGTCCGGCGCCATGTCGAGGTACGCCTCGGGGCCCTCGTCGGCCGGGGGTCCGGCGTGTGCGCGCCGGCCGCGTGGCGGTGTCGGGGACTGCGCCGGTGGTCCGGCCTTCGGGGTGCTACGGGGTGGGCGCATGGCCTCCTCGCTCGGGCAGTGGGTCGGGGCTCTCGGGCCGGGCTTCCGCTAGTGGGCGGCGCCCTCGACGGGCCGTTGGGCGGTGGCGGACGCCTGACGCTCGTCCGCCGAGGGCGAGAGGGCGACGAAGGCCGAGGTGATGAAGAGGTAGGAGCCGAGGCCCACGGCGAGCGGGAAGATGAACTGCATGGCCGTGGCTCCCGGCAGGGTCGCGCCGGAGGGGTCGACGTGGACGCTCACGGCGAACATGCCGCTGTAGTGCATGCTGCTGACGGCCGCGCCCATGACGAGGGAGGCGAGCGTGACCGCCAGCGGGGACTTGATGTTCAGGCCCGCCCAGAGCGCCGCCGTCGCGGCGACCACCGCGATCACGATCGACAGTCCGACGAGTACGGGGTCGTAGCTCACGTTCCCGTGCAGCCGGACCGCGGCCATGCCGAGGTAGTGCATGCTGGCGACGCCGAGACCGGTGGTGAGGCCGCCGAGCAGGAGGGCGCGGCTGCGGTCCTTGCTGTAGCCGACGGCGAAGACGCCCGCGCACACGACGACCATGGCGACGACGAGGCTCAGGATCGTCAGCGGCACGTCGTAGCGGATGTCGGTGCCGTTGACGCGGAAGCCGAGCATCGCAACGAAGTGCATGGTCCAGATGCCGGTCCCGATCGCCGAGGCGGCCGTGATCAGCCAGTTGCGACGGGCCCGGCCGGTCGTCGCCAGCGCGCGCACGGTGCAGCGCAGGCCGAGTGCGGCGCCGATGCAGGCCATCGCATACGAGAGCGCCGGGGTGAGCCAGCCGAAGGCCGCGTGGTCAAGGTGTCCCATGGGCCACGGACGCTAGCCGGGGCTGGGGCGTACATAGGGGGCGCGTTTCGAAAGCTGTCACAACATGACACAGCGGGTGTCCGAACATGACGTGGAGGTGCGGTGAACGGACCGCATCGCGGCCTATCCCTGTGCGTGCGGCGTCAGCGGGGATGGTGAGAGATCATCGGAGTATGAGTGACGACCACACGCACGTCCAGGAGTTCTTCACCGCGCGGGCGGCCGGCTGGGACGACAAGTTTCCCGACGACGGACCCGCCTACTCGGCGGCGGTGTCCGAGATGGGACTGGACGCGGGCGACCGGGTGCTGGACGCGGGGTGCGGCACGGGACGCGCACTCCCGCCGCTGCGCGCCGCCGTGGGGTCGTCCGGGACAGTGATCGGAGCCGATCTCACGCCGGCCATGCTGGAGGCCGCCTCGCAGGCAGGGCGCGGCCGGGCGGGGACCCTGCTGCTGGCCGACGTCACCGCCCTTCCCCTGCGGACGGAGACCCTGGACGCCGTTTTCGCGGCAGGGCTGATCGCCCACCTACCCGAGCCGGGCGAGAACCTGCGCGAACTGGCCCGCGTGGTGCGGCCCGGAGGAACGCTGGCCCTGTTCCACCCCATCGGCCGGGCCGCGTTGGCCGCGCGCCAAGGCCGGCAGCTCACACCCGACGACTTGCGGGCCGAGGCCAACCTGGGTCCGCTCCTGGCGCGTTCCGGGTGGCGCATGACGTCGTACGTCGACGACCCCGGCTACTTCCTCACGCTGGCGGTGCGCGAGTCCTGAACCCGGACCGAGTGCGACGGTTCGCCTCAGTCCACCGCGTCGGTCATGTTCACCTGCCTCACCGGGCAGCCGCCCATCCCCTGCACCGGCCGCGTGCCGAGGTCCGCGGTGCGATAGCCGTTGGGGTAGCTCTTGATCTCCCAGTTCTGGCGGGCGAAGTGCGGCGCACGGCGCGGTGGGAGCAGCCTGACGAGCCGTCCCCGGAACCTGACGGCGCGGCGCACCAGGGAGGCGGCGGTCGCGCTCGGCGCTTCGTAGCGGAAGGCGCGCAGCAGGGGCTCGTCGAGGAGCGAGAGCGTCACCGTCCTCAACAGCGGTGCGAGCGGGCGCGGGTACCAGGAGACCATGAGGTCGAGCGTCGCGTCGGACACCTGCCGGGACCGCTGGTCCCACGCGAAGTGGTCCCTCTCGTAGGCGTCGAGGAGAGCCTCGAACTCCTCGAACGTCTCCGGGATGCCGGGGATGCCCATGTGGCGGCCGAGGGTGCGGTAGTACTCGGTGGTGGCGACGATCTCGTGCCGGGACAGCCGCCGCCAGCCGTAGGTGTCGATCCAGCGTCTGGGCATCACGACGAAGGTCGAGAGCACGTACCGCATGTCGTCGTCGCTGATGTCGTAGCTGCGGTGCATCCGGTTGATGCGCCGGATCGCGGTACGGCCCTCCCGGGCGGCGAAGCCGTGCTCGACGACGGCGTCGAGCAGCAGGGCGGTGTCGTCGTACCGCCGCTGTGAGCGCTCGGTCAGCTCCGCCGTCTCCGCGAGCAGCCGGCCGATGCTGGGGACGGCGTAGGTGCGGTAAAGAGCCAGCTCCAGCGCGCGCGTGTAGTCCCAGGGGAATTCGAACGCGACGCTGAGCCGGTAGATCTCCGGGGCGTCGGCGACCGGGTCCATCCGTCTGATCTGGTCGAGCCGCTTGAAGCGCTTCACCGTGAGGTCCCCTTCTGCCGACGGAATTTCCACTCTACTTTGAGTGACGAGACATGTGTGATGAGCGAGCCCCGGACCAAGACGGCTCCCACCGAGCAGAAGCCGCGTGGATACAACACGGGAAGGGGGCGTTTCGCCCCTGTCCGGCAGGAAAACCGCAGCTCCGCCCGGTGCGTGGAGCCGTGACAAGCCTCTCCCACGGGCACTAGGGTGCGCGCCGACGGACGAACCACTGGGGAGGCTGAGATGGCCGGGTCGGACGATGCACCCGTGGCTGCCGCGGACGAGGCGCTGTACGTGTTGACGGCGGTGCTGCTGACACCGGCGCAGTTCCCGAGCCTGCTCGGTGACGACTATCCGGCGGCCTGCGCGACGCTGGGGCTCACCCCGCTCGACGAGGGCTACGGCCTGGTTCTCGGGCAGGACGGAGCCGGAGCCCGGTGGACGGCCGTCATCGACGACGTGTCCCTGGTCGCCGTGGCGATCGCTTCCTGGGACTGCGGCATGGAGTACGAGCTGTCGCCCGACGAGCACACGCTCGTGGCGGCGCTGCCCGGCTGGCCCCTGGCGCTGACCGTCGCCGCACCAGATGTACCGGCCCCGCACGACCCGGACACCGAGGCGACGGACCCACCCCCGCTCACCCCGCCCGACACCAGCAGCTGGGGACCGGCGCAGCGGAGGCTCGGCGCCGACGAGATAGCGCTCCAGTGGGCCGAGTGGCGCGGCCGGCTCGACGACGCCGACGTCCTGCCGAACACCCAGGATTACGCTCCCGAGGCATCCGCCCCGAAGGCCGAAGCAGCACCGGAGACCGAGCCAGAAGACGCAGCCGAGCCCGGCCGCCCCAGTGTCCGGCAGGTACTCGCGGAAGCGCGGGCCTACATCGACGCTCCGCCGCCCCTCGGACGTGTCCGCTCCTCCTTCGCCCCCGGAGACGCACGGACGCTGCGCGCCGACGGCCCCGGCTGGTCGATCGTGGCCCGCACCGACGACATCGCGTTCATCCTGCTCGACACGGAACCCGGCGAGGTCATCCCCGTGGGACGGGGCCCGGAACTCCCCAGCCTGCTGGAAGGGCTGGACAAGATCGCCGTACGTCCCCTGTGACTCCGCGCGCAGCGTCACCCAGGGTGCGTCAGCGGCCTATCTCCTTGCGTGTCACCCGGCGCAGCCTGCGCCGCTGCGAGGGGTCCAGCGTCAGGTACGCGGCGGCGGGCACGCCCACCACGATCAGCAGCGCGACCCACCAGGGCAGCCAGATCAGCAGGATCAGCCCGACCGCCACGCCACCTACGGCGATCTTCGCGTTTCTCGACATGAAATCCGCCTCCTCCGTCACGACCCGCTGCCGCTCTCTGCATGGGAAACGGTCCCGAGGGCCTCACGGTTCCGGCCTCCACCCCTGAGACATCCCCGATACCCGACCCTGAGGAACCCCTGAGACCCGGGTGAAAGGGGCTTCACGGAAGTCACGTGACCAGCCCCGGCGGGCCGGTCACGCGCGATCCCGTCAGCCGCGGGCGCCGAGCAGGTGGTCCATCGCCAGCTGGTCGAGCCGCTCGAAGGCCATGCCCCGCGCGGCGGCGGAGTCGACGTCGAAGTCCTCGAAGGCCGAGCTGTCGGCCAGCAGGGCGTCGAGGCCGTCGGCGGCCGTGGGCTGGGCCAGCTCGTCCAGCCGCGACGCGCGCAGCGCCTCCTGCACCTCCGGGTCGGCGCGGAACGCGGCCGCGCGGTCCTTCAGGATGAGGTAGTTCCGCATGCAGCCGGCGGCCGACGCCCAGACACCGTCGAGGTCCTCGGTGCGCGGCGGCTTGAAGTCGAAGTGCCGGGGCCCCTCGTAGCCGGCGCTCTCCAGGAGGTCGACGAGCCAGAAGGCGGCCCGGAGGTCACCGGCTCCGAAGCGCAGGTCCTGGTCGTACTTGATGCCCGACTGGCCGTTGAGGTCGATGTGGAAGAGCTTGTCCGCCCACAGCGCCTGAGCGATGCCGTGCGGGAAGTTGAGCCCGGCCATCTGCTCGTGCCCGACCTCGGGGTTGACGCCGTACAGCTCCGGGCGCTCCAGCCGCTCGATGAAGGCGAGGGCGTGGCCGACGGTGGGGAGCAGGATGTCGCCGCGCGGCTCGTTCGGCTTGGGTTCGATGGCGAAGCGGAGGTCGTAGCCCTGGGCGGTGACGTACTCGCCGAGGAGGTCGAACGCCTCCTTCATGCGGTCCAGGGCCGCCCGGACGTCCTTCGCGCCCCCGGACTCGGCGCCTTCGCGGCCGCCCCACGCGACATAGGTCTTGGCGCCCAGTTCGGCGGCGAGGTCGATGTTGCGGATCGTCTTGCGGAGGGCGTAGCGGCGCACGTCGCGGTCGTTGGCGGTGAACGCGCCGTCCTTGAAGACGGGGTGGGTGAAGAGATTGGTGGTCGCCATCGGCACGGCCATGCCGGTCGCGTCCAGGGCCTGGCGGAAGCGCTTGATGTGCGACTCGCGCTCGGTCTCGGAGGCGCCGAACGGGATCAGGTCGTCGTCGTGGAAGGTCACGCCGTGGGCGCCGAGCTCGGCCAGGCGCTGGACCGACTCGACCGGGTCGAGGGCGCGGCGGGTGGCGTCGCCGAACGGGTCCCTCCCCTGCCAGCCGACGGTCCACAGGCCGAAGGTGAACTTGTCCTCGGGGGTGGGCTGGTAGTTCATGCCGCGGCTCCTTGGTGCGTGAGACTATTTCGTCATGGCCGTTTACAAATTAGTATGCGAAGGCGCCTCTGGGAAGAGACCAGATGTTTCCGACGCCGGGGCGCCATCGATGAACGGCGTCGCTGCCGGTCGATGACGCCGCGGAAGAGGGAGAGCCCGATGTCAGCAGCCGAGGGTCCGCTCGTCGTCGGTGTGGACACGTCCACCCAGTCCACGAAGGCACTGGTCGTCGACGCGTCCACCGGACGGGTGGTGGCGAGCGGCCAGGCCGCGCACACGGTGACCTCGGGCGCGGGACGGGAGAGCGATCCGCGTCAGTGGTGGGACGCGCTGTGCGAGGCGCTGCGTCAGTGCGGCGACGCGGCGCACGAGGCGGCGGCGGTGTCGATCGGCGGCCAGCAGCACGGCCTGGTCACGCTGGACGCGCACGGCGAGCCGGTGCGTCCCGCGCTGCTCTGGAACGACGTCCGGTCGGCGCCTCAGGCCCGCCGTCTCGTGGAGGAGTTGGGCGGCCCGGACGCCTGGGCGGAGCGCACGGGCAGCGTGCCGGGCGCGTCGTTCACGGTGAGCAAGTGGGCGTGGCTGGCTGAGCACGAGCCGGACGCGGTCCGCGCCACCAGGGCCGTGCGTCTCCCCCACGACTACCTCACCGAACGTCTCACCGGCCTCGGCACGACCGACCGCGGCGACGTCTCCGGCACCGGCTGGTGGGCGTCCACGACCGAGTCCTACGACGAGGAGACCTTGGCGCACGTGGGACTCGACCCCGCGCTGCTGCCCCGGGTGGTGCGGCCCGGCGAGGTGGCCGGCACCGTGCGCGACGGACATGACCTGCCGTTCTCCAAGGGCACGCTGGTGGCGCCGGGTACCGGGGACAACGCCGCCGCCGCGCTGGGCCTGGGCCTGCGTCCCGGCACTCCGGTACTCAGCCTCGGTACGTCGGGCACCGTGTACGCCGTCTCCAAGCGCCGCCCCACCGACCCGACCGGCACGGTGGCGGGTTTCGCCGACGCGCACGGCGACTGGCTGCCGCTGGCCTGCACCCTGAACTGCACCCTCGCCGTGGACCGGGTCGCGGCCCTGCTGGGGCTCGACCGGGAGGCCGTGGAACCCGGCACCTCGGTCACCCTGCTGCCGTATCTCGACGGTGAGCGCACCCCCAACCTGCCCCACGCCTCGGGTCTGCTGCACGGACTCCGCCATGACACGACCGGCGGCCAGGTGCTCCAGGCCGCCTACGACGGCGCGGTGCACTCCCTGCTCGGCGCCCTCGATCTGGTTCTGGACGAGGACGCCGACCGCACCGCTCCCCTGCTGCTGATCGGCGGCGGCGCACGCGGCACGGCCTGGCAGGAGACGGTGCGCCGGCTGTCGGGGCGGCCGGTACAGATCCCCGAAGCGAAGGAACTCGTCGCGCTCGGTGCGGCCGCGCAGGCCGCGGGACTGCTGACCGGCGAGGACCCGGCAGCCGTCGCCCGCCGCTGGAACACGACGGAGGGACGGGTCCTGGACGCCGTGGAACGGGACGAGGAAGCCCTGAACCGGATCGCCGGGGTAGTCTCCGACGCGTCCCCGCTGCTGGAGCGGGGTACGGACTCCCTCTGACCCCCGCCGCCGGGTCACCGAGAGGGTCGCGCACAAGGCCCGGTGGCGAGCGACCACAGCGCCAGGACCACGGACACCGAGGATCGACGGAGGCATGACCGCACCGCCGCACGACAGCCGACCGACGGGGAACGGACGCACCCTGCCGGACACCCAGCAGGGCATGCGGCGCCGCAACCTGGCACGGGTCATGCACGCCGTCAGCTCGGACGGCCCGCTGTCGCGCGCCACGGTCGCCTCGCGCATCGGCCTCACGCGGGCGGCCGTGTCGTCCCTCGTGGACGAGCTGATCCGCTGGGACCTGCTGGAGGAACTGGGTCCCGAACGACCGAGCCGGGTGGGACGACCCGGCTCCGCGCTCGCGGTGAGCGGGCGCGGGCCTGCGGGGATCGGGGCGGAGATCGGCGTGGATCACCTGGCCGTGTGCGCGGTCGACCTGCGGGGCACGGTCCGGGCGCGGGCCGTGCGACGCGGAGCGAACCGTGGGCGCTCCCCCGAATCCGTGGCCGAGGAACTGACCTCGCTACTCCAGCAGGTCACGGCCGAGGTGGAGAAGGACGGGCTGTGGGTCGCCGGACTCGCGGTCGCCGTCCCCGGGCTGATCGCCCGCGACGGCCGTACGGTCGTACGCGCCCCCAACCTCGGCTGGCACGACACCGACCTCGGCGGCGTGCTGCCGGGCGAGGTGCCGCTGACCGTGGACAACGAGGCCAACTTCGGTGCGCTGGCGGAGCTGTGGCTCGGTGACGGGACACCGGGCGACTTCCTCCATGTGTCTGCGGAAATCGGCATCGGTGCGGCGATCGTCGTGGACGGTCAGTTGCTGCGGGGCACCCGTGGCTTCGCCGGAGAGCTGGGCCATGTCCCGGTCCGGCCGGACGGTCCCCCCTGTCCGTGCGGCGGTCGCGGCTGTCTGGAGCAGTACGCCGGTGAGGAGGCCGTACTGCGGGCGGCCGGGATCGAACCCCGCGAGGACGTGGTGGGAGTGCTCTCGGAGCGGGCCGACGCGGGCGACGAGGAGGTGCGCACGGCGCTGGGTGAAGCGGGTACGGCACTCGGTATCGCCCTGACCGGGGCGGTCAATCTCCTGGACCCAGACACGGTCGTCCTGGGTGGCGCGCTGGCGGCCCTCTCGCCATGGCTTCTCCCCTCTCTGCAACGTGAGCTGCGCTGTCGCACAGCCGGGCCGGCATGTCCGGTGGCGGTCTCCGAGCTGGGGCCGGAGGGTCCGCTGCTCGGCGCCGCGCATTCGGTGGTACGGGCCGTGCTGGACGATCCGGCGATGGTGGCGGAACGGCCCTGACACTTCGGCCGATGCCCGCGGCGGAAGCCCGCCACGCTCACCGCCGCCCGAAGTCCCTCGAACGGGTGGCCGACTTATCCACAAAGCGCCGGTTGTCCACGGACTCGGCGCACACCCTTCTGCCCAACTCCCCCGCGCCGTACCGTGATTCACGCGAGCCGCAACCGCCGGACCGTAGAGGCGGAAGCGCAGGCCGCCACACGTGCTGAGCGCCATCTGACACATGCATCGGGGGATACATGTACGCGAATTCGACCGGCGTACGACGCCACAACCGACACCACCACGACCATTCCCGGCTCCCGCTGACCGGAGCTGACACTGTGTCGGTCATACGTGCAGGGCTCCACCGATCCGGACGCGCACCCCGCCGTACAGACGCACCCGCACACGCTCACACCCTGCGTACCCACGTCCTCATCTGCCGCATCACGCACGGCAGATGACACTCACAGCGCTGAAGGGCAGCCGACGATGGAGATGAACCAGCCCCGTACCCACCTCACCCGACGTGGCGTCCTCAAGGGCGCGGCACTCGCCGCTGTCCCCTACGCCCTCCTGCCCGGCCCCCAGGCTGCCGCGCAGGCGGCGGTCGACTACCCGCCCGGCGAATGGCAACCCGCGAGCAGCGGCAACTACACGGTGTCCAGCCGGCCGGCGGCCTACAAGATCGATCGGGTGATCCTCCATGTCACCCAGGAGACCTACACAAACACGCTGGCCATCTTCCGGAACACCGGCAAGAAGGTGTCCGCGCACTACCTCGTGCGCTCGGCGGACGGTCATGTCGCCCAGTGCGTCCGGGAAGCGGACGTCGCCTGGCACGCGGGCGACTGGGGCTACAACACCCGGAGCATCGGCATCGAGCACGAGGGCTGGGTGGACCAGCCGGCCTACTTCACGAACGCGCTCTACGAGCAGTCCGCGAGACTGACGGCAGCGGTGTGCGACAAGTACGGCATCCCGAAGGACCGGGAACACATCATCGGCCACTACCAGGTGCCCGGCACCGACCACACCGATCCGGGGGTGAACTGGGACTGGGTCCGCTACATCAGACTCGTCAATTTCTCCTGACCTCACGTCGGCCCGGTTGTCCGCAGCGGAACCGCGCGTGACGATGGCCCAGTTGATTCCCTCGCAGGGAGGACGAGTTGACCGATCAGTGGGTGGCTCTGGAGCCGGGAGCCGACCCAGACGAACGAGTACGGGCGCTACGCCGAGCGCATGAGACCTTCACGACCGCAGGCACGGTCCCGCGTCCGGTCCGGCCGGTGGTGGCCGAGTCCTGGCGGCGCAGCGCACGCGCCGGCGTCGGGCCGGACGGCACCGCGAGCGTGGAACTGACCGATGACGACCTCGGCGCATACCGCGCCGAACATCCCCTGGCCCAGGTGATGCCGCTGGTCCGGGAGCTGGTGGGCACATTCGCCGCAGACGGCTCGCACCTGCTCGCGGTGTGCGACGCGCACGGCAGGCTGATGTGGGTCGAGGGCCATCCGACGACGCTGCGGCGGGCGGACCGGATGAACTTCGTACCCGGGGCACGGTGGTCGGAGGCGGCGGTAGGGACCAACGCACCCGGTACGGCGGTGGCGGTGGACCGCCCGGTGCAGGTGTTCGCGGCGGAGCACTTCATAAGACGGGTGCAGCCGTGGACCTGTGCGGCCGCGCCGATCCACGATCCGCACACCGGCCGGGTCCTGGGTGCCGTCGACATCACCGGAGGCGACGGCCTGGCACATCCGCACAGCCTGGGCTTCGTGCAGGCGGTGGCACGGGCAGCCGAGTCACAGCTCAGCCTGCTCACCCCGCCGAAGCAGGCCGAGGACACGGTCACGCTGAGCGTGCTGGGCCGGGACGAGGCCGAGCTCCGCCCGAGCGGCGGGCGCGGGATCAGACTGAGCCGTCGGCACAGCGAGGTTCTCGTGCTCCTGGCCCGCCACCCCGAGGGCATGACCGGGGACGAGCTGCTGTGCGCGCTGTACGCGGACGAGTCGGTGACACCGGTGACCTTGCGCGCCGAGCTGGCCCGACTGCGCCCGCTTCTGCCACCCGGGTTGCTGGCATCCCGGCCCTACCGGCTCTCCGTGCCGGTCGAGTGTGACGCGACCTTGGTGGAGCGGCAGTTGGAGACAGGTGCGCTCACGGCCGCCATACGGGCCTACCGTGGCCCGCTGCTGCCGAACTCCCAGGCCCCGGCGGTCGTGGGACTGCGGCGCCGGCTCGCCGCTGCTCTGCGCACGGCGCTGATCACCCGCGGCGACCCGGACCTGCTGGCCGACTGGGCCCACGCGCCGTGGGGCGAGCACGACCTGCCGGTCTGGCGAGCCTTGGCGGCTGTACGGCCGACGGCCCCCGTGCGGGCCCGGATCGCGGCGCTGGAGGCCGAGCTTGCCGTACCGGAGATGCCGAACCGTCGCCGTGTCCGTCAGACACCCTGGGTGACCAGCGGTGCAACATATCCGCAACGTCCGCCCGTCTAGCCTGCACGGCGGGAGCTGCCCAATGGCGGGCAGCGCTGCACCGGGAGGCACACCAGCATGACCCGTTACGCGACACCCGGCTCCGAGGGCTCGATCGTCTCCTACCAGCCGCGCTACGACCACTTCATCGGCGGGGAGTACGTGCCGCCGGCGCGCGGGCAGTACTTCGACAACCCGTCGCCGGTCAACGGACAGCCGTTCACCGAGATCGCGCGCGGTACCGCGGAGGACGTCGAGCGGGCACTCGACGCGGCGCACGCGGCCGCGCCCGGCTGGGGCCGTACGTCGGTGACGGAGCGCTCGGACATCCTGCTGAAGATCGCGGATCGTATGGAGGCGAACCTCGAGTCGCTGGCGGTGGCCGAGAGCTGGGAGAACGGCAAGCCGGTCCGCGAGACGCTGGCCGCGGACATTCCGCTGGCCATCGACCACTTCCGTTACTTCGCCGGGGCGATCCGCGCGCAGGAGGGGTCGCTGGGCGAGATCGACGACGACACCGTGGCGTACCACTTCCACGAGCCGCTCGGGGTCGTCGCGCAGATCATCCCGTGGAACTTCCCGATCCTGATGGCGGCCTGGAAGCTGGCGCCCGCGCTCGCGGCGGGCAACGCGGTCATCCTGAAGCCCGCCGAGCAGACCCCGGCGTCCATCCACTACTGGATGAGCCTGATCGCCGACCTGCTGCCGCCGGGCGTGGTCAACATCGTCAACGGGTTCGGCGCGGAGGCGGGCAAGCCGCTGGCCTCCAGCGCCCGGGTGGCGAAGGTGGCCTTCACCGGGGAGACCACGACCGGGCGGCTGATCATGCAGTACGCCTCCGAGAACATCAAGCCGGTGACGCTGGAGCTGGGCGGCAAGTCGCCCAACATCTTCTTCGACGACGTGTGGGCGCACGACGACGACTTCCGGGACAAGGCGCTCGAGGGCTTCACCATGTTCGCGCTCAACCAGGGCGAGGTGTGCACCTGTCCTTCCCGGGCGCTCGTCCAGCGCGGCCACTACACCGACTTCCTGGAGGCGGCCGTGGCCCGCACCCAGCAGATCAAGCCGGGGCACCCGCTCGACACCGACACGATGATCGGGGCGCAGGCGTCCAACGACCAGTTGGAGAAGATCCTCTCCTACCTGGACATCGGCCGTCAGGAGGGCGCCAAGGTGCTCACCGGCGGCGAACGCGTCGAGTACGACGGCGAGCTGAAGGGCGGGTACTACGTCCAGCCGACCATCTTCGAGGGCGACAACCGCATGCGGATCTTCCAGGAGGAGATCTTCGGCCCGGTCGTCTCGGTGACGTCCTTCGACGACTTCGACGACGCGATGAAGCTGGCCAACGACACGCTGTACGGCCTCGGCGCGGGCGTCTGGACCCGCGACATCAACACCGCCTACCGCGCAGGCCGCACCATCCAGGCAGGCCGCGTCTGGACCAACTGCTACCACGCCTACCCGGCCCACGCGGCCTTCGGCGGCTACAAGCAGTCCGGCATCGGCCGGGAGAACCACAAGATGATGCTGGAGCACTACCAGCAGACGAAGAACCTGCTGGTGTCGTACTCGCCGAAGAAGCTGGGCTTCTTCTAGAGCCGGAAGTCGGGTTGCCTGAAGCCCTGGTGCGCTCCAGGCAACCCGCCACCCGCACCCCGCAACCCGACCCGGTCATCCGACAACAAGCAGACGCAGGCGCCCCCGCCCCACCACCCCGGCCACCGCATCGGCGTGCCGGGAGAGGGGTACGGCGAGCAGGGTCGCGACGAGTGCTCCGACGGCGAGGCCCGCGAGGATGTCGTGCGGGTAGTGGGCGCCGACCCAGACGCGGGAGGCGGCCATGGCCAGCGCGCCGAGCGTGGCGATCGCGCCGAGGCGGGTGTTGACGAACCAGAGGGCTACCGCCGCTGCGGCGGCGAGGGTGGCGTGGTTGCTGGGGAAGGACCAGTCGCCGGTGGCGGGGCACGCTTCCAGGGTGATCACGTGCAGGGACTGGCAGGGCCGGTTCTCCTGGACCGTCTGCTTCAGCGCGGTGCTGACGGCGAAGGCAAGCACGGTGAGTACCGGGGCGGCGAGTGCCTTCACGGCCTGGGCCGCATTCTGATGGCGGGCCTGCCACCAGCCGATCAGCATCAGGAGGGCGAACAGGGCGAGTCCGTAGGTGGAGTAGCCGGAGATGAGTCCGTCCAGCCAGGACGGCGCGTGGTGGGCGGCGTCGACCACGTCGACGTAGGCAGCGCCGTCGATGGCCGAGCCGTCGTACGCCTGGGCGGTGGTCAGGGCGTGCATCAGGCGCCCCCGTTCGCGCTGCGGGAGCGGCGGGTACGCAGGAGTTCCAGTCCGACGGGGACGAGGGACACGATGACGATGACGGCGATGATCGGTAGGAGATAGCGGTCGACGTTCGGGACCGAGGCGCCGAGGCCGTAGCCCCCCAGCACCAGGCCCACGGTCCACAGCAGACCGCCGACGACCTGCCAGAGGGCGAAGGTCCGCGCCGGGACGGCCAGGACACCGGCCAGTGGATTCAGCACGGTGCGGACGACCGGCAGGAAGCGGGCGAGCACGATGGCCTTGGCGTGTCCGTACCGTTCGAGGATGTCCGCGGCCCGGTCAGCGCCCTCACGGAGCTTGCGTGCGTTCGTCCGCTTGAGCAGGGCTGGGCCGGCCCGGCGGCCGAGCAGATAGCCGGCCTGGGCTCCGGTGAGCGCGCCCACGGCGGCAGCGGCGAGGACCCAGCCCAGGGACAGACGGCCCGACCCTCCGGCGGAGCCCGAGGCGCACAGCAGCCCGGCCGTGAACAACAGCGAATCTCCCGGCAGGAAGAAGCCGATCAGCAGACCGGTCTCGGCGAACAGGACCACGGCGATGCCGAGTGTGCCGAAGGTGGCGAGCAGCGAGTGGGCGTCGAGGACGTTCACGGCGAGTTGGAGCGGGGGTGCTGGGTGGTGCGCGAGCGTCATCGGCGCTGGACCCTTCGATGGCGGCTGTCGGGTGTACCGGGCACAGAAACGGACGCCAAGGGGCCGGGGCCTCGACGGGCACGAGGCAAGGACCCACCTGCGTCTACAGGACTGTAGTCGGTCTACGTCACTGTAGACGACCTGGGGGAAAGAAGGGTTCCCGCTCGCGGCGGGCTACCGCCGATCGAGTCGCAGAGTCGTCGCCCCCGCCGCAGGCGTCACCATGGAGTCCGCCGCCCCGTTGCCGTACTTGGCTCGGTACGCGGCGTCGACTTCGGCCGTGACGTCCGCCGAGGTCTCGCCGACGTCCTCCACGGTCACCTCGGCTTCCAGACCCGGCACCCGGATGCGGGCCCGACCCGAGCGGACGGCGTGACCGAACCAGCCGGTGTCGCGGCGGTACCAGCTCCGGACGTACACCCGTTCGCCGACGCGGACCACCCAGATCAGGGCCTCCGGCCGCAGACTGCCGTCAGAGTCTCTGACAGCGATGCGCAGCTCTCCGGCCGCGTCCAGGAGGTGGAGGTCTTCCGGAGTCCAGGTCATGACGGCACATCCTCAGGGTCGCTGCGATCACCTGCCCACGCGCAAGCGTGCGGCATGACAGCGACCGGTACATCCCGGCGGCCCTCCCCCGGGTCCGCGTTTATCCGCCCATCGATACGGCAATTCTTGTGCGATCTCCCGGACGACGAGGAAGGCAGCGGACCAATGATCGATGCTAAGCAACTCGCCAAGAGGTACGGCGAGAAAACCGCCGTGGACGGCCTGGACTTCGTCGTGAAGCCCGGCACCGTGACGGGCTTCCTGGGACCCAACGGTGCGGGCAAGTCCACGACCATGCGCATGATCGTGGGGCTGGACGCCCCCACGAGCGGCACCGTCACGGTGAACGGACGCCGCTACGAGCAGCACCGGGCACCCCTCCAGGAGGTCGGCACCCTTCTGGAGGCCAGGTCGATCCACCCCGGCCGCTCGGCGTACCAGCACCTCAGGGCGCTGGCGCTGACCCACGGCATCCCCCGCCGGCGCGTCGACGAGGTCATCGGCATCACCGGTCTGGGCAGCGTGGCCGGGAAGCGGGCCGGTGCCTTCTCGCTCGGCATGGGACAGCGGCTCGGCATCGCCGCGGCGCTGCTGGGCGACCCGCGGACCGTGATGCTGGACGAACCCGTCAACGGGCTGGACCCCGAGGGTGTGCTCTGGATCCGCAACCTGCTGACGTCGCTCGCGGCGGAGGGCCGCACGGTGTTCGTGTCCTCGCATCTGATGAGCGAAGTGGCTCTGGTGGCGGACCACTTGATCGTGATCGGGCGTGGCCGGATGCTGGCCGACACGACCGTGCGGGAGCTGGTGCGCGAGGCCGGCGGGAACACCGTACGGGTGGCGGCTCAGGACCCCGCGCGGCTGCGGGAGGTGCTGGCGGGGCCCGGGGTGGAGATCACCGGACAGGCCGGTGCGGAGGAGCTTCAGGTGACCGGGTTGTCGGCGCGCGACATCGGCCTGCGGGCGGCCGAGCACGGGATCGCCCTGTTCGAGCTGCATACGCGTCAGGTCTCGCTGGAGGAGGCGTTCATGGAACTGACCAGGGACTCCGTCGAATATCAAGGCACCCCGGCCGAGGCTCTCGCGTCCACCGGGAGGCCGGCGTGAGCACCCTCACCGCGGCCACCGAGACCCCGTCCGCCGCGAGCGGCCGTCCTGCCTACCGCGTCACCGGACGCCGTGTCCTCGCCTCGGAGTGGGCCAAACTCTTCTCCCTGCGCTCTTCCTGGATCGTCCTCGGACTGAGCCTGTTGTTCGTCGTCGGCTTCGGACTGATCGCCGCGCTCCGCTACCGGTCCGGGATCGGCTCCGGGCAGATCAACCAGGACTTCGCCCGGCAGAACGCCGTTGGCCTGTCCCTGTTCGGCACGAACTTCGCCCAGCTGGCCCTGGGTGTCCTCGGGGTGCTGGTCACCGCCGGGGAGTACTCCACTGGCATGATCCGCTCGACGCTGGCCGCCGTGCCGCGCCGGCTCCCGGTGCTGTGGGCCAAGGCCGCCGTGACCGGGCTGGTCGCGCTGGTCGTCGCGACGGCGGGGGCGTTCGTGGCCTTCCTGTTCGGCAGCCGGATCGTCGCCGGTACGCCCGGGGCCATGGACTTCTCGCACGCGGGCGTCGTACGGAGTCTGCTGGGCGCCGGGCTCTACCTGTGCCTGGTCGCCGTGATCGGGACCGCGCTGGGTGCCCTCCTGCGCTCCGTGGCCGGCGCCATCTCGGCTCTGGTCGCCGCCCTGATGCTGATCCCGGGCCTGATCACCCTGCTCCCGAGCGCGTGGCACGACGGCATCAGCCCCTACCTGCCCAGCAACGCGGGCGCGTCGATGTTCGCCGTCACCCGCGACGCCACCACGCTGGCCCCCGGTACGGGCCTGCTGGTCCTCCTCGCCTGGACCGCGCTGACGCTGGCCGGTGCCGCCTGTCGCCTGCGGCGCGCCGACGCGTGAATTCCGCTGGGGCGAGCGGATGTCAGGCACGGACCGGCGCGCCCGGTCCGTGCCTGACACGGAGGCCCCTACCCCGCGCCGGTCAACTGCCGGGCCGCGTACTCGACGTACTCGTGCAGCCCGTAAGCCGCCCCGAGAGCCGCCACCGCCGCGACCACCACTGTTCCCGCCAGGGCAGCGGCTCCGGCTCGGCGGGCGGTCCCGCGTGGGGCCGTCGGTTCGGGGAGGAGGAGCGCCTCGACACGCCGTGGCACGGGTCCGCGCGCCGCCGACAGCAGCGGGTAGCCGCCCCCACGACCGGCGGGCGTCCCTGCCAGGGCCGCCCGTGCGATGGCCGCGGCCGTCTTCCTGCGGTCTCCAACGGCGCGGGCCGCCGCCTCGTCCGCCCAGCGCTCCAGGTGGAAGGCGAGCGGTGCGCGCAGCCCCCGGAGAGCCGGGTGGACCACGGTGGCGAGGTCGACGAGCGCCGACAGCAGGTGGTGGCGGCCGGCCAGATGAGCCCGCTCGTGCGCGAGCAGCACCGCGCGTTCGCCCGGCCTCAGCGCCCGCACCGTCCCTGAGGTCATGACGACCCGGCCGGACCGCCCCCGGTACCCGGGAAGCGCGAAGGCGTCCACGTCGGCGACAGGGATCACGAGCAGATCCCCGTCCCCCGTGCCCTCACCGGCCATCCGCCAGGCGCGCCGCAGCAACGTACGCTGTCGCACCCACCGGCGGAGCAGCAGCACGGCCTGGCCGAGCATGACCGCGCCCGCCGTGCAGGCGAACGGCACCACGGCAGGCCAGTCCGCGAGCACCTGGGGCAAGGACATCCGCTCCAGAGCGGCGAGGAAGGGTACCTGGAACAGACCGGCCAGCGCCGCGATCGTGCTGCCCGCGAGGAGGACCGCCGCGCCCGTCAGTGCCCAGCACGCCTCGCGGGGCGGAAGGAGCAGGGCCAGACGACGGGCGAGCGGGGCGGCGCCCCAGGGAAACCCCAGGGCCGGCACCACCAGGACCAGGAACCACGTCACTCGGGGTCGGACTCCGCTTCGAGGAGCAGGCGTCGCAGGGTCTCCTCGTCATCCTCGGACAGGGAGGACACGAACCGTTTGAGGACCAGATCGCGGGCGGGTTCGCTCTCCAGTTCGCGGCGCATCCGGTCGGCGACCAGCCCCGCCGCGTCCTCCACCGGTTCGTAGGCGAAGCCGCGTCCCGCAGGGGTGCGGCGCAGGACGCCCTTCTCGAAGAGACGGGTCAGGGTGGTGGCCATGGTGGTCCTGGCCAGCCCCTGGTCGAGCGCCGCGTTGACCTCCTGCGCGGTCAGCGGCTTGCCGGCCGCCCACAGCACGGCCAGTACGTCCGCGGCCAGCTCGCCGTGGGCGCGCCTCTCCTCCCGACGCTTGTCCGGCATTCTCTCCCCGTCCTCGGGCCCGCAGTATTTTCAGACAGCCAACGTACCGTCCTCCCGGCGCCGGCCCGTCTCCGGCCTCATGGGTGGGGATGCCCGTTCGCGCCGGCCAGGTCGCGCGGGGTGAGCGGGTTCATGGCGGTCACGTCACGCGATGCCAGGGAGAAGCCCTGCCAGTGCACCGGCATCGGCTGCTGGTCCTCGTCCCGGGCGATGTGGTGGAAGCCGATGTTCACCCAGGTGATCGGGTGGGTCAGCGTCTCCCCGTTCACGAACCTGTCCACGCTGGTGGGACTGCCGTTCGGGCACCCCGGGTTGTCGCTCGCGTACTGCTCGCACGCCTTGTACTGGGTGAAGAACACGTCGTGCCTGGTGTACGGCCGCCCGGGGTGCTTCTGGCTGGCGCCGGGCACGATCTCGTACGAGCGGGGGTGGCCGTCCTTGTTCTTGCCGGCGGTGCTCACCACCCGCCACCAGCGCATGTCGGTGCGGTCACCGCTGAGTTCCTTGGTGATCGGCGTGCGGCGGGTGCTGGTGGTCGGGCTGCCCCGGCCGCTGGGCGCGGTGACCTTGGAGTCGTACTGCTCGGCCTTGGTCCTGGTGGAGCCGTCCAGGGCGAAGTCCAGCCGCCAGAAGACGTTGTGGGCGTGGCTCTCGGCCTTGGCCTGGGAGCCCTTGCCGATGGGCCAGCCCCGGGTGTCGCCGCCGTCGAAGTCGTAGGGCGAAAGGCTGCCGGTGGCACCGACGTTGGAGCTGATGGTGCCGTCGGAGGCGAAGCGCCACTCGGTGATGTATTCGTACCACGACGCCTTGTTGACGGTGTAGACCAGCAGGTCCTTGCCCTGGGCCGTGTAGAGGTGACCGTTGCCGTCGGTGCTGGCGTCGTTGTTGAGCCGGTAGGCGTGACCCCGGGCGCGGGTGGTGACACACAGGCCCGCGACGGTGCCCCGGTCGGGGACCTTGACGGACTTGATGGTGCCGCCGGGGCATTCGTCGGGGCGCAGCTTCTGCAGCTGCTGCCCGAAGTCGGTGCCGGTGACGTCGTCGTACTCGGCCTCGCCGTCGTCGTAGGGCACATGGACCTGGGCGAGGCGGGCGCCGGCGAGGACGCGGATGGGCTTGGCCTCGCCCTTGGGCTGGTAGCCGACCTTGTCCAGGACCAGGCCGGAGAACGTGTTGTAGTGCCAGCACATGCGCCAGGTGGTGCCGCCGTCGAGGGTCTGCTCGATCTTGTAGGCACTGCTGCAGTCGGCCGGGGCGGCAGCGGCGGACGCGGGGCTCGCCAGGGCGGCCGGTGAGCCGAGGAGGGCGATGGCCGAGAGGAGCGCCGCTGCCCGGTTTCGGGCATGCCGGAGTGTGGTGCCGTACGGGACCTGCATGGGTGGTCGGCTCCTTCGCCGAAGGGAGAGGGGGATCAGCCGAGACGGCCGACGGAGCGGGCGCTGAGGTCGACGACGAAGGCCCGGGTGTCGATCCAGGGGCCGTTCTTGACCTTGGCCACGACCTGGAGGCAGCGGTGCTCGCCGCACGTCTCGAGGGTGGCGGGCAGGCGCTCGACGGTGTCCTTGCGGAAGACGAATCCGCTGAGGTCGAGTTCCGAGGGTCCGGTGAGGTCCTTCCCGGTGGCCTTCCGGTAGTCCTGCTTGAGTCCCTTGCCGTGCGGGTCGGCGATCAACACGCGGGCTGCTTCGGTGAGTTCCTCGCGGCTGGGCGGTGGCTGCACATGCCGGGCGGTGGCCGTGGCGGTGACCTTGCCGGTCCCCAGGTCCACCGTCCTGGTGGTGGTGACGTTCGCCTTGTAGTCGTAGTAGATGATCTCCGCCCGTCGGACTCCCTTGCCCGTCGGGTCCTCGGCGAGGTTGGTGGCGACGCGCTGTGGGCCCCGGTCGCCCTCGACGTCGCGCGCGGAGGCGCTCATGCCGCTGCCGCGCAGGGCGATCGCCTCGGCGCGCGCGGTCTCGGCGTCGGTGAGCGGGTCGCTCCCGACGCCGTGCTCCTTCTCCCGGGGCGGGGCCTCGACCTTGCCCGCGGGGGCCACGGCGTCCTGGCTCGCGGTGCCCGCCGGTTCGCTGCTCACCCCCGGGTCCGGCTGATTCGGCAGCGTGACGGCTAACAGCAGAGCCGTCGCGGCCACGGCGAGCGATCCACCCGCCACGACCTTGCCGAGATGACGTTCGACAACGTGCCGCACATGATCCTCCTGTCCGACTCGGCACTCCTTGTCGCGGATGTGCCGACGGTGCATTCAGGCGGATAGACGGGCACAGCCGCCGAGGCGTTGCCTGCCGGTGCGGATTGGGCCGGGAATTCGCCAGCGAAGGGGTCAGCGGTCAACTGGCGTGGAGCAGGCGGCTACTTCGCCGCTCGTAGCCGCGAACTCCATCCCCGCATCGGTGCCGTTGGCGGACCTGCCGGACCTCGCCAGCAGCCGGTACAGCGTGGCCGGTACGGCGAGTCCGACGATCCAGGACACGTCCGCGCCGCCGAGCGGGGCGACCAGGGGGCCGGCGTAGAACGAGGTTGCCAGGAAGGGGAGTTGGGCCAGGACACCGACCGTGTAGACGATCAGGGCGTCGGCGCGCCAGGCGCCGTAGCGGCCGTGCGGGTCGAAGAGGGCGGGGATGTCGTAACGCTCGCGGGAGATCAGGTAGTAGTCCACGAGGTTGATGGCCGACCAGGGGGTGAAGAAGGTCAGCAGGAACAGCAGGAAGTCCTTGAACGAGACGAGGAAGCTGCCCTTGCCGAGAAGCGCCATCGCGGTGCCGGTCACCATGATCACGGCGATGTACGCGGCCCGGCCGCGCGGCGACAGCGTCCGCCGGCCACGGAAGCCGCTGATCCCCGTGACCATGGAGATGAAGCCGCCGTAGGTGTTGAGGACGTTGATGGTGAGCTTGCCCAGGGCGATGACGAAGTACAGCAGCGACGCGGCCAGCCCGGCGCCGCCGAGCGAGACGACGTAACCGACCTGGTCGTCGAAGAACCGCTCCCCCGCACTCGCCGCCACCAGCACGCCGAACGTCATGGACCACTGGGAGCCGAGCGCCGAGCCGGACAGGGTCCACCAGAAGGTCGCCCGCGCACTGGTCGTACGCGGCAGATAGCGCGAGTAGTCGGCGACGTACGGGCCGAAGGCGAGCTGCCAGGAGGCGGACAGCGACATGGTCAGCAGGAACATCGGCAGCGAGAAGTGGGCGTCGCCGAGGAGCGCGCCCAGGTCGACGCGGTCGAGCAGCCGGATGCCCAGGAAGACGAACGCGAGGGCGCAGACGACGCTCGCGACGCGGCCGACGACGTGGATGACGCGGTAGCCGACCGCGGCCACGACGGCGGTGAGCACCGCGAAGGCGATGATGCCCGTGGTGTCGCCGGTGTGGGTGAGGCGGGCGGTGGCCTGCCCGGCGAGCACGCTGCCGCTCGCGAAGAACCCGATGTACATCAGGATGACCAGGAACAGCGGCACGGCGGCACCCCGTACGCCGAACTGCGCCCGCGACTGGATCATCTGCGGGAGTCCGAGCCTCGGGCCCTGCGCGGAGTGCAGCGCCATGACCGCGCCGCCCAGCAGGTTGCCGGCGACGAGCCCCACGAGCGACCAGACGACATCACCGCCGAAGACGACGGCGAGGGCGCCGGTGACGATGGCGGTGATCTGGAGGTTCGCCCCGAGCCAGAGCGTGAACTGACTGAACGCCCGGCCGTGTCGCTCACCGTCCGGCACCACGTCGATGGAATGCCGCTCGATCACACCACCGGGGCTGCCCTTGGTGCGCGCGTCCGTCTGCTCGTCACGACCGGCCCTGTCCATCGTCCGCCCTCCGCGCTCACCCACCGCCCTGCATATTGGTATGCAGACTCTGGCTCACTGAATGATTTGTCAATACCCTGCCGACCGGGCGGAGGCCGGTTCGCGGGTGGGGGCACGGATGCCGGTCCGGGCTAGTCCCGCGCCACCGTGCGAGCCAGGATTCCGAGGGTGGCGCGGAGGCCGGCTTCCGGGATGACGGGGAAGATGCCCGCCTTGCGGTACTTGTCGTCGATCTGGCTCCAGTCGTAGTACGAAGTGACCAGCGTGCCGGACTCGTTGGGGGTGAGGCGGTAGCCGTAGAGGTGGCGGATGGGCGGCTGGATGGTGCCCGAGATCGTCCATTCCAGGAGGGTGTCGGGCTCGTAGCGGGTGATGATCACGGTCACGTCGTAGCGGCCCATGGGGAGGTCTCCGAGCGCCTCCCGGTCCATGTGGACGACGAACTCGTCCCCCACGGCGTTCACCGGGTCGCCCTCCGCGGACTGGAGCATTCCGGAGCTGTCGATGGCCACATGGCCCTGCGGGGAGCGCAGCACATCGAAGATCGTCGCGGGGGAGGCGGCCAGCTGGCGCGTGACTTCAAATCGTTCCGTCGTCATACTTCACCCTCGCACGCCCGCCCTGGTCAGCCCGCGGTGGGGGAATCCGGCGCGCGCCCTACGCTGGTCCGGTGCGCACCGTGGAACTGCTGCCCGACGAGGCGACCGAGGAGCGGGTGCGGCGGGTCTGGGGACGGCTCGCGGAGCTGGGGATGCCCAGCCTGGCCGGCCACCGGCACCCGACGAACCGGCCACACCTCACGCTGACGACGGCGTCCGAGCTGCCGTGGGACGCACGGCCCTCGCTGACGGAGGCGCTCTCGGTACTCCCCCTGCCCTTGCGGCTGGCGGGGACGCTTCGGTTCGAGGGGCGAACTTCGACACTGGCGTGGGGAGTTGTGCCCGAGGCCGGGCTGGCCGCCTTGCAGCGGCAGGTGTGGGAGCTGCTGCCCGGGGCCGGGAATCCGCTCTTCGAGCCGGAGAACTGGGTGCCTCACCTCAGCCTCGGCCGGACGCGGTCGGGACCCGGCTCATGGCCCACGGAACTTCTGCCCGCCGAGCTGTCCGACCCTTGGGAGGGAGCGTTCGTATCGGCGCGGAGCTACGACAGCGAGCTGCGGACCGTGGAGGGCCTCGCCCAGCCGCCCGCCTGACCGGCGGAGGGCCGGGCTCGCGTGCCGCGCCCTCGGTAGCGTGACCATCGGATATGTGGAGCGTCCACATGGCCGGCCGGCCCGCGCGACGGGCTTTCGGCGAACAGTGGCGAAGAGTGATGAGGTTGCGGTGAGCGAACTGACGAAGCCCGAGGTCGACGTCCCAGAGGGCGATGCTCCTGCCGAGCTGACCGTCCGGGATCTGGTGGTCGGGGACGGGCCCGAGGTCAAGCCGGGCATGGTGGTCCGGGTCCACTACGTCGGGGTGGCCTTCGCGTCCGGGAAGGAGTTCGACGCCTCCTGGGACCGGGGAGAGCCGTACAAGTTCGCCCTGGGCAGCGGCAAGGTCATCAAGGGCTGGGACCGGGGCGTGCGGGGGATGAGGGTCGGCGGCCGGCGCGAGATCATCGTCCCGCCGCGCCTCGGGTACGGCAATCAGTCGCCGTCTCCCATGATCCCGCCGGGCTCCACCCTGGTCTTCGTGGTGGACCTGCTGGATGTGTACTCCGGCCCGACCGGGTGGAGCAAGGGCTAGGTGTATTGATCACGAGCGTTGTTGACGCGGCTGATCGGTGGGTGGCCTCCGAGTGCGGTGTGGCAGCGGTGGTGGTTGTCGGTGTGGAGGAAGTCTGCCAGGGCGTCGGTGCGTTCGGTGTTGGTGGTGTAGGGCCGCTGGTAGGCCCATTCGTCGAGCAGGGTGCGGTTGAAGCGTTCGACCTTGCCGTTGGTCTGCGGCCGGTAGGGGCGAGTCAGCTTGCCGGCCGCACCGATCTCGGTGAGCACCTTTTTCCAGGCCAGGCCCTTGCGGTAGGCCCAGGCGTTGTCGGTCAGGACCCGCTCGATCCGGTCGATGCCCTGGGCGTGGAAGAAGGCGGCCGCGCGGGTCAGGAAGCCCGCGCAGGTCGCGGCTTTCTCGTCGGGGTGGATCTCGCTGTAGGCCAGGCGGGAGTGGTCGTCGACGGCGGAGTGGACGTAGTCGAAGCCCATGCCGCGGATCGGGCGGCCGGCCTCGCGGCCGTGGGTCTTGTGGCCGCCGCCGTCGGGGATCCGGCCCAGCTTCTTCACGTCCACGTGGATCAGCTCGCCGGGCCGGTCACGCTCGTAACGGCGGATGACGGTGCCGGTCGGCCGGTCGATCCAGGCCAACTGGTTGAGGCGGTGGCGGGTCAGGATCCGGTGCACGGTCGAGGTGGGAAGGCCCACGATCGGGCCGATCCGGGCCGGGCCCAGCTTGCGGCTCTGCCGCAGGTCGCAGACGCGGTCTTCCACCGCGGACGCGGTCCGGTGCGGCGTCGTGCGAGGTCGGCTGGAGCGGTCCTGCAGTCCCGCCTCGCCCTCGGTCCGCCACCGGCGGATCCATTTATGGGCGGTGGCGCGGGAGATACCCATCTCGGCGGCCACATGAGCGACCGGACGGCCTGAGCGGACACGTTCGACCAGCAGCCTCCTACCGAAGACGGTCAGCCGGGCATTACGGTGGGGCACGAAGACCTCCGTGCGGTGAGTTCCTAGACAGCTCCCACCACACCGGAGGTCTTCGCCATGTTCAAGACCACAGCCGTGTCAACAACGCTCGTGATCAATACACCTAGGCCGCTCCCCCGGTCGGCGCGCGCATCCCGCGAGGGGAGTCAGCCGACCTTGTCGGCCCGGCCCAGGCGGAGCGCGGAGACCAGGAAGAAGACCCCGCCCAGGAAGGCGTAGCCCGCCAGAGAACCCAAGGAGGCGTCCGGCTTTGCGGCCTGGGCGATGAACGAGGCTCCGGCGAGGGTGGAGATGGCGCCGCTGAGGATCATCGGCCACTGTCCGGCCATGCCGTGCCGGCGTCGCAGGGCGCCGACGATCAGCTGGACGGCTCCGGCGGTGACGGCCCAGGCGCCCCAGACGCGCAGGACCGCCGGGATGCCCGAGGTGGCCGCGGCGGCCAGACCGGCGGTGGTGAGGGTGCTGAGCGCGATGTTCGCGCAGAGACCCCGCACCGGGCCCTGGTTCGCCCTGGCGGACCTGAGGTCGACGACCGCGCACGCCACGTCGAACAGGGGATAGAGCACCAGCAGTGTCGCGCCGAGGGGACTCAGGGTGTGCGCGGTGGCGAACACCAGGGCGGCCCACACGGCGGCGAACGCGAAGCGGAGGAAGTACAGGCGGCGCAGTGCCGCGGTGTCGCTCTTGACGGGAACGGGGGCGGTGATGGACGAGGCCATGGGGTGCCCTTCCACAGGGAGTCGAAGAAGAGGGAGAACGTTCGGTCTCCCTCTTTCATCTAAGAGACCCCCATCCCCCCTGTCAAGACCGAACGTTCTCCCTCGCCGCCTGCTACCGTGGCCGCCATGAGCACCCGCACAGAAGGCAAGAGCACGTCCGAGGCGCGCGCGCGGCTGCTCGACACGGCGACCCGGATCTTCTACGCGGAGGGCATCCACTCCGTCGGCGTCGACCGGATCATCGCGGAGGCCCAGGTCACGCGCGCCACCCTGTACCGGCACTTCAAGGGCAAGGACGAGCTGATCCTCGCCTACCTCCAGCAGGCCGATCGCGGCATCCGGGGGCAGGTGGACGCCGTCCGGGCACAGGGCCTTCCGCCCGCCGAGACGGTCCGCGCCGTGGGCAGGTCCATCGCCGAGGGCATCCGGTCCCCCGGCTTCCGTGGCTGCGCCTTCCTGAACGCGGCGGCCGAGTACCCCGACCCGGCGCACCCCGTCCACCAGGCCGTACTGGCCCACCGGCAGTGGTTCCTGGAGACCGCCACGCAGCTCATGGACGACGCCGGCTGCTCCCCCGCCGAGGTGACCGGCCGCCACTTCGTCATGCTCCGCGACGGCGCGATGGCCGCCGGCTGCCTCTTCGACCCGGCGCTGATCTGCGCGACGTTCCTGGACGGAGTCGAGGGCATCCTGCGTACGGGCGCCTGAACTCCGCCTCCGTAGCGGCAGGGGCGGGTTCGCACACTCGGGGCGACTCTTCACTCGCCCCCTACCTGGGCGGCCATCCCCGCAGCGCCGCGTCTGCCATCGCCCGTAGCTCGTCCCGGCACACCCCACCGGCCGCCTGTACGGCGATGCCGTGGGCCAGCGTGGTGACGTACCGGGCCAGGAGCCCCGCGTCGGCTTCCGTCGACAGGTCGCCCTCCTCGACGGCCCGCTCGAACCGCTCCCGTATCCGCAGGTAGCCGTCGTTGCGCCAGCCGATCAGCAGTTCCCGGGCAGCACGGCCCGACTCGCCTGCGGCGAGCGCGCCCTGGACGCCCATGCAGCCCTGCGGTCCGGACGGAGCGGTGGTGGTCCGGATGACGCCCGCCAGGATCGCGGTGACGACACCGAGGGCGGTGGGCTGGTCCGCCTGGCGACGCCCGGCGCGGACGGTCCCACCGGGACGCTCCGGGACAAGAGCGGGGTGCTGCCTTGGTAAGCAGCGGCTTGAGAAGCGGTGCGTGCCCACCGAGGCGGGGGCCGTGGGTTCGAAGCGGAACTTCTCGTACCACGGTCACGGCGTGCCACGAGTTCGGCAGGCCGAGCCGCGCGGCCTCGGGCGTCTTGGCGCTCGGGCCCGTAAAAGCCGCCCCGCCGCATCCGCCGGGCCCTCACCGGGCGAAGTGTTCCGAGGACGTGAGAGGCGGGAGGCGTGGTGTGGAGATCCGGGGCGCGCGCGTTCTCGTCGCCGGGGCGACCGGTGACATCGGGTCGGCGCTGGCCGAGCGGCTGGCCGGGGTCGGAGCGGTGACCGCGCTCGCGGGGCGCGACCCGGCCCGGCTGGCCGGGGTGCGTGAGCGGTGCGGTCCCGGGCCCTCGCGGATTTTCGACGCCTGGGACCTCGACGGCGCCGAGGGCACGGCGGCCTGGGCGGCGCGGGAACTGGGCGGGCTCGACGCCGTGGTCGTCTGTGTGGGGGTGGCCGCGTTCGGGCCGGTCGGTGAGATCGGCGAGGCGGTCGCGGAACACGTGATGGCGGTGAACGCGCTCGCGCCGATGGCGATCCTGCGTTCCGCGTCCGCCCATGTGTCCCCGGGCGGCCTGCTCGCCGCCGTCACGGGGACCGTCGCCCGCTCGGCCCCGGCCGGCATGGCGGACTACGCGGCGGCCAAGGCCGCGCTGGCCACCTGGCTGACGGCGACCCGGCGGGAGTTGCGGCGAGCGGGGGTGGGGGTGCTGGAGGTCTGCCTGCCGCACGTCGAGTCCGGGTTCGCCGGGCGCGCGGTGACCGGCACCGCTCCGCCGCTGCCGCCGGGCATCACGGTGGCCGAGGCGGTCGACGTCATCGTGGAGGGGATGCGCATGGACGCGCGGGTCGTGGACAGCGCCCGGTCGAAGCGGGGTACGACGTGACGGCAGGTACGTCAGCTCACGTGGAGGACGTCACGCCCCTGTCCCCACGCCCCCTGTCGCGCGTCCTGTTCCGGCAATGGTGGCGTGAACTGGTCTTCCTGCACTGGGAAGTCGACCCCGACGAGGTGGCACGGCTGCTGCCTCCGGGGACGTGTCCCGACCTCCACGAGGGCCGCGCCTACGTCGGCCTCGTCTTCTTCCGCATGGACCACCTGGCCTTCGGACGGGGGCCCGCCGTCTCCTACCTGGGCAGCTTCGGCGAGGTGAATGTCCGCCTGTACAGCAGGGACGCCCTCGGGCGGCGCGGAGTGGTGTTCCGCTCCCTGGACTGCGACCGCCTGCTGCCCGTCCTGACGGCCCGGACGGCGTTCGGCCTGCCCTACCGCTGGGCCCGCATCCACACCCGCCGCACCGCCACCGGAATCTCCTACGCCAGCCTCCGGCGCGACGGTTCGGGAGCGGGCGCCCGCGTCCGGGCCGACATCTCCCCCGAGCCGTACGAGGCGACCACCCTGGAGCACTTCCTCACCTGCCGCTGGGGCCTGCACGCCCAACTCCGCGGCCGCACCTATTACTTGCCGAACACCCACCCCCGGTGGACGTTCACCCACTGCGACCTGACCTCGTACGACGAGTCAGCCATCGCGGCAGCCGGACTCCCCGCCCCGGCCGACGCCCCCGTCAGCGTCCTCCACGCCCCCGGCGTCCCCGTCCGCTTCGGCCCGCCTCAGCGGCTGCCCTAGGGACCCGAACCACCCGGACTTCGAGCTGCCCTCACGCACAGCATTGACGTGAGCACGACCCACCACTACGTTGCCACAGCGCTGAGACAACGTTGTCAGGTCGTCAGGGAGGTTCCCGGTCCCGCCTCGCTCTCCCCCACTTCTTCAGGAGGCACAGAACGATGTCCTGGATCTCGTCAGGCAGACCCCGGCGTGCGCGCCGGGGGTATGCGGTGGCTGCCGCCGTGGCAGGGGCCGCGCTGGTCGGTGCGTACGCGCTGCCCGCTTCCGCGGCGCCCGCGCGGGTCGCCGCTCTCGTGGCTCATCCGGCCGATCTGGTCAACCCGTTCATCGGTACGTCCAACGACGCCAATGACTTCCCCGGCGCGGACGTGCCGTTCGGCATGGTGCAGTGGAGTCCGGACACCTCGTCGCGGCCGCCGGGCGGGGGGTACGAGTACAAGGACGCCTCGATCACCGGGTTCAGCCTCACGCACATCGCCGGGCCCGGCTGCGGGGCGGCGGGGGACGTGCCGGTGCTGCCGACGGTCGGCGCGGTCAACAACTCGGCCACCGACTCCTTCTCGCACGCCAACGAGTCCGCCACGGCCGGGTCGTACAAGGTCGCGCTGGACAACAAGGTGACCACCGAGCTGGCCACCACCGCGCGGAGCGGGATGGCGCGGTTCACCTTCCCGGCCACCACTCAGGCGAACCTGCTGTTCAAGCTGAACAGCAGTCAGAACGGCGGGAGTTCGACCCAGTTCAACGTGGTGTCCAGCACCGAGGTCAGCGGCCAGGTCACGAGCGGCCGGTTCTGCGGGGCGGGCAACAGCTACACCGTGTACTTCGACATGGTCTTCGACCGGCCGTTCGCCACCAGCGGCAGCTCACTCGCGCCGGAGAAGCCCGCGCCGAGCGCGAAGCGGGCCGGGAAGAACGCGGCGGACAAGCCCAACCACCCGCGCCTGCACGGCACCGCGCCCAAGTCCGTCAAGGGCGGTGCGACTCCGAAGGCCGCCGCGTCCAACGCCCACGTCACCTTCGACACCAGCTCCAGTCAGACCGTCCAGGCCAAGGTGGGCGTCTCCTACGTGTCGATCGCCAACGCGAGCGCCAACCGGGTCGCAGAGAACCCCAACTGGAACTTCGACGCGATCCGCACCTCGGCGCACGACGCCTGGGACTCGGCGCTGGGCAAGGTGCTGATCGGTGGCGGCACCTCGGACCAGCAGAAGATCTTCTACACCGCGCTCTACCACTCGCTGCTGCACCCGAACGTCATCAGCGACACCAACGGCCAGTACTTCGGCTTCGACGGCAGGACGCACACGGTGGACTCCGGTCACAGGGCCGCGTACGCCAACTACTCGGGCTGGGACATCTACCGTTCCCAGGCCCAGCTGGAGGCGCTGGTCAGTCCCCAAGTGGCTTCCGACACCGCCCAGTCGATGCTCGACGACTACCAGCAGACCGGGATCTTCCCCAAGTGGTCGGAGAACAACGGCGAGTCCTACGTCATGGTCGGTGACCCGGCCGCCGCGATCATCGCCGACTACTACGCCTTCGGCGCACGGAACTTCGACACCTCGGCGGCGCTCGCGGGGCTGCTGAAGCAGGCGAGCACCGCCAACAACGACCGCCCCGGCCTCAGTTACCTCGACAACCCCGGCTACGAGCCGCACGACGGCAGCTACGGCTGCTGCAACTTCTACGGCCCCGTGGCCACCACCCTGGAATACAACACCGCCGACTTCGCCCTCTCCGCCTTCGCCGGCGCCCTGGGTGACAGCGGGAGCCAGAAGACGTACGCGCACCGGGCGCAGGACTGGCGTAACGTGCTCAACCCGGCCTCCGGCTTCGTCCAGCCGCGCAACCTCGACGGCAGCTGGACCGGCGGGTTCGACCCGACCAGCGGGACGGACATGGTGGAGGCCGACTCCTGGATCTACACCGGCATGGTGCCGTTCAACGTGGCCGGGCTCGCCACCGCCAAGGGCGGCAACAAGGTGATGGGCGACTACCTGGACACCGTGCTGCGCAGCTACACCGGTGCCAACGGCTACGCCTGGGTGGGCAACGAGCCGAGCATCGAACTCCCCTGGGAGTACGACTACATCGGCATGCCGTACAAGACCCAGGCGACGGTGCGCGCGGTCCAGGACCAGATCTGGTCCAACTCCCCGGCGGGGCTGGCCGACGGCAACGACGACCTGGGCGCGATGAGTGCCTGGTACGTATGGTCGGCGCTCGGCATGTTCCCGATGACGCCGGGCACGGCCGATCTCGCCCTCGGTTCCCCGCTGTTCCCGCAGGCGCAGGTCACGCTGCCCTCGGGCAAGACGCTGACCGTCAACGGCACCGGCGCGGCGGACAACGCCCCCTACGTCCAGTCCGCGACCTTCAACGGCTCGGCGTGGAACAACGCCTACGCCCCGACGTCCGCGCTCACCTCGGGAGGCACCCTCGGCTTCACCCTGGGCACCACCGCCAACACCGGCTGGGCGAGCGGGACTTCGGCCGCACCCCCGTCGTACCCCGATGACACCTCCGCCCCGGCCAAGCCCCGGGTGGGTCCGGTGAAGGCCGGTGTCAGCTCCTCGCTCTGCGTGGACGACGCCAACTCCGGTACGGCGGACCACACCGCGATCCAGCTCTGGACCTGCAACGGCACATACGCCCAGGACTGGACGGTCGCCTCGGACGGCACCCTGCGCACCCTCGGCAAGTGCCTCGACGTGACGAACAGCGGAACGGTCAACGGCACCCTCGTCCAGCTGTACGCCTGCAACGGCACCGGGGCGCAGAAGTGGACGGCCGGCTCGGACGGCTCCCTGAAGAACGCCAACTCCGGTCTGTGCCTGGACGATCCCAACTCCGCCACGGCGGAGGGCACCCGCCTGCAGATCTACACCTGCAACGGTTCGGCGGCCCAGAAGTGGACCCTTCCGGCGGCCTGAGCACCCGAGTGCGGCCCCGTCCCTCCCCGGGCGGGGCCGCACTCGGCCGTACGCAGGCCGGAGATGAGGCGGCGGACCGTAGTCCGGACTCAGGCGCCACCCGGCGAGCCCGAACGGGGCGATTCGCGGGCGGACTGGGAGCGGGTGTTGGGCGGGGTACGGGTGTCCCGGAAGCGCAGGTCGCGGCCGTGTCGCCGGAAGAGGTCGCTGACGAACTCGTCGAGCGCCAGGATCTCGTCCTCGCGCGAGTGGATGTCGGCGAGAGCGGCGCGCTGCTGCTGGTCGATCACGCGCTGTCCGTCGCGCCAGGACTGGTCCGCCGGCGCCTCGGGCAGGTTGTCGAACTCGTCCTGGGTGCGGACCTGGAAGGTCTCCACCGGCTCAAGGATCATTGGGCCGCCCGAGGGGTCCTCGCGGGAGCGGTAGACGACGAAGGACAGCCCGTCCACACGGTTGTCGGCGATGGAGGCGCGCAGCTCGGGCCACTCCAGGGTGCTGAGCACGCTGGATCCCACGGTGCCGTCCAGGGCGTGGGCGGTGACGGTGCCGGTGAGGGCCTGGACGTAGGTCGTCGACAGGCGCTTCCACAGCGCGGCCAGGGCGTCGGAGGCGCTCCAGGTCGGCAGGCCGAAAAGGAGGCCGTCGAAGATACGGCCCTGTATGGACGCCTCCAGCACCACACCGTGGCCTACGCTCGCGTCCTCGGTGGGGATGGCCGAGTTCATCTTGGACCAGAGATGCCCGTGCTCCGTCGAGCCGGCCGCGACCCGGTCGAGCGCCCCCTGGAACCCCTCCTTGCCCTGCTGCCGGACGAACCAGGAGTACTGGACACGGTGGCCCTGGACCCGGGGATCGTGGAAGCCGTCGATGATCCGGTCGATGGCGGCTCCGTCCACGGCGGTGGGCTGCCCGGCCTTCATGTCGGCCTCGATGTTGTCGAGGAAGGCGTCGAGTCCGGACATGAAGCCGGGCACGTTCTTCAGCACCTCGATCCGGCCGACGCGCCCCAGGAGTTCCGCCTTGTCCTGAGCGAACTTGATCTTCCGCCGGTCGACGGCGGTCATCGAGTGCGCGGACTCCTGGGAGCTCTCGGTCTCCTGCGAGTCCCCGGACTTCTGCGAGGTCCGCGAGGGCGGCCGCGAGGGCTCGGGCGACCGCTGCACGACGTCCTCGGTGCGGGCGTCCGCGACCAGCCGGGACACCGCCGCGTTGCCGGCCGACCGCTGGAGGGCCAGAAGCGGAGGCGCCGGCGCGCCGGCCCGCCGTGCCCGATCGGTGTCGGGACCGTGCGTTCCGTCCCGGTCCGTCCCGTGCCTGTGTGTGCGCAACGCGCTCCCTCACCCACTCGAGCGGAACCGGATCATGACGGTGAACCGGCTCCGATGCTTAGAGGAGATCAAGCCAAGTTTGATTCGTAGTCAATGGCGCCTACTTGCGGTTACCGAGAGAAATTCAGGCAAGACACCCGAACATAGTCGAGCAATTCGGTCACATGATCGACAGAACCGGGAGTCCTTTTTCCGGACTCCCGGCCCTGTCACGGCTTTGCATCACGGCGCGTCTCGCAGAGCATGGGCGTGACGCCCAAGTCACCTGATGTCGCTGAGCACTCCGCTGACGTTGAGCACCTCATGGCACTCCTGGGCCCGCCTGCCGGTGGCGGGGGTACCGGGCTTGGCACAGGTGACCTGGGCGGTGACCGTGTCGTTCGCGGAGATCCTGATGGGGGTGACCCAGTGATAGTCCTGGTTGCGGAAGGTCTCCAGCGCGATCGTCGTGATCTTCCGGTCACCGAAGTTGATGGTCAGCACCCCCTCGTCGCCCTGGAAGTTGGCCACGACGATGTCGGTGACCTGGAACACCTTGTCCGCGGGGACCGTGTAGGTGCCGGTCTTCTCCGCGCCGCCGCCCGTCTGCACGTCGATGGTGGCCGAGCTCTGGCCGCCGCCGGCTCCGCCGCCACCCCCGCCGTTGCCGGTTCCGGTCCCGGTGCCCGTACCGTCGCCGCCGCCCGTGCCCGGCTGACTGCCCGCGCCACCACCGCCGGTGCCGGGCCGCCCGCCGTCGGCTCCCGTGCCCTGGCCGGCCTGCTCGCTGCCGCCGGGGGTGGGCCGCTGCTGGACGACCTCGTCGGCCGCCTCCTTGGCCGCGCTGCGCACGGCGGGGCGCACCAGGGTGAACCAGGCGAGGAGCAGGGCGATCAGCGCGGCGAGCACCGCGAGCAGCCACTTGGGGAAGACGGGGATCTGGACGAACTCGGCGTCCAGCGAGGTACGGATGGTGTCCGGGCGCTCCGGCAGCGTCGCGTCCGGTGCCGCCGTCTCGGCGACGGTGACCGTGAACGGCCAGATGACCGGGGCGCCGAACCACACCGGCTTGCCGATACGGGCCCGCAGACCCACTTCCGCCGACTCGCCGGGCTCCAGCGCCTGTTCGGCGGGCTTGAGGGTGAAGCGGAGTTCCTCGCCGGGCTGGGCGGGCGTGAAGCCCAGCGTCACCGGGGAGTTGCCCTCGTTGCGCAGCGCGAGCCGGTAGCGGCCGCGCAGCCAGCCACGGCGGCGGCGCGGGGCGATCTCGGCGCGCAGCTCCCGGAACTCCTCGACCCGCACGGTCGATTCGGGCACCCGCACGGCCTCGGGGTGCTCGGTGGGCAGCACGCGTACGGCGAGCGGCACCTCACCGGCGCGGACCTCGGGGGACCTCGGGGGTTCGAGCCGGATGGTCACCGTCTCGGAGGTGCCCGGGTAGAGAGATACGCGCGCGGGCTCCACCGTGGCCCAGGCAGCGCAGTCGCCGACCACCTCGAGGCCGTATGCCTCGACGATGTCGCTGTCGTTGCGGACGGTCAGGGTGGTGGTGGCGAGCCCGCCGGGCGTCACCGACACCGCGGGGATGTCGGAACCGGGCGCGCCGGGGCTGGGGGTGGATGCTGGAGACGTCACCCGGCGACCGTATGACGCGGTCCCTTCCTTTCGGAGAGACGCGAGGGCAAGCCCGCGGGCAGCGCTCGTGCCCCGGACAGCACTCACCGACTCCCTTTTGGCTTACGCCAGTTGACCGAAGACCCGGCGCGGGCCGACTTCCGCCGCCCGGTCCCGCACGTTGCTCCACCGGCCCGTCGCACCACCCCCACACGTTCGATGGAATCAGGACTCATGACCACGAGCTGCCCCCAGGCCAACCATCCCGCTCCCGCCGCCCACACGGCCCCCTGGACCACCTCCGCCAGGCGGCCCGAACGGGTCTCTGTCACCGTCTATGCCCCCGATCCCGTGCTCTACGTCGGCATCGTGCACCAGTTGCGCCAGCGCCCCGAGATCGAGTTCGTGGAGGCCGGGGCCGCGGACAGCGCCCAGGTCTCCCTGATCACCGTCGACACGGTGGATGACGAGACATCGGCCCTGCTCAACCGGCTGCGCCACAACTCCGCGACCCGGACCGGCCTGGTCGTCGGCACCTTCGAGTCGGGTGACGCTCTCCAGCGCGCCATAGACAACGGGGTGGCGGCGGTGCTCCGCCGTGCCGAGGCCGACCAGGACCGGTTGCTGCGTCTGGTCCTCGCCATAGCCAACGGCGAGGGCATGCTGCCCGGCGATCTGCTCGCCAAACTCCTCACCCACGTCGGCAGCATGCAGCGTTCCTCCCCGCTGGACCCGAGGGCGGCCTCGCTGTCCACGCTGGCGCCCCGGGAGACGGAGATGCTGCGGCTGGTGGCGGAGGGCCTGGACACCGGGGAGATCGCCCGGAAGACCTCGTACTCCGAGCGGACCGTGAAGAACGTGCTGCACGAGGTGATCACCCGGCTGCAGCTCCGCAACCGGGCCCACGCGGTCGGCTACGCGCTGCGCAACGGCCTGATCTGAGAGGTGTACCGACCAGGGGCTGTCGGCACACTGCCCGAAAGCCCCTCCGCCGCTTCCCCCGGGAGCGTCCCGCCGGCCCTGCCGCACCAGGGACGGCGACGCCCAGGATGGCGGACGGTTGTGCGAAAGCTGGAGTGCGGACGGTGAGGTGGGCCCGTGACGGGCACGGACAAGGCCGGCGGGTGGCGGTACCCGCTGGAGCGGATCGGCCTGGCGTTGTTGCTGCTGGTCCCCCTGTTGGCGGTGACGGCGGCCGCCGGTCCCGGTACGGCGAAGGCCCGCCCCCGAGCCGGTGACGAGGGGGTCACCCGGATCGCCTACGCCGGCACCCGGCACCGCAGCCTGGGCCGGGTGGAGACGACGAAGTCCAGCGCCCCGCTGTTCGGCGTTGGCGCGACCCACTACGACGTGGAACCCTCGGCGCTGGGCGACCAGTTGGTCTTCGCCAGCCGCCGGGACGAGCGGAACCCGCAGGTCTACCTCCGGGCCGCCGACGGCTCCGTGGCCAAGCTGACCAGCGGCCGGGACGCGGCACACCCGCGGCTGACGCCCGACGGCCGCTCGGTCGTCTTCGACTCGGCCGAGCCCGGCGGTCCCGGCGGCGCCACCCAGCGCGACCTGTGGCTGGTGCGCACCGACGGCACGGGCCTGACCCGGCTGACGAACACCCCGGCCGACGAGGAGTGCCCGACGGTGTCGCCGGACGGGCAGCGCCTGGCGTACTCCAGTGACGCCGATCCCCTGGTGGGGCAGCAGGTCTACGTCCGCCCGCTCGGCGGCGGCACCGTGAACCGGGTCACCGATCCGGCGAACGGCACGGCGAGCGAACCGGCGTGGAACCCGCTGGACAACGCCGAGAAGCGGGACATCATCGCCTACACGGCGACCACCGCAGACGGCCCCAAGCTCCGCTATGTCTACGCGAGTTCGGGTGACGGCGGCCCGCTGCTGGGCGCCACGGAGGCAGGCTGGCGTACCCATGGGGCAGCCTGGTTGCCCGACGGGAACCAGTTGCTGTTCCTCAGCCCGGACCGCGACTGCACCTGCGAGGGCGACTTCGACCACGTCTTCAAGACGGTCGTGCACTCCGACAACGACGCCAACCGGTCGCTCGTCCTGACCGAGGACCGCGAGGTCGGCACGGTCACCTGGCTCGGACCGGTGGACGGCGGCGGGACCGTGGTGGACCGCACCACCGCCGCCGGACCGCACGTGGTGACCCTCCAGGACGCCCGCGCGGACGGTTCCGACCCCCGTGACCTGGGTCTGACGATCCTGAACGAGGACCCGGCGGCCGACACCAACACGGACCCGACGAAGGACCCGCTGTTCCAGCCCGCCGCCGGGTCCGACCCGTGGACGGAGCGGCAGAACTACACCCCGGACGGGCGGCAGATCGTGCTGACCCGGTTCGAGGACTCCGACGCCGGACGCATCGAGCGGATCTGGCTCGCCGACGCCGACGGCTCCAACGCGCGGCCGCTGCCGCTGGCCGGACGCGGCGCGAAGGACTGGGACACCGACCCGACCTTCTCCCCGGACGGCAGGTACATCGCCTTCCGGCGCACTTCGCCCGGCGGCACCGGCGACGCGGCCGGTCCCAGCAAGGTGCTCATCGCCGACGTGGCGACCGGCGCGCTGCGGGGCACGATCACTCCGCCGGCCGGACAGGCGCAGGGCACCGACGCCCAGCCGACCTGGTCCTCGGACGGCACCCAGCTCGCCTTCACCCGTACGCAGGTGATCAACGGGGGCAACGGCAACAAGCACATCTGGACCGTCCCGGTCGACCGTCTCGGCCAGCAGCGCGACCTCAGCGCCGCCGACTGCCCCGGCGCCTGTGACGTCATCGACGACAGCCCGGCCTTCTCGCCGGACGGGCAGACCATCGCCTTCAACCGCAAGGCCGGTGGCGGCCGGGTGGACCAGCAGGGCGGGCTCCTGCTGACCTCGGTGTCGGGCGACGACTGCCGGGTGCTGCTGCCCGCCGCCGGGCGCGGCCTGCCGGGCGCCTGCGGCCGGGAGCTGCCGAACGCGGGCACGGGTCCGTTCCAGCCGCGTGACGCCGCCTGGACCGCGGACGGCACCGCTCTGGTGTTCAGCTCGCGTGCCCAGCTCGCGGCGAACAGCCCGGAGAAGCTGAGCCGGGTGGACGTCGAGTCGGGCGCCCTGACCCCGCTCACCACCGGGCTGGCGGGCCGTCAGAAGGAGCCCTCGGTACAGCAGTCCGTGGACCTGGCCGTACAGGCACCGGACACCTCGGGGCAGGTGATCGTCGGCCGTACCGGCACCGTCCGGGTCGACGTCGTGAACCAGGGCCCCGCGGCCTCTCCCGGTACCCGCTTCACCGTGGCGCCGCCCCTCGGTGCGACCGTCACCGGGCTGACCGCGCCCGGCCGGAACTGCGACGTGCGCGGCCTCACCTGCGACCTCGGCGTGGTGCCGCCCGGCGCCACCGTCCCGGTGACCGTCACCTTCACCGGGGTCACGCCCGGCGACCAGCCCGTGGACTGGTCGGTGACCGGCGCGGTGATCGACCCCGACCCGAGCGACAACACCGACCGCACGGTGGTCCCGGTGCGCGAGGCGCCCGCCCCGCCCGACCCGACGCCGAGCCCTGCCCCGCCCACTCCGACCCCGCCCACGACGCCTCCGGTGCCGCCCGCGCCCCCGGCGCCGCCGGTCCCGGAACCCCCGGCGCCGAAGGCCGGTCCGGGTGTGACGGTCACCGCCAACCCGAACCCCGGCTATGTCGGCGGCCGCGTGGTCGTCACGTACACCGTCCGCAACGGCCGCAACGCGCTGGCCACCGGGCTCCGGCTGCGCATCGGGCTGCCGGCGGACATCCCGAACAACGGGCGCCCGCCCGGCTGTGACGCCAACTGGCTCTGCGCGCTGCCCGATCTGGCGCCCGGTGCCCGCAGCACCCTTCAGGTCGTGCTCACCCCGAAGAAGGCGCTGACCGCCGAGGTCACCGGCACCCTGACCACCACCGGTACGGACGCCGACCGAGGCGACAACTCCGCCCGGCAGCGGCTGCGTGTCCTCCAGCCCAAGATCGTCGCCGTGCCGCCGATCGGCAAGCCCGGCTTCGTGACCTCGGTGCGCGGCAAGGACTTCCCGCCGGGCGTGCCGGTCCGGTTCCGCTGGAAGCCCGGCATCACCGCGGCCGCCGCGCCGACGGTGCCGCTGCCGGACGGCACGTTCATCGGGCAGCTCCTGATCCTCGCCAAGGACCAGACGGGCCCGCGCACCATCACCGCGAGCGGCCCCGGCTTCTCCCCGGTGAAGACGGACTTCCTGGTCGTCAACGGCAGTGTGCAGCCGCCGGACGAGGTGACCCGCCGGTGATCCACGAGGTCGACGAGGCCCTGCGGGGCCTGCTGGAGGAGTCCGGGCTGGCAGCGTCGGGCGTCGAGGTGGTCTTCGACGCGCCGACCAGCGACTGGGCGGCCCGGCGCAGCGCGCCCACGGTGTGCGCGTTCCTGTACGACATCCGCGAGGACAACTCCCGGCGCAACAGCAGCGCGGGCGAGATCTACGACGAGGACGGCTTCGTCGTCGCCCGTCGCTCGCCCGCCCGGTGGTTCGAGCTGACGTACCTCGTCACCGCGTGGGCGAGCCGCCCGCAGGACGAGCACCGGCTGCTGTCCCAGGTGCTGTCCACCCTGGTGTCCACGGACACCCTGGCCCCGCGTCTGCTGACCGGTTCGCTCGCCGAACTGGGCCTGATCGTGGGCCTGGACGCGGGCGGCACCGGTCTGGACGCCCCGGCCGCGTCCGACGTGTGGTCCGCGCTGGGCGGCGAGCTGAAGCCGTCACTCGGGTTGCGGGTACGCGCCCCGCTGGCCGGCATCGAGCGGGTGGCCGCGCCCCCGGTCACCGAGGGCCTGGTCGTACGGTCGGTGCCCCACTCCCTGCCGGACGAGCCGGAGTCCACCCGCCGGCTGCGGTACGCGGAGATCGACGATCCAGGCGGCGAGGGCTTCGGCGGGTCCCGGGAGCGGCGGCCCGCGCCGGCCCGGCGCCGCAGGAGGGGTGACCGCCAGCCATGACGCACCCCGTGGAACCGGAGCTGTGGCACCGGCTGCACACCGTGGAGGAACGGGTACGCAAGGCGGTCGCCGCACGGCGGGCCGTCGACCCCGACCCGGACGACCCCTACCGGGGCCAGTACCTCACCCCCGAGGCCGCCCAGCGCGTCCTCGACACCCGCGCCGAGCCGTCGGCCACCGAGCCCGAACGGTCGGCGGAGGACACCCCCCTCGGCCGCCTGGCCCGGGACTTCGGTCTCAGCCCGCTCGACCTGGACCTGCTGCTGGTCGCCCTGGCGCCGGACCTGGACGCCCGCTTCGAGCAGCTCTACGGCTATCTGAACGACGACCTCACCCGGCGCCGGCCCACGGTCGGGCTGGCCCTCGAACTGTGCGGGCACACCGGGCTCTCCCCGGCCCGCTTCCGCCTCTCCCCCGGCGCCCCGCTCCTCGCGGGCGGGCTGCTGGAGGTCCACGAGCCGGAACGGCCGCCGCTGTCCCGGGTGCTGACGGTGCCCGACCGGGTGACCGCGCATCTGCTGGGCGACACCGCGCCGGACGCCCGCCTGGGTTCGGTGCTCGGGGAGCAGACGGCCGACCCGGCCGCCGACCCCGCGCTGGTCCGGCGGGCCGCGGCCGGGGTCCGGAGCGGCACCGGGCATGTGCACCTGCGGGCAGTCGGCGGTGCCCCCGAGGGCCTGGCGGACGCGGCGCTGCGCGAAGCGGGCCGCGTCCCGCTGGTGCTGGACGCGGTTGCCCTGGCCCGGCACGCCCGTGACCTGCCCTCACTCGCCGCGGCCGCCGCCCGCGAGGCCCGGCTGACCGGCGCCGGGGTGGTGCTCGGCCCGCTGGACGACCTCCCCGACAAGCCCGCCGAGCGGACCCATGTGCTGCGCACGGTGTGCGCGGCGCTGTCCGGCATCCCGCTGTTCACCTACGGCGCGCAGGTCTGGGACCCGGGGTGGGCCGTCCGTACCCCGGTGTCCTTCACGGTGGGCACCTCCTCGCCCGAACAGCAGGCCGTGCGCTGGCGGTTCGCGCTGGAGGCGTCCGGTGCCCCGGACGGCTCGGGCAGCGAGGACCTGGCGCGTGCCGTGGCCGCGCACCGGCTCGACTCGGGCCAGCTCCGGCGCGCGGCCGACGCCGCCGTGCGCACCGCCGGACTCGCCGGTCGCCCGGTGGACGCCGAGGACGTACGGGCCGCCGTACGGGCGCAGAACGGCGCGGGGCTGGCCCGGCTGGCGCGGCGGGTGGAGCCCGCGGTCGGCTGGGACGACCTGGTGCTGCCGCCGAGGACCCTGCGGGGTCTGCGCGAGCTCGCGGTGCGCGCCCGTCACCGCGATCAGGTGCTCGGCCGGTGGGGCATGCGGCCGGGCGGCGGCCGGGGGCGTGGCGTGATCGCGCTGTTCGCCGGGGAGTCCGGCACCGGCAAGACGATGTCCGCCGAGGTGGT